>NZ_CP010869.1:1654687-1985625 GCF_001305615.1 Actibacterium sp. EMB200-NS6
GTGTGACGACGACGCCGAGGAACGTGCCGGTGCTGAAGACCATACTGGCCAACCCATCGACAGTGCGGACCCATGCGCCGACCGAGGCGAACCGCGCCTACCTGGCCGCGTCTTTCCTGGATGAGGTGCGCAGCCGCTATGCCGGGTCGCGGCTGGGCCGGCAGGAACTGGACGGGGTGTTGCTGGAGGATGCGGAGGGCGCACTCTGGAACTCGGCCGGGCTGGAGGCGACGCGGCTGGACAAGGCGCCGCCGCTGGACCGGATCGTGGTGGCGATCGATCCGCCGGTGACGGGCACGAACGCCTCGGACGAATGCGGCATTCTGGTGGTGGGCGCGCGGGTGCAGGGCACCCCGCAGGACTGGCGCGCGGTGGTCCTGGAAGATGCCAGCGTCGCCGCCGCATCGCCCACCACCTGGGCCGAGGCGGCGATTGCCGCGATGGAGCGCCACGGCGCGGAGCGGCTGGTGGCAGAGGTCAATCAGGGGGGCGATATGGTCGAAAGCGTGATCCGCCAGATCGACCCGCTGGTGCCGTTTCGGGCGGTCCGGGCCGCGAAGGGCAAGGTCGCGCGGGCGGAACCCGTCGCCGCGCTTTACGAGCAGGGACGGGTGGCGCATCTGCGCGGGCTTGGCGCGCTCGAGGATCAGATGTGCCGGATGACCGCCCAGGGCTATCAGGGCAAGGGGAGCCCGGACCGGGTGGATGCCCTTGTCTGGGCGCTGCATGAGCTGATGATCGAACCGGCGGCACGCTGGCGCAGACCACGGGTGCGCGGGCTTTAGCCTGCCGCTTCATCTTTCCCCAAATATCCCCGCCGGAGGCAAGAAAGTTTTCTGCCGAACCGCCCGTGGCGCAGCGCGCCCCGATGAGCGGCGGGAGTTTCGTGCTGCCCGATGGCGGCGAACCGGACGACTGAGGAGCTTCACATGGTATTCAACATGTTTCGGCGCGCAGAACCTGCGGCGCCTGAGAAAAAGGCGAGCGCCAGCGGCAAGGTGGTGGCCTGGCACGGGGCGGGCCGGGTGGCGTGGAGCCCGCGCGATACGGTGTCGCTGACCAAGGCGGGGTTTGCGGGCAATCCGGTGGGGTTCCGCTCGGTCAAGCTGATCGCCGAGGCGGCGGCGGCGCTGCCGCTGGTGCTGCAGGACCGCGAGCGGCGCTATGACGTGCATCCGGTGCTCGATCTGGTGCGGCGCCCGAATGCGGCGCAGGGCCGGGCGGAGCTGTTCGAGGCGCTGTTCGGGCAGTTGCTGCTGTCGGGTAACGGCTATCTGGAGGCGGTAGGCGGCGACAGTGGCGTGCCGCTGGAGCTGCATGTGCTGCGTTCGGACCGGATGAGCCTGATCCCCGGCGCGGATGGCTGGCCCGTCGCCTATGACTATGCGGTGGGCGGGCGCAAGCATCGGTTCGACATGACGGGCGCGCTTCCGCCGCTGTGCCACATCAAGAGCTTCCATCCGCAGGATGATCATTACGGCCTGTCGCCGATGCAGGCGGCGGCGACGGCGCTCGATGTGCATAACGCCGCCAGCCGCTGGTCCAAGGCGCTGCTGGACAATGCGGCGCGGCCCTCCGGCGCGATCATCTATCGCGGGGCCGACGGGCAGGCGAGCCTGACCGAAGAGCAATATGCGCGGCTTCAGGATGAAATGCTTTCCTATCATCAGGGCGCGGCGAATGCCGGGCGCCCGATGCTGCTGGAGGGCGGGCTGGACTGGAAGCCCATGGGATTCAGCCCTTCGGACATGGAGTTCCAGAAAACCAAGGAAGCCGCGGCGCGCGAGATCGCGGTGGCCTTCGGGGTGCCGCCGATGCTTCTGGGGATACCGGGCGACGCGACCTACGCGAATTATCAGGAGGCCAACCGCGCATTTTACCGGCTGACGGTGGTGCCTCTGGCCACGCGGGTGGCGGCGGCGGTTTCGGATTTCCTGGCGCGGTTCGCCGGCGAGGCGGTGGAGCTGCGGCCCGACCTGGATCAGGTGCCGGCGCTGGCCGCCGAGCGGGACGGGCAGTGGCGCCGGGTCAGCGAGGCGACGTTCCTGACCGATGCGGAAAAGCGCGCGCTGCTCGGGTTGCCGAAGCTGGCGGAGGAGGAATGAGCGCGGCGGCGGAGCGGAGCGGCTCGAAGTTTCTTTACGCTCCGTTCGAGGTCGCCAATGCCCGGATCGACGCGAACGAACGCGTGGCCGAGGAACGCTGGGCAGCGCTGGAATACCGGCTGGGCCGTATCGAGGCCAGCCAGGAGCGGGTCGAGAAGCGGCTGTGGCTGGCGGTATACGGCGTGGTCGCCGTGATTTTGGCGCAGGGCGTGACATCGCTTTTGACGGTGGCGCCGTGAAAGGGGAATTGCCGATGACGGAAAACGGGATGGGGCTGGAACACAAGTTCTGCCGGGCGGACAGCGTGCTGACGGTAACGGACGGCACGCGGATCGAGGGCTATGCCAGCCTGTTCGGGAAGGTTGATCAGGGCGGCGACGTGGTGCAGGCCGGGGCCTATGCCCGCTCACTCAAGGCGCTGGAGGCGGCGGGGCGGCGGGTGAAGATGCTGTGGCAGCACGACCCGGCGCAGCCGATCGGCATCTGGGACGAGCTGCGCGAGGATGCGCAGGGTCTCTATGTCAGGGGGCGTTTGCTGAGCGATGTGGCCAAGGGCCGCGAGGCGGCGGCGCTGATCGAGGCGGGGGCGATTGACGGGTTGTCGATCGGATACCGCACCAAGCGGGCCGAAAAGGATGCGGGCGGGCGGCGCCTGCTGGCGGAGGTGGAGCTTTGGGAAGTGTCGCTTGTGACTTTTCCGATGCTTCCCGATGCGCGGGTGGGCGCCAAGGCGGATGATCCCGCCGAGACGCTGCTGCGCGAAATGGCGGAGGCCTTCAACGGCGCCCGCCATGTGCTGACCGGCGATCGAGCCCGGTCCGAGACCAATCTCAGACAGGATTGAGACATGACCAAGACCGAGACCAAGTCGGGGGGGGCTGCGGCGCCCGTGGCCGAGGTGAAATCTGCACTGACCGGCTTCCTGAGTGATTTCAGGGACTTTCAGGCCGATGTGAAATTCAAGCTTCAACAACAGGAAGAGCGACTGACCATGCTGGATCGGAAATCCCTTATCACCGGGCGCCCCGCCCTTGCCACCAGCGCCGAGACCGGCGCGCCGCACAAGAAGGCCTTTGCCGCCTATCTGCGGTCGGGCGATGATGACGCGCTGCGCGGGCTGGAGGTGGAGGGCAAGGCGATGTCCACCGCCGTTGCCGGCGACGGCGGCTTTCTGGTGGACCCCGAGACCGCTGCGGCGATCAAGGGCGTGCTGAATTCCACCGCCTCGATCCGCTCCATCGCGCAGGTGGTGCAGGTGGAGGCCACGTCGTTTGACGTGCTGGTGGACCACACCGACATCGGGTCGGGCTGGGCCACGGAGACCGCGACGCAGTCCGAGACGAGCACGCCGCAGATCGACCGTGTGTCGATCCCGCTGCACGAGCTTTCGGCCATGCCCAAGGTCAGCCAGCGCCTGCTGGACGACAGCGCCTTCGACATCGAGGTCTGGCTGGCCGGGCGCATCGCCGACAAGTTCGCCCGCGCCGAGGCGGCGGCCTTTGTCAGCGGCGACGGCGTGGACAAGCCGAAGGGCATCCTGACCCATGCGACCGTGGATGACACGCTGTGGAGCTGGGGCAACCTTGGCTACATTCCCACCGGCACGGATGGCGATTTCGATGCGGTTTCGCCGTCGGATGCGATTCTCGATCTGGTCTATGCGCTGGGGGCGGAATACCGCGCCGGTGCGAGCTTTGTCATGAATTCCAAGACCACGGGCGTGGTGCGCAAGATGAAGGATGCCGATGGCCGCTTCCTGTGGTCGGACGGTCTGGCCGCCGGGGAACCGGCGCGACTGCTGGGCTATCCGGTGCTGGTGGCCGAGGATATGCCGGACATCGCGCCGGGCGCCTTTGCCATCGCCTTCGGCAATTTCCAGGCGGGCTACACCATTCCCGAGCGCAACGACCTGCGCGTGCTGCGCGATCCGTTCTCGGCCAAGCCGCATGTGCTGTTCTATGCCACCAAGCGGGTGGGTGGTGATGTCAGCGACTTTGCGGCGATCAAACTTCTGAAATTCGCGGTGTCGTAAGGCGCCGCGAACGGGCCACCCCTGCGGTTGCGGGGGTGGTTCAGGCGCGCGCCGGGGTTTTTTCGCGTTGTCCAGCTGCTCCCTCCGTCCGAGCAATGCGGGCGGCGCGCGCCATTTTCCTGATGTCCGGGGGACGATTTGGAGGTTTCCACATGATGTTGATCGAGCAGACCACAGTGCCCGCCGCGGCACTGCCGGTGAGCCAGTTCAGGGACCATTTGCGGCTGGGCACCGGGTTTGCCGACGACGGGTCGGCCGATGTGTTGCTGGAGGCGTTGCTGCGGGCTGCGATGGCGGCGGTGGAGGGGCGCACCGGAAAGGTGCTGTTGTCACGGGCCTTTGCCTGGACGCTGACCGCTTGGCGCGATACCGGCCGGCAGGCGCTGCCGGTGGCGCCGGTGGCGGTGATTTCGCAGGTCGGCATTTTCGACCGGCAGGATGCGATGATCGTGGCGGACCCGGCGAGCTATCGGCTGGAGAAGGACACGCACCGGCCGCGTATCGCCGCCGATGGTGCGTGCCTGCCGGTGATCCCGCTGGGCGGGCGCGTCGAGGTGCTGTTCGACGCCGGGTTCGGCGCGACATGGGATCTGGTGCCCGAGGATCTGGCGCAGGCGGTGATGCTGTTGGCCGCGCATTACTACGAGCATCGCTCGGAGGCGGCGTTTGGCGAGGGCGGGATGCCGTTCGGCGTGCTGGCCCTGCTGGAGCGTTGGCGCACGGTGCGGATACTGGGCGGGGGCGCCGCATGAAGGGGCTGCCGCAACTGAACCGGCGGCTGGTTCTGGAAGAGCCGCAGCGCGTGGGCGACGGCTCGGGGGGCTTTGCCGAAAGCTGGGTGGCGCTTGGCACGCTCTGGGCCGAGGTCCGGCCCGGGTCGGGGCGCGAGCGGGCGGGAGAGTTCGCCACGCTGTCGCGCGTGCCGTATCGCATCACGGTGCGCGGCGCGCCCGAGGGGGCAGCGTCGCGCCCGCGGCCGGAGCAGCGGTTTCGCGAAGGCGCACGGCTGTTTCGAATTCTTGCGGTGGCCGAGCGGGACGCCGCCGCGCAGTACCTGATCTGTTTCGCCGAAGAGGAGGTGGGCGCGTGAGCTATGGCGTTTCGGCCGCTTTGCAGGCGGCGGTGTATCAGCATCTATTGGCCGACACGGCCCTTGGCGCGCTGGTGGGCGGGGCGATCTATGACGCGGTGCCGCCGGGTGCGCTGCCCGTGACCTATGTCAGCCTCGGCCAGGAGGACGTGCGCGACCGGTCGGACAAGACCGGCAAGGGTGCGCTTCATATTTTCACCATCAGCGTGGTGAGCAGCGTCGCCGGGTTCGCCGGCGCCAAGGCGGTGGCCGCGGCGCTGTCGGATGCGCTGATCGACGCGCCGCTGACGCTGTCGCGCGGCGTGCTGGTGAGCCTGACGTTCGATCGGGCGCGGGCCCGGCGGGCCGGGGATGGCGACATGCGCCGCATCGACCTGACCTTCCGCGCCCGCGTGGATGACCAATAACCTTTTTTCGGAGTGACCATGATGACGGCCCAAAATGGCAAGGATCTTCTGATCAAGCTCGATCTGACCGGCGGTGGCAGTTTCACTACCATCGCGGGGCTGCGCGCCACGCGGATCAGTTTCAACGCCGAGCAGGTGGATGTGACCAGCCTGGAAAGCCAGGGCGGCTGGCGCGAGCTGCTGGGCGGCGCGGGGGTGAAATCGGCGGCGATTTCGGGGTCCGGCGTGTTCCGGGACGATGCGACGGATGAACGTGCGCGACAGATTTTCTTTGACGGCACGACCCCCGATTTTCAGGTGGTGGTCCCCGATTTCGGGATTGTCGAAGGGGCATTCCAGATCACCGCGATCGAATATGCCGGCAGCCACAACGGCGAGGCGACGTTCGAGCTTTCGCTGGCCTCGGCCGGCGCGCTGAGCTTCACGGCGATTTGATGGCGAACCCTTATGCGGGCGAGGTGGCGCTGGTGCTGGGTGGCCGCCGCCATGTGCTGAAACTGACGCTGGGGGCCCTGGCCGAACTGGAGGCGGCGCTGGAGGCCGAGACGCTGGTGGCACTGATCGAGCGGTTCGAGGGCGGGCGGTTCGCCACCCGCGATGTGCTGGCGCTGTTGCTGGCGGGGTTGCGCGGCGGCGGCTGGTCCGGAACGGCGGAGGATCTGGCTGGGGCGGAGGTCGGTGGCGGCCCTGTCGAGGCGGCGCGGGTGGCGGCGCTGCTGCTGGCGCGCGCCTTTACCGTGCCGGGGGCCGGCGATGGCGCGGTTTGACTGGCCGGGGCTGATGCGCGCGGGGCTGACGGGGCTGCGGTTGCGGCCTTCGGAGTTCTGGGCGCTGACGCCTGCCGAGCTGTTGCTGATGCTGGGGCATGGCAGCGGCACCGCCCCGATGGGGCGCGCGCGGCTGGACGAGCTGGCGCGCGCCTTTCCCGATAGTGAAAGAGAGGTCTGAGCGATGGCGGAACTGGATGGGCTCGAGGGGTTCGACGATCAGGTGTCGGGCCTTGGCGAAAGCCTGGGCAATGCCCGAGAGGTCGCGGCGGCCTTCGATGCAGAACTGGTGCGGATGCGCGAAAGCGTGACGCTGACCAACCGCGAGGTGGGCTCGCTCTCGCGGTCGATCGGGCGGGGGCTGCGCTCGGCCTTCGACGGGCTGGTGTTTGACGGGGACAAGCTGTCGGATGCGTTGAACCAGGTCAGCCGGTCGATCCTGAACACGGCCTATTCGGCGGCGGTGACCCCGGTGCAGAACCATGTGGGCGGGCTGATCGCGGGCGGGATCGAGGGGCTGGTGGCCGCTGCGGTGCCGTTTGCCAGGGGCGCGGGATTCACGCAGGGCCGGGTGATGCCCTTTGCCAATGGCGGCGTGGTATCGGGGCCCACGACCTTTCCGATGCGCGGTGGCACCGGCCTGATGGGCGAGGCGGGGCCGGAGGCGATCATGCCGCTGACGCGCGGCGCCGACGGCCGGCTGGGCGTGCGTGCCGATGGCGGCGGGCGGGCGGTGAACATCACGATGAATATCAGCACGCCGGATGTGCAGGGCTTTCAGCGCAGCCAGAGCCAGATCGCGGCCGAGTTGAGCCGCGCGCTGAGCCGCGGCCAGCGCAACAGCTGAGGAGGGGACATGAATTTCCACGAGGTACGGTTTCCCGCCAATCTGAGCTTCGGCTCGGTCGGCGGGCCCGAGCGGCGCACCGAAATCGTGACGCTGGCCAACGGGTTCGAAGAGCGCAACACACCATGGGAGCATGCGCGCCGGCGCTATGACGCGGGGGTGGGCATGCGCTCTTTGGATGATGTAGAGGTGTTGATCGCGTTTTTCGAGGCGCGGCGGGGGCAGCTTTTCGGCTTTCGCTGGAAGGACTGGTCGGATTTCAAATCCTGCTTGCCGCTGTCGGAGGCCGCGTTTGACGATCAGTTGATTGCCCATGGTGATGGCGCCACCAGGGTGTTTCAGCTGACCAAGACCTATGCCTCGGGGCAGGCGACCTATACCCGCCCGATCACCAAGCCGGTGCGGGGCACGGTGCGCGTCGGCGTCGACGGCGACCCGCTGGTGGAAAGTGTGCATTTCGAGGTGGACACGGCGACGGGTCTTGTGACCCTGACCGATGCGCCGGATATCGGGGCGGAGGTCACGGCGGGGTTTGAATTCGATGTGCCTGTGCGGTTTGACACCGATATCATCCAGACTTCGGTGGCCAGTTTTCGCGCGGGCGATGTGCCTCGCGTTCCGATTGTAGAGGTGCGGGTCTGATGCCGGTGTCGGACGCCATGCAGGCGCATCTGGACAGCGGCGCCACGACCCTGTGCCGCTGTTGGGCGATCACGCGCGCCGACGGGGTGGTGATGGGGTTTACCGATCATGACGCCGGGCTGAGTTTCGACGGGGTCGATTTCCACGCCCAGACCGGCATGACCGCGCGGGCACTGAGCCAGACGACGGGCCTGTCGGTCGACAATTCCGAGGCGGTGGGCGCGCTGACCGCCGCCGCCGTGACCGAGGCCGATATTCTGGCCGGGCGGTTTGATGGCGCGTCGATCCGCGCGTGGCTGGTGAATTGGGCGGCGCCGGCCGACCGCGTGATGCTGTTTTCCGGCGCGCTGGGAGAGATCACCCGCAAGGGCGGTGCCTTTCAGGCCGAGCTGCGCGGGTTGACCGAGCTTTTGAACCAGCCGCAGGGGCAGATGTACCAAAGGCCCTGTTCCGCCGTTCTGGGCGATGCGCGGTGCCGCTTCGATCTGGGCCAGCCGGGCTATTCGGTTGAGCTGCCGGTGGAGGAGGTTGCCGAGGCGCGGGTGTTCCGGTTCGCGGCGGTCAACGGCTTCGAGCCGCGCTGGTTCGAGGCCGGACGGTTGAAGGTGCTGGATGGCGCGGCGGCGGGGCTGATCGGTGTGATCAAGAACGACCGGTATGAGAATGGCACCCGTACCGTCGAGCTGTGGGAGGGTCTGCGCGCCGCCGTGGCGCCGGGTGACACGTTGCGGCTGGAGGCGGGGTGCGATCGACGGGCGGAGACCTGCAAGGTGAAATTCAGCAATTTCATAAACTTCCGCGGCTTTCCGCATATTCCGGGAGAGGACTGGGTGCTGAGTTATCCGGTGCGCGGGCGGCTGAACGATGGCGGGAGCCTGTCGGGATGAGCGGGATCGGTGGAGAGGCCGCCGCCGAGGCGCGGCGCTGGGTCGGCACGCCGTATCGGCATCAGGCATCGGTGCGCGGGGCCGGGGCGGATTGCCTGGGCCTGCTGCGCGGTGTCTGGCGGGCGCTGTACGGGCACGAACCCGAGTTGATACCCGCCTATACGCCCGACTGGGGCGAGGCCGGGGCCGACGAACGGCTGTGGCGTGCGTTGGCGCGGCACATGCCGGGCAAGCCGCTTGAACAGGCGGCGCCGGGTGATGTGATCTTGTTTCGAATGCGCGCGCGTGCGGTGGCCAAACATGTGGCACTGCAGGCGGGCGTTGGCGCGGATGCGAGCTTTGTTCATGCATACAGCGGGCACGGGGTTGTCGAAAGCCCGCAGTCGGGCCCCTGGACCCGCCGTATCGTGGCGCGTTTTGAATTTCCAGGCAGGAGAACCTGATGGCGACGATCATTCTGTCGGCGGCCGGTGCGGCCGTCGGATCTGCAATCGGTGGCTCGGTCCTTGGCCTGTCGGGGGTCGTGATCGGGCGGGCCGTCGGCGCGACGCTGGGCAATGTCATCGACCAGAAGCTTCTGGGCAGCGGTTCGGCGGTGGTGGAGGCCGGCAAGGTTGACCGGTTTCGCATCACCGGCGCCAGCGAGGGCGCGCCCGTCAAGCGCAGCTTCGGGCGCAACCGTCTGTCGGGGCAGGTGATCTGGTCGTCGCGGTTCCGCGAGCGCACGGCGACGTCCGGCGGCAGCAAGGGCGCGCCCGAGGTGACCGAGTTTTCCTATTCGGTCAGCCTGGCCATCGCGATCTGTGAGGGCGAAATCTCGCGCCTGGGTCGGATCTGGGCGGATGGGGTGGAGATTGCCCGCGACGATGTGAACATGCGCGTTTACACCGGCAGCGAGAGCCAGCTTGCCGATCCGAAGATGGAAGCGGTGGAGGGGGCCGGCGCGGTGCCGGCCTATCGCGGGCTGGCCTATGTGGTGTTCGAGGATCTCGCGCTGCAGCCCTATGGCAACCGGGTGCCACAGTTTTCGTTCGAAGTGGTGCGCCCGGTCGACAGTGACGATCCGGCCGCGAAGAATCTGGCACAGCTGGTTTCCGGCGTCGCGCTGATCCCCGGTACGGGCGAATATGCGCTGGCGACCACACCGGTGCATTACGGCGGCGGGCTTGGGGCCGGCGGTTCGGCCAATGTGAACAGCCCGTCGGGCAAGGCCGATTTTTCCACTTCGCTGGAGATGTTGACCGAAGAACTGCCTGGCTGCGGCTCCACGATGCTGGTGGTGAGCTGGTTCGGCGACGATCTGCGCTGCGGTGCGTGCACTCTGCGCCCGAAGGTGGAGCAGACCCAGACGGAGGGTGCGAATATGCCGTGGCAGGTGTCTTCGACCCTGCGCGCACAGGCGCAGGCGGTGCCGCAACAGGACGGGCGCGCGGTTTACGGCGGCACGCCGACGGACCAATCGGTATACGAGGCGATCGCGGCGCTGAAGGCAGCGGGCAAGGATGTGGTGTTTTACCCCTTCATCCTGATGGATCAGCTGACCGGGAACAGCCTGACCGACCCCTGGACCGGTGCGCAGGGTCAGCCCGTACTGCCCTGGCGTGGGCGGATCACCACATCGCTTGCGCCCGGCGTGGCGGGAACGCCCGATCAAAGCGCGGCGGCCGAAGCGGAGGTCGCGGCGTTTTTCGGAACGGCGGTACCGGGCGATTTCACGGCGCTGCCCGGCACCACCGTGGCCTATGGCGGGCCGGCCGAATGGTCTTATCGCAGATTCATTTTGCATTATGCGCATCTCTGCGCGGCGGCCGGGGGTGTTTCGGCCTTTTGCATCGGCTCAGAGATGCGCGGGCTGACCCAGATCCGCGGTGCGAACGGCTCGTTTCCCGCCGTGGAGGCGCTTGTGGCGCTGACCGCCGATGTGCGCGCGATCCTTGGGCCGAATGTGAAGATCACCTATGCCGCCGACTGGTCGGAATATTTCGGTTATCATCCGCAGGACGGATCGGGCGATGTGTATTTCCACCTCGATCCGCTTTGGGCCGCGCCGGAGATCGATGTCATTGGCATCGACAATTACATGCCGCTTTCCGACTGGCGTGACGGCGTGGACCATGCCGATGCGCATTGGGGCTCGATCTATGCGCTGGAGTATCTTCAGTCGAATATCGAGGGGGGCGAGGGGTATAGCTGGCACTATGCCTCGGATCAGGCGGCGGCGGTGCAGAACCGCAGCCCGATCACCGACGGGGCACATGGCGAAGACTGGGTGTTCCGGTTCAAGGACATTCGCAACTGGTGGCTGAACCCGCATCACGACAGGATCGGCGGGGTGCGGCAGGCCACGCCGACGGCCTGGGTGCCGCAATCCAAGCCGGTGTGGTTCACCGAATATGGTTGCGCGGCGGTCGACAAGGGTACCAATCAGCCGAACCGGTTCGTCGATCCGAAATCCTCGGAATCGGGCTTGCCGAACTATTCCACCGGGGTTCGGGACGAGATGATCCAGCAGCAGTATCTGCGGGCGGTCGGCGACTATTGGGGCGATGCCGCGCGCAACCCGGTTTCGGAGATCTACGGCGGGCCGATGATCGACATGTCGTATGCCCATGTCTGGGCCTGGGATGCGCGACCGTTTCCGCAGTTTCCGGGCAACAGAGCCCTTTGGAGCGATGGCGGGAATTATGCGCGGGGGCATTGGCTGAACGGGCGGGCGTCGTCTCAGGCGCTGGCGGCGGTGGTGCGCGAGATTTGCGGGCGCTCGGGCGTGGGGGCGGTGGATACCTCCGGGCTTTATGGCGTGGTGCGCGGGTATTCGCTGGACGAGATCAACGGGGCGCGGGCGGAGTTGCAGCCGCTGATGCTGGCCTATGGCTTTGACGCGGTGGAGCGCGAGGGCACGCTGACCTTCCGCAATCGGACCGGGCGCGTTCAGGCCGGCATCGCGCGGGAAACGCTGGCCGTGTCCGATGGGCGCGGCGGCGATTTCGAGGCCATCCGCGCGCCCGAGGCCGAGACTGCCGGGCGTGTGCGGCTGACCTTCGTGGAGGCGGATGCGGACTATGAGACCCGCTCGGCCGAGGCGATTTTCCCCGATGATGCCAGCATGGGCGTTTCGGTTTCGGGCTTGCCGCTGGTCCTGACCCAGGCCGAGGGGCGGGTGATCACCGAGCGGTGGCTGGCGGAATCACGCGTAGCGCGCGACAGGGCGCGGTTTGCGCTGCCGCCCTCGCGGTTGCCTCTGGGCGCGGGCGATGTGATCGGGATCGAGACCGGGGCCGGGGAGGCGCTGTACCGGATCGACCGGCTGGAGATGGCAGAGGCGCGGGTGATCGAGGCGGTTCGGGTGGAGCCGGATGTGTACACGCCATCCGACGCGGCGGAAGAGCGGGTGAGCCTGACGCCATTCGTGGCGCCGGTGCCGGTGTTTCCGCAGTTTCTGGACCTGCCGCTGCTGACCGGAGACGAGGTGGCGCATGCGCCGCACCTCGCAGTGACGGCGACGCCGTGGCCGGGCTCCGTGGCCGTGTACGGGGCGGCGCAGGATGACGGCTATGTGCTGAATATCAGCGTCAGCCAGCCGTCGGTGATCGGCGCGACCGAGACGGCGCTCTACGCGGCCGAGCCTGCGCGATGGGACAGAGGCCCGGCGCTTCGGGTTCGGGTTTATGGCGGCAGCTTGGCATCGGCGACCCCGGCGGAGGTTCTGAACGGGGCGAATGCGGCGGCGATCGGCGACGGATCATCGGGGAACTGGGAGGTGTTCCAGTTTGCCGAGGCCCTGCTTGTCGGGCCCGATACCTATGAGTTGCGGATGCGGCTGCGCGGGCAGGCGGGCAGCGACGGGCTGATGCCCGATGTGTGGCCCGTGGGCAGCCTGTTTGTGGCGCTGAACGGCGCGCCGCAGCAGATCGACCTTGCCCAGAACGCGCGCGCTCTGGCGCGGCACTACCGGATCGGGCCGGCGGGGCGGGCCCATGACGATCCATCCTACAGCCACGCGGTCGAGGCGTTCGACGGGGTCGGGCTGCGGCCCTATGCGCCATGCCACCTTCGGGCCAGGCGGACCGGTGCCGGAGACCTGGACCTGTCGTGGATACGCCGCACGAGGATCGACGGTGACAGCTGGATTTCGCCCGATGTGCCGCTGGGCGAGGCGCAGGAGCAATATCTGATCCGGGTGCGCGACAGCGGCGAGGCTGTTTTGCGGGAAGTGGCGGTTGCCGCCCCGAACTGGAGCTATGGCGCGGCGCAGCAGGCGGGCGACGGTGTGGCCGCGCCCTATTTCATCGATGTGGCGCAGGTTTCCGAACGTTTCGGCGCAGGGCTTTTCAAGAGGATCATAATCAATGGATGAGACGACGCAGATGCAGCTGCCGCTGGTTCAGGCGGCCCAGGCGCAGAAACATGTGACGGTGAACGAGGCGCTGATGCGGCTGGACGGTCTGGTGCAGCTTCGGTTGCAGAGCCTTGACCAGACGGTGCCGCCCGTGACGGCGGCCGAGGGGGATTGCCACGCCGTTGCCGCCAATGCGGTGAACGAATGGGCGGGGCACGATGGCGAGGTTGCGATTTTTGCCGGCGGTGGCTGGGTGTTTGCGATGCCGCGGGCGGGGTGGCGCGGCTGGGACATCGTCGGTGGTGCGGAGCTTGTGTTCGACGGGGCGGCTTGGGTTGGCGGCGTCGCCGCGATCTCGGCCAGCGGAGCGGCGATGCGGTTTCATGTGCTGGAGTTCGATCACGTGATTTCGGCGGGCGTCAGCAATACGACGGTGGAGCTGATCCCGTCGCATGCCATGGTGTTCGGGGTGACGGCGCGTGTGGTGTCGGACATCACCGGCACGCTCGCAAGCTGGCGGCTGGGCGCGGGCGGGGCGGACAACCGGTTTGGCAGCGGCCTGGGGTTGGGACAGGGGTCCTACGCTCAGGGAGTTCTGGGCGCGCCGCTGACCGGCTATGCGCCGCAGCCGCTGGAACTGACGGCGGAGGGTGGCGATTTCGCGGGGGGCACCGTGCGGCTGGCGGTGCATTATTGCGAGCTGACCCTGCCGAGCTGATGCGGCCGGTGCTGCATGGTGATGTGGTTGCGGCCGCGCGGGCGCTGTTGCCGCTGCCTGATTGCGCCCGCGCCGCCGCCCTGCGCGGGATGCTGGCCAGGGCGGCCGCGGCGGATGCCTATCGCAAACGGTTCGGCCGGGCGCATCGGGCGTGGGGCAATGGCTCACTGATGGCGGTGGCGCTGCCGCGTGTGCGGGGGGCGGAACCGTTTCTGGATGACGCGGAGTATTGCCGCTGTCTGGCGCTGGTGTTTGAGACGCTGGCCGCATGGCGGGCGGAGAACCGGGGGCGTGCGGCGTTGCGCGTCCGCGCCCGGCGCTGATCACAATTCCGCGCAAGGGAATGTTGAAATTGTCCCCGCCCCCCTATCTGTTGTAGGCTTCGCCTGAAACGAGAGGGAAGGCCATGGCCGAAACGCGCGCGAGAATTACCACCGTAGATCCGGTCTGGAACCGTCTGTGCCAGGAGGCGGAGGCCGCCATCAGGGATGAGCCGCTTCTGGGCGGGCTGGTGCATTCCAGCATCCTGCACCACAAATCACTGAAGGCGGCGCTGGCCTACCGGCTTTCGCTGAAGCTGTCGTCGGGCGAGATGTCGGACCAGATGCTGCGCGAGATCGCGGATGAGGCCTATGCCTCTGACCCGTCGCTTGCGGATGCCGCGCGGGCCGATGTGGTGGCGGTGTTCGAGCGTGACGCGGCCTGCCATCGCTATTTGCAGCCCTTGTTGTATTTCAAGGGGTTCCAGGCGGTGCAGGCCTATCGCGTGGGGCATTGGCTGTGGAAGGAGGGCCGGCATGATCTGGCCTATTTCATCCAGATGCGCGTGTCTGAATCATTTGGCGTGGATATTCACCCTGCGGCGCGGATCGGGCGCGGGATCATGATCGACCATGCCCATTCGGTGGTCATCGGCGAGACAGCGGTGGTGGGCGACAACGTATCGATGCTGCATTCAGTAACGCTGGGCGGGACCGGCAAGGAAGAGGAAGACCGCCACCCCAAGATCGGCGACGGTGTTCTGATCGGGGCCGGGGCAAAGGTGCTGGGCAATATCAGGGTTGGCAGCTGTTCGCGCATCGCGGCCGGTTCCGTGGTGCTGCACGACGTGCCGGAGGCGACGACCGTGGCCGGCGTGCCGGCGAAGATCGTGGGCAAGGCCGGGTGCGCCCAGCCGTCTGTGACGATGGATCAACTGCTTCCGGGAGGTGGGGACGCCTGACGGCGCCCCGCCGATGCCGGTTCAGGCGCAGAGCTGATCGTAAGCCTGCAGCGCCTTGACGCCATACATGTAGGACGGACCGCCGCCCATCATGACGCAGACGCCGACGGTTTCGGCGATGTCTTCGCGCGTGGCGCCGGCGGCGACGGCTGCCTTGACGTGAAAGCCGATGCAATCAACGCATTGCTTGGCGATGCCGATGGAAAGCGCGATCAGCTCTTTTTCTTTCGTCGTCAGCTTGCCTGCGGCGAGGGCCGCCCCGTGGAGCTTGGTGAACCCGTCGGCGGTGTCGGGTTGCACGGCACGGAAATCATCCATGTAGGTATTGGCTTCGTCCAGCTCGTTCTTCCAGTCCATAACGTCCCTCCGGGGTTGATTATGGCGCAAGAATAGCGCGCCCGCCGGCGCCTGCCTTGAGGCAGGTCATCGACGGGCGCGAAAGAGGGCTGATCAGGCCAGCATGGCGATCGGGTTTTCCAGGTTTTCCACGATCGCCTTGAGAAGCTCGGCCCCGAGCGCGCCGTCGATGACCCGGTGATCGACAGAGAGGGTCACGGACATCACCGTCGCCACGGCCAGTTCGCCATCAGCGCCGACCACGGGCTTTTTCACGCCCGCGCCGACGGCCAGGATGCCGCCATGGGGCGGGTTGATGACGGCGTCGAAATTGTCGATGCCGAACATGCCCAGGTTCGAGACGGCAAAGCTGCCGCCCAGGTATTCATGCGGCGCGAGCTTGCGGTCGCGGGCGCGGGCGGCAAGGTCTTTCATCTCGGCCGAGAGGGCCGAGAGCGATTTCTTGTCGGCGTCCTGCAGGACGGGTGTGAAAAGCCCACCCTCGATCGCCACGGCGACGGCCACGTCCGACGGTTTCAGCTTCAGCACACGGTCGCCGGCCCAGACGGCGTTGGCGTCGGGCACCTGCTGCAACGCCAGCGCGCAGGCCTTGATGATGAAATCGTTGACCGAAAGTTTCACGCCGCGCGTTTCGAGCTGCCTGTTCAACTGGCCGCGGAATTTCAGCAGGGCGTCGAGCCGGATGTCGCGGCGCAGGTAGAAATGCGGGATGGTCTGCTTGGCCTCGGTCAGGCGCGCGGCGATGGTCTTGCGCATCCCGTCGAGCTTGATCTCCTCGAACTCCCGGCCCTGATACATTTTCAGGACGGTCTCCGTGGCCGGGCCTGCGGGCATCGCCGTGGTGGCGGCGGGAACGGGCGCCGCTGCCGCCGGCGCGGCGGCTTCGGGGGCTGCGGTCGCGCCTTCGACATCTGCCTTGATGATCCGCCCATGCGGGCCGGACCCGGTGAGCTGGGCCAGATCCAGCCCCTTGTCGGCGGCGATGCGCCGCGCAAGGGGGGACGCGAAAACGCGTGCGCCGCCACCTGCCACCGGGGCTGCCGGGGCGGGCGCTGCGGCTGGTGCCACCGGTGCTGCCGCCGCTTCTTTCCTGGCCGCGGGTGCAGGGGCAGGGGCGTTGCCGATGTCATCGGCGCTTTCGCCATCCTCCAGCAAAACGGCGATGGGGGTGTTCACCTTCACCCCCTCGCTGCCTTCGGCGATGAGCAGCTTGCCGACGATGCCTTCATCGACAGCCTCGAACTCCATCGTCGCCTTGTCGGTTTCGATCTCGGCCAGCAGATCGCCGGAAGACACCACGTCTCCCTCCTTGACCAGCCATTTCGCAAGCGTGCCTTCCTCCATCGTGGGGGAGAGCGCGGGCATCAGGATTTCTGTGGGCATCGCGTCGGCTCCTTAGCGGTAGGTCACGGCTTTGACGGCGTCGATGACATCCTTCGTCGTCACAAGCGCCAGTTTTTCAAGGTTCGCGGCATAGGGCATGGGCACATCCTTGCCCGCGCAATTCAGGACCGGCGCATCCAGGTAGTCGAACGCGTTGGTCATGATATAGGCCGACAGGTGGTTGCCGATCGAGCCCACCGGGAAGCCTTCCTCGACCGTCACGCAACGGTTGGTTTTCATCACCGAGCGGATCACCGTGTCATAATCCAGCGGGCGCAGGGTGCGCAGGTCGATCACCTCGGCGCTGATCCCGTCTTCGGCAAGCTTTTCAGCGGCTTCCAGCGCATATGTCATTCCGATGCCGAAACTGACGATGGTCACATCCGTGCCCTCGCGCCAGATCTTCGCCTTGCCGAAGGGGACGGTGAAATCCTCTAGCACCGGCACGTCGAAGCTGCGGCCATAGAGGATTTCGTTTTCCAGGAAGATCACCGGGTTGGGGTCGCGGATTGCGCTTTTCAGCAGACCTTTGGCATCGGCGGCCGAATAGGGCATGACCACTTTCAGGCCCGGGATCTGCGCATACCATGCGGCGTAATCCTGGCTGTGCTGGGCCCCCACGCGGGCGGCGGCGCCGTTGGGGCCGCGAAACACCATCGGCGCCCCCATCTGCCCGCCCGACATGTAAAGCGTCTTGGCCGCCGAGTTGATGATCTGGTCGATCGCCTGCATGGCGAAGTTGAAGGTCATGAACTCCACGATCGGGCGCAGGCCGCCAAAGGACGCCCCCACGGCGATGCCGGCAAAGCCATGCTCGGTGATCGGCGTGTCGATCACCCGCTTGGCGCCGAACTCATCCAGCAGGCCCTGGCTGATCTTGTAGGCGCCCTGATATTCCGCCACTTCCTCGCCCATCAGATAGACGGTGGGATCGCGGCGCATCTCTTCGGCCATCGCATCGCGCAGGGCTTCGCGCACGGTGGTCGAGCGCATCTCGGTGCCTTCGGGCACGTCGGGTTCGGCCACCACTTCGGGCGCTTTCGGCTGGGCTGGAACCGCGGCAGGCGTCTCTTCGGCTGGCGCGGCGGAGGCAGGGGCGGCGCTGACGGCGGCACCGGCATCCTCGCCTTCCTCGACCAGCACGGCGATGGGGGTGTTCACCTTCACCCCCTCGCTGCCCTCGGCGATCAGGATCTTGCCGACGATGCCTTCATCGACAGCCTCGAACTCCATCGTCGCCTTGTCGGTCTCGATCTCGGCCAGGATATCGCCCGAGGCAACGGTGTCGCCCTCCTTGACCAGCCATTTCGCAAGCGTGCCTTCCTCCATGGTGGGGGATAGCGCGGGCATCAGTATTTCGGTTGCCATCTCTTGGTCTCCCCCTCAGGCGTCTGCGTAGATGTCGGTGTAAAGCTCATCGAGCGCCGGCTCGGGGCTTTCCTTGGCGAACTCGGCAGCATCGTTGACGATCGCCTTGGTGTCCTTGTCGATCGCCTTCAGCTCATCCTCGGTGGCGTGCTTTCCGGTCAGCAGCAATTCGCGCACATGCTCGATCGCGTCACGCTCCTCGCGCATCTTCTGCACCTCTTCGCGCGTGCGATACTTCGCCGGATCCGACATGGAGTGGCCGCGATAGCGATAGGTCTTGACCTCCAGGATGTACGGGCCCTTGCCCGCGCGGCAATGCGCGACGGCCTTTTCACCGGCCGCCTTCACCGCCTGTACATCCATCCCGTCAACCTCTTCGCCGGGGATGCCATAGGCCGCGCCACGTTCCCACAGGCTGGGCGATTTGGTCGAGCGCTGCACCGAGGTGCCCATAGCATACTGGTTGTTTTCGATCACGAAGATCACCGGCAGATCCCAAAGCTCGGCCATGTTGTAGGTCTCATAGACCTGTCCCTGGTTCGCGGCGCCATCCCCGAAATAGGCAAAGGTCACCCGGTCATTGCCCAGATACTTGTCGGCAAAGGCCAGCCCGGCGCCGATCGGCACCTGCGCGCCGACAATGCCGTGGCCGCCATAGAAATGCTTTTCCTTGGAAAACATGTGCATCGAGCCGCCCTTGCCGCGGGAATAGCCGCCCTCGCGCCCGGTCAGTTCGGCCATCACCCCCTTGGGATCCATGCCGCAGGCCAGCATATGGCCGTGATCGCGATAAGAGGTGACGCGCTTGTCGCCGTCCTCGGCGGCGGCTTCCAGCCCGACGACAACCGCTTCCTGCCCGATGTAGAGATGGCAGAACCCGCCGATCAGCCCCATGCCATACAGTTGTCCGGCTTTCTCCTCGAATCGCCGGATTAGCAGCATCTCGCGGTAAAACCCAAGCAGCTCTTCCTTGGAAGTGTTTGGTTTTCGTACGGTTTTTCGTGTGGCCATGCGGTGGGCTCCCCCCGAAATCTGAAGATAGTTTAATGCTAAACCATTTATATCAAACTGCCGGGCGGATTTCGAGAACCAATTGCGCCGCACCCTTGCGGCAGGCCTAGCGAATGACGATTTCGTCGGCGCGGATCAGGCCCAGAACGCTGCGCGCCTGTTCGTCCAGAAGATCGGGATCAAGATAATCATCCGACAGACGGCGGGTCTTGTTCTGCATCTCGGCAAGCTGGCGCTCCAGTTCGGCGCGCTCCCGGTTCAACACATCGGCCTCGGCGGCCACCTGAATGCGGCGGAACAGGCCATAGTCGCCCTGTACGGCGGCAAAGGTGAAATAGGTCGCCAGCGAGAATGCGATCGCGAAATAGACGACAACACCCAATGCCGGACGTTTGCGGGAACCACTCATGACACTGCCTCTTGGCCGCCTCTTCGCGGGCGGATGGCGGTATGATGGCACATGTGATTCCGCTTGTGAATCCCTTTCGGCGCCGAATGCACCGAAATATCACCACCCGAAACAACGCGCGCGCCGCAGGTCCCGCCTGCGCCGCCCATCCCCTTCATCTTTCGAAAAATATCCCCGCCGGAGGCAGCGCCCGCGCATCGGCGCGGGCGCTTCCCTGCGGGCCGGGCCTCAGCCCTTGCCTTTGTAGATGTCCACCAGCTTGCCCAGCATGTCCAGCGCATCCTCGCGCGAGCGCTGAAAGCTGTTGCGCCCGATGATCGAGCCGTTGCCGCCGCCGTCACGGATGGCGCGCGCGTCGTCATATACGCTGTCGGCACCCTTCTTGGCCCCGCCCGAGAAGACGATGATGCGCTTGCCGTTGAAGGCCGCCTGCACGCAATGGGCCACCCGCGCGGCCTGGGTCGAGATGTCGATGCCCTGTTCGTCATAGACCTTCTTGGCCTCGGGCAGCATCAGATGATCGGTCGACAGCTTGATCTTGATGATATGGGCGCCCAGCAGCGCGGCCATGTGGCCGGCATAGGCGGCCACGTCGATCGCGGTCTCGCCGTCCTTGGTCACGCCTTCGCCGCGCGGATAAGACCAGATCACCGTGGCGATCCCCTTGGATTGCGCCTCTTTGCGCATCTCGGTGATCTCTTCCATCATGTCCACGGCCATGTCCGAGCCGGGGTAGATGGTAAAGCCGATGGCAGAGGCGCCGATGCGCAGCGCGTCATCGACAGAGGCGGTCACCGCCTGGTTCTTTCCCGCGGTGCCCGACATCAGCGAATTGGCCGAGTTGACCTTGAGGATGGTCGGGATCTGCCCGGCGAACGTGTCGGCGCCGGCCTCCAGCGGGCCCAGCGGCGCGGCATAGGCGTTCAGCCCGGCGTCCAGCGCCAGCTGATAGTGATAATGCGGGTCATAGCCTTCGGGGTTGGGCGCGAAGCTGCGCGCGGGGCCATGCTCGAACCCCTGATCGACCGGCAGGATGATCATCTTGCCGGTGCCGCCCAGCTTGCCCTGCATCAGCATGCGGCACAGGTTGGCCTTCACGCCGGGGGTTTCGCCCTCGTAATTCGACAGGATCTTCTGGACAGTACGCGTCGCCTTCATAACAACTTTCCTTTTGCGAAACGGCAATTCGTCTTGGGCTTAGAAGGCCCGGGGCGGGCTGGCAACAGGGTTCGCGCTAACAGCGGCGGGTTTGGCGGCCTCTAGCCGTTCAGCGCTGCAACGCCGGGCAGGGTCTTGCCCTCCATCCATTCCAGGAAGGCGCCGCCGGCGGTCGAGATATAGCTGAACGCCGCCGCCGCGCCGGAGGTGTTCAGCGCCGCCACCGTGTCGCCGCCGCCGGCCACCGTCACCAGCGCGCCGGCCGTGGTCAGCGCCGCCGCCTTCTTCGCAGCGGCGTTGGTCGCGCTGTCGAAGGGCGGAATCTCGAACGCCCCCAGCGGCCCGTTCCAGATCAGCGTGCGGCATTTGCCAAACACCTCTTCGATCCGTTTCACGGTTTCGGGCCCGGCATCCAGGATCATCGCATCGGCGGGGCAGGCATCGGCCGCGACGGTTCGGTTCTCGGCCCCGGCCTTGAATTCCCAGGCAACCACCACATCGCTCGGCAGCACGATCGAGCATCCGGCCGCTTCGGCCTTTTTCATGATTTCGGTCGCGGTGGCGGTCATGTCATGTTCGGCCAGCGATTTTCCCACATCAATGCCCTGCGCCGCCAGAAACGTGTTGGCCATGCCGCCGCCGATCACCAGGTAATCGACCTTGGTCACCAGATTGCCCAGCAGTTCCAGCTTGGTCGATACCTTGGCGCCGCCGACAACCGCGACCACCGGCCGCTGCGGATTGCCAAGCGCGCCTTGCAGCGCCTTCAGCTCCGCCGCCATCAGCCGCCCGGCGGCACAGGGCAGCAGCCGCGCGATGCCCTCGGTCGAGGCATGGGCCCGGTGCGCCGCCGAAAACGCGTCATTCACATAGATGTCGCCCAACGCGGCCAGTGACGCCGCCATCATCGGGTCGTTCTTTTCCTCGCCCTCGTGAAAGCGGGTGTTTTCCAGAAGCAGCACATCGCCCGCGCTCATCGCCGCCACCGCCTGTTTGGCGGGCAGGCCGATACAGTCATCGGCGAAGATCACCCCGCGCCCCAGCGCCTTTTCCAGCGCGGGCAGGGTGACCTTCAGGCTCATGCCCGGCACGACCTTGCCCTTGGGGCGGCCGAAATGCGCCATCAGCACCGGTTTGCCGCCCTTCGCCAGAATGTCGTTCACCGTGGGCACGATCCGCTCGATCCGGGTGGCGTCGGTCACCTTGCCGTCCTCGACCGGCACGTTGATATCCACGCGCACGAGAACAACCTTCCCGGCCATATCCAGATCATCGAGTGTCTTCCAGGCCATGCTCGGCTCCCTCACTAAGGCTACATGCCGCCTATACACCCCGATCCGCCGCCGGGCGTCAACAACTCTGGGGCGGTTCCGGCTTTTCTTCATCGCCCCGCCGGATTAGTGTCCGCGCAAACCAGACAGGAGGAGCGGCACATGGCCGAGATCAAGGATCCCGAAAACACCATTCTCATGGAGCTGAAGGACGGCACCGTCACCATCGAGCTGCTGCCCGACGTGGCCCCCAAACATGCCGAGCGGATGAAAGAACTGGCCCGCGCCGGCGCCTATGACAACGTGGTCTTCCACCGCGTGATCGAAGGCTTCATGGCCCAGACCGGCGACGTGGCGAATGGCAACGCGGAAAAGGAGTTCAACCTGCGCCGCGCCGGCACCGGCGGCTCCGACCTGCCCGATCTTCCGGCCGAGTTCTCGAAACTGCCGCATGACCGGGGCACGCTGGGCGCGGCACGTTCGCAGAACCCGAATTCGGCCAATTCTCAGTTTTTCATCAACTTTTCCGACAATAACTTCCTGAACGGGCAATACACCGTTTACGGCCGCGTCATCTCGGGGATGGAACACGTGGACAAGATCGCCCGGGGCGAGCCGCCCGCGTCCCCCGACCGGATGATCAGTGTGAAGGTGGCCGCGGATGCGTAAGCTCGCGCTGGCGCTTGCCGTTCTGGCCGGCCCCGCCCTGGCCACCGGCATCGAGATCGAGGTGGAGGGCGAGGCGAACGGCACCGTCACCATCGACCTGTTCGAGGATGTGGCCCCCCTGCATGCCGCCCGCATCGCGCAGCTTGCCGCCGATGGCGCCTATGACGGCGTCGTCTTTCACCGGGTCATCCCCGGCTTCATGGCCCAGTCGGGCGATGTGGAGTTCGGCAGGACGGGCGGCGACATGCGCATGGCGGGCATGGGCGGTTCGGCGCTGCCGGATCTGCCGGCGGAGTTTTCCGACAGGCCGTTCGAACGCGGTGTCGTCGGCATGGCGCGCTCGAACGATCCGAATTCGGCCAACAGCCAGTTCTTCATCATGTTCGCCCCGGCGCCGCATCTGAACGGGCAATATACCGTCGTGGGCAAGGTGACGGCGGGCATGGATGTGGTGGACGCGATCAAGAAGGGCGCCGGCGGCAATGGCGCCGTCATCGGCCGGCCCGACATGATGGCCACCGTCCGGGTGACCGAGTAATCACGGCCCGATCCCGCGCGCCGGGATCGGTACGGGCGGCCCCTTCGGAACAGGGGCAGGGGCCGCCGCTGCCCGGCGGCGCCCGCCTTTCACGGATTTCCGGGGATGCGGGCATCCGGAAACGGACTGTTCGCGACGCAGAAACGCCCATCATCAAGAAACTGTTAATTTTCAGGGCTAAACCGGCTGCGACTTATTGTTTGCGGGGGCAACCATGAAAAAACTTCTTCTTCTCTCCACGCTCGGCGTTCTGCCGTTCGCGGCATCGCCGGCTTTTGCCGATTGCACGCCTGACAATCCTGCTGATGGCGCAAGCGTCATCTGCACCGGCATCGATGCCGACGGGTTCGATTTCGACACGCTGGACGACATCACCCTGACCGTGCGCCCCGCCGCCACGGTTCAGAACAGCGGCGAGGCGATCAAGACCGACGATAACCTGACGCTCGTCAACAAGGGCACCGTCCTGAGCACCGGCGACGATGCGGTTCAGACCGACAAGGGCCTGACCCTCGTCAACCGCGGCACGATCACCAGCACCGCCAAGGATGGCGTCAACGCCGATGACGACGCCACCGTGACCAACCGGGGCACCATCCAGGGCGCCGACGAGGGCGTGCAGGGCGCGGACAACCTGACCCTGATCAACCGGGGCACCATCTCCGGCGCCGATGAGGGCGTCACCGGCGACGACGGCGTGACCATCACCAACCGCAAGACCGGCGTGATCGAGGCGGCGGACGATGCCATCCAGATCGCCAACGGCGCGCTGATCCAGAACTATGGCCGGATCGAGAACATCGGGACGGATCTCAGCGACCCGCAGGATTCGATCGACATTGATTCCGGCACGATCTGGAACTTCAAGACCGGCTCGATCCTCTCCACCCTCGACGCCGCCATCGACTTTGACAGCGGCGAGCTGGGCGGCGGTTTCATCCACAACTACGGCCGGATCTCGGGCACGATCGGCATTCTGGTCGATCCCGCCAACCTGTCGAGCCAGACCGTCGACAACTACGCCGGCGGCGTGATCGAAGGCACCTCCGGCACCGCGATCGATCTGGGCGCGGGCAATGACGTGGTCGCGCTGCGCGCGCTCTCGACGCTGATCGGCGGCATCGACATGGGCGACGACGACGACCTGCTGGCGCTCGACGGCACCGCCTTCGGCCTGATCGCGGGCGGTTCGGTTCTGGACGGCGGGCTGGGAAACGACACGGTCTCGCTCGATGATTTCCTGTTCGCGGATATCGACACGGTCGGCCTCGACGAGGCGGGCGTGCTCGACCTTGCGCTGAGCAACAGCAAGGGCGCGGCGCGGATGAGCCTGTTCGGCTGGGAAAACTTCATCTTCGGCGATGGCAGCTATGCCTATTCGGCTGTTGCCGCGCTGGCCCCGGCGCCGGTACCGCTGCCCGCCGGCGTGGTGCTGCTGGGCGGTGCGCTGGCCGGTCTGGGCCTTGCCCGCCGCCGCCGCTGAACGATCCATCGCCTGAAACGGCAAAGGCCCCCGAAAACCGGGGGCCTTTTCATTTTTCACCGGTCGTGCCCGGGCTCCTATCCCTCCAGCACCACCAGCGCGTGCCGCTTCTTTCCCGCGCTCAGCTTGATCGGTTCGGCCAGCGCGGCGGCGTCGATCATCAGCCCCACGTCGGTCAGCGGCGCGTCATTCATCCGCGCGCCATGTTCGGCGATCAGCCGTTTGGCCTCCTTGCCGGATTTGGCCAGCCCGGAACGGGTGATCAGCTGCACGATGGAAATGCCGTCGCCCAGCTCTGCCGCGGTCAGATGCAGCGTCGGCAGATCGTCGCCCGTGCCGCCCTTGGCAAAGACCTCCCAGGCCGTCGCCTCGGCCGCCAGCGCGGCATCGGCCCCGTGGCAAAGCGTCGTGACCTCATTGGCCAGGATGATCTTCGCGGCGTTGATCTCGGCCCCCTCCAGCGCACCCAGCCGCGCGCACTCGTCCAGCGGCAGTTCGGTGTAAAGCTTCAGGAAGCGGCCGACATCGGCATCCGTGGTGTTGCGCCAGAACTGCCAGAATTCATAAGAGCTGAGCATGTCTTCGTTCAGCCAGACGGCGCCGCCCTGGCTCTTGCCCATCTTGCGCCCGTCCGATGTGGTCAGCAGCGGCGATGTCAGGCCGTAGATCTCATGATCCAGCACGCGGCGGGTCAGGTCGATGCCGTTGACGATATTGCCCCACTGATCCGACCCGCCCATCTGCAAAAGACAGCCATAGCGGCGGTTCAGCTCGAGGAAATCATAGGCCTGAAGGATCATGTAGTTGAATTCCAGGAAGGAAAGCGATTGTTCGCGGTCCAGCCGGGACTTGACGGATTCGAACGAAAGCATCCGGTTGACGCTGAAATGCCGCCCTATGTCACGCAGGAAGTCGAGGTAGTTCAGATCGTCCAGCCATTCGGCATTGTTCAGCATCAGCGCATCGGTCGGCGCATCACCATAGTTCAGGTATTTCGCGAACACCTGCTTCATGCTGGCGATATTGGCGTCGATCTCGCCGGGCGTCAGCAGCGGGCGCTCGTCGGCGCGAAAGCTCGGGTCACCCACCTTGGTGGTGCCGCCGCCCATCAGGGTGATCGGCTTGTGCCCGGTTTTCTGCAGCCAGCGCAGCATCATCACATTCAGCAGATGCCCCACATGCAGCGATTTCGCCGTCGCGTCATAGCCGATATAGGCGGGCACCACACCGGCAATCAGGGCATCGTCCAGCCCCTGATAATCGGTGCAATCGGCCAGAAAGCCGCGTTCGATCATCACGCGCAGGAAGTCTGATTTGGGGTGGTAGGTCATCGGCTCACTTGTCCATTCCGCTGGTTTCGGCCACTCATATATCGGTGTGGGGTTTGAAGGGGAAGGCCATGTTGAAAGCGGGGCCGGTACGGGCGCTGGGGGCGATGTCTGGCACATCGCTGGACGGTGTGGATGCGGCGATTGTCGAAACCGACGGCGAGGTCATCCTCGGCTTCGGCGAAACCGCCTATCGCGCCTATTCCGCCGCCGAACGCGGCACCATCGCCGCCGCGCTTGGCCGCTGGCCGGGCGAGGCAGGCGTCGAAGAGGCGGCCGAGGTGGTCGAAACCGCCCATGCCGCCGTCCTGTCGGGGTTCGGCGAGGTTGATCTCGTGGGCTTCCACGGTCAGACCCTGGCGCATGATCCGCACGGGAAAGGCACGCATCAGGCCGGCGACGGGCGCGTGCTGGCAGAGGTGCTGGGCCTGCCCGTGGTCTGGGATTTCCGCAGCTCGGATGTCGAGCTGGGGGGCGAGGGCGCGCCGCTGGCGCCCTTCTTCCACTTCGCCTGCACGAAATGGATCGGCGCGACGGCGCCGCTGGCCTTCGTCAACCTGGGCGGCGTTGGCAACCTGACATGGGTAGACCCCGCCCAAGCACGCCCCGAGGCGCCTGGCGCCTTGCTGGCCTTCGACACCGGCCCGGCCAATGCGCCGCTGAATGACCTGATGCAGGCGCGGCGTGGATTGCCCTATGATCAGGACGCGGCCCTCGCCGCATCCGGAACGCCGGACGAGGCCGTGCTGCAAATGCTGCTGGAACGCCCCTATTTCCTGCGCGTCCCGCCAAAATCGCTGGACCGGAACGATTTCGCCGTCCTGTCGCAGATGGTGGCGGGGCTGAACGATGCCGATGCCGCAGCCACGCTGACGGCGGCCGCGGCGGCCTGCGTCGCGCGCGGGCTGGAACATTGCCCCGAATATCCGGAGCGGCTACTGGTCACGGGGGGCGGGCGCAAGAACCCGCTGATGATGGAGATGCTGATCGAACGCTGCGGCGTGCCGGCGCTGCAGGTGGAAGAACTGGGCCTCGACGGCGACATGCTCGAGGCGCAGGCCTTTGCCTATCTGGCCGTCCGGGTGGCGCGCGGCCTGCCGACCAGCGCGCCGGGCACCACCGGCGTGGGCGCCGCAGTCGGTGGCGGGCGGATCAGCCGGCCCGCCTGAAACCCTGACGTTTCTTTTTCGTGGAAATATCCCCGCCGGAGGCAAGAAAATTGATGTCGCGCCGGAAGAGTTCGATGCCTCCGGCGGGGATACTTTCACGAAAAAGAAGGGCTATGCACGCGGAATATCGAACTCGGGTGCTGCCATTTCGAACCCGTCAAAGCGAAACCCGGGGCTGACGGTGCAGCCTGCAAGCGTCCACTCGCCGGTCGTTCGGGCGGCCTGCCAGAACTGCGGCGGAACGATCAGCTGCGGCAGTTGGCCGTGCAGCAGGTCAGGGCCCAGAATCCGGTCCTGCGCCGGTCCGGCTGCGGTTTCGGAAAGCGACAGGATCAGCGGCGCGCCGGCATAGTGGTGCCAGATTTCGGTGGCATCGACGCGGTGCCAGTGGCTGTGCTGCCCCGCTTCCAGAAGATAGTAGATCGCTGTGCCAGCGGGCCGGGTTCCGGGCGGGCAATGCTGTGCCCAGGTTTCGCGATACCAGCCACCTTCGGGGTGGGGGCGAAGATCGAGATGGGTGATGATGGATTGCGCGCTCATGCGCGCAGTCTAGAGGGATGTGGAGGGGTCGCAAGACGGTTGTCGGGCGCCGGCGTCTTGCTGCGCGCCTGGTGGGGGAGGCCGGGGCTGACTGCCCCCGGCCTCCCGAGGATATTTCGAGAAAGATGAACGGGGTCAGAGCTTCAGGATGGAGCGGCCCGCATATTCCGCCGTTTCGCCCAGCATCTCTTCGATCCGGATAAGCTGATTGTACTTCGCTAGACGGTCCGAGCGCGACAGTGAGCCGGTCTTGATCTGACCGCAGTTGGTGGCGACGGCCAGATCGGCAATCGTCGCATCCTCGGTCTCGCCCGAACGGTGGCTCATCACGTTGGTATAGCGCGCGCGGTGGGCCATATCGACCGCCTGCAGGGTTTCGGTGAGCGAACCGATCTGGTTGACCTTCACCAGCATCGAGTTCGCCACGCCCTGGGCGATGCCATCGGCCAGGCGCGCCGGGTTGGTCACGAACAGATCGTCGCCGACCAGTTGTACCTTGTCGCCGATCGCGTCGGTCAGGGCTTTCCAGCCGGCCCAGTCATCCTCGGCCATGCCATCCTCGATTGAGATGATCGGGTAGGCGGCGCACAGGTCCGACAGATAGGCCACGTTTTCCGCGGCGGAAAGCGATTTGCCTTCGCCCTTCATCTCGTATTTGCCGCCCTCGTAATATTCGGTCGAGGCGCAATCGAGCGCCAGGTAGATGTCTTCGCCGGGCTTGTAGCCTGCCTGTTCGATGGATTTCAGGATGAAATCCAGCGCCTCGCGCGTGGAGGAAAGGTTGGGGGCGAAGCCGCCCTCGTCGCCGATGCCGGTGTTGTGGCCGGCCGCCGAAAGCTCTTTCTTCAGCGTGTGGAACACTTCGGAGCCCATGCGCACCGCGTCGCGGATATTGTCCGCGCTGACCGGCATGATCATGAATTCCTGGATGTCGATCGGATTGTCGGCATGTTCACCGCCATTGATGATGTTCATCATCGGCACCGGCAGTACACGGGCCGAGGTGCCGCCGACATAGCGGTAGAGCGGTTGGGTGGTGAAATCGGCGGCGGCCTTCGCGGCGGCCAGCGACACGCCCAGGATGGCATTCGCGCCGAGGCGGCCCTTGTTGTGGGTGCCGTCCATTTCGATCATCGCGGCGTCAATGGCCATCTGTTCGGTCGCGTCCATGCCCACCAGGCCCTCGGCGATCTCGCCGTTGACGGCGGCCACGGCCTCCAGCACGCCCTTGCCCAGATAGCGGCCCTTGTCGCCATCACGCTTTTCCACCGCCTCATGCGCGCCGGTCGAGGCGCCGGAGGGCACGGCGGCCCGGCCCATGGTGCCGTCTTCCAGGATGACATCCACCTCGACAGTGGGGTTGCCCCGGCTGTCCAGAATCTCGCGGCCGATAATGTCGATGATGGTGCTCATGGAACGGGTCCTGTCTTGCTTAAATGGCATGTTGCGGTTCTTCTAGCGCCCCTTCCGCCGGGAGGAAAGAGCACGCTCGCGCGCGAAAGTATAAAGCCCCGAACCGATGATGACGGCAGAGCCGATCAGCGTCATCGCATCGGGCCGTTCGCCGAAGGCGAGCGTGCCGATGATCAGCGCGAACAGCAGGCGCGAATAGCGAAACGGGGTAATGACCGAAACATCGCCGACCCGCATCGCCTCGACCAGCGCGTAATAGGAGACCGCGCCCATGGCGATCGCCCCGGCAAGCCGGGCGCCGTTGACGGCGCTCACCGGCTGCGGCGGCGCGGCGATGATCAGCAGCGCAGCCCCCAGAGGTACCAGCATCGCGAACCCATAAGCCGAAAGCTGCAGCGACGAAACGCTGCGCGGCGTCGCCCGTGTCGCCAGATCGCGGGTGGCAAGACCGAACACGCCGAACAGGGCGAAGAGCGACGCGGGCCGGAACCCCTCCAGCCCCGGCCGGATCACCAGCAGCACGCCCGCCAGGCCGACCGCGATCGCGCTCCAGCGCCGCCAGCCCACCTGCTCGCCCAGAAACAGCGCTGCCCCCAGCGTCACCACCAGCGGTGTCGCCTGCAGGATGGCCGAGGCGCTGGAAATCGGCGTCAGGGCGATCGCGGTGACAAGGCCGAAGGTGCCCACCACCTCGCCGCCATTGCGCAGCATCACCGGGCGCGACAACAGGCTGCGTGAAAACAGCCGCTGTCCGCGGCGCAACGCCATGACAGAGAATATCGTGCTGGCGCCAAATCCCAGAATCAGCAGGATCTGTCCCACGGGCAGGGTTTCGGCGGCGCGTTTGATGAACATGTCCTCGACCGCGAAACCCGCCATCGCGGCGACCATCAGCAGAATGCCGCGAAAATTGTCCATGGGTCCGCCTGTCGGAGTTGTTTGCGCCCCCTTACGCCCGCGCCGCGCAAAGGGCAAGCGGCCCGCGGCCGTTCTTCTTTTTCGTTCAAATATCCCCGCCGGAGGCAAGAAACCGGCCCGGAACGGGCCTATTCCTTTTTCAGCGGAACCCCGTAAAGCTCCAGCTTGTGCCCCTTCAGCCGGTACCCCAGCTTTTCGGCGATCTTTTCCTGCAGCGCCTCGATCTCTTCGTCGATGAACTCGATCACCGCGCCGGACTGCATGTCGATCAGATGGTCGTGATGCTCACGCTCGGCATCTTCATAGCGCGCGCGCCCGTCGCCGAATTCCAGCTTGTCCAGAATGCCCGCCTCTTCGAACAGTTTCACGGTGCGATAGACCGTGGCGATGGAAATCTTCGGGTCCACCGCCGTGGCGCGGGCGTAAAGCTCCTCGACATCGGGATGGTCGTCGCTTTCCTGCAGGACATGGGCGATGACCCGGCGCTGGCCGGTCATGCGCAGGCCCTTTGCCTCACATCGGCTGATGATCGTATCTTTCATGGTGCTCATGTTCGGTTTTTCGCGGGTTTACGGCAAGCGGGGGCGCTTTTCCACCAAAGAATAGGCCGGCGCCTACAGCCATTTGCGCCAGCGGAACAGCGCGAACAGCCCCAGCCCGAGCGCCGAGAGCATCACCGTCAGGACGGCAAAGGCATGGGGCGCGGCCGTGCCGGGAATCCCGGCCAGATTAACGCCGAAGAGGCCGGTGAAAAACCCCAGCGGCAGAAAGATCGCCGCGACCACCGACAGCACATAGCCGTTGCGCCCCATGCGCGCGGAAAGTTCTGCGTTCACATGTTCCTGCAACGCCGCCAGCCGGGCGGAAACCGCGTCCAGCTCTTCCACGGCGCGGGTCGCGCGGTTCGCGGTTTCGGCCAGCATCGGCCGCATCTCGGGGCCGATCAGCGGCAGCGGCGATTGCGCCAGCCGGTTCAGCGCCTCGCGCTGCGGGCCGATATAGCGGCGCAGGCGGATCACCTTGCGCCGCGTCGGGGCGAGCGCATCGGCGTCGAACCTGTCATGATCGAAAATCTCTTCTTCCAGCGTGTCCGTCGCATCCTCCAGCGCCAGCGAGACCGCCTCGATCCGGTCGGTCAGCCCTTCGGTCAGCCGCAGCAGAAAGGCGTCCGGCGTCGGCGGGGCATGGCCGGCGAGCGCCGCCTGCCGCAGCGCATCCACCGCAAAGACCTTGCGCACGCGGGCGCTGACGATCAGCGCCTCGCCGACCCACATCCGCAGCGACACCATGTCGTCGCTTTCCTGGCCGGGGTTCATGTTGACGCCCCGCAGGTTCAGGATCAGCCCGGCCCCGAGCGCATCGCAGCGCGGCCGGGTTTCGGGTTGCGAAAGCGCGGCGGCGCCCACTTCGGGCAAGTGCTCGGCGGCCCAGCCGGCCATCGCGGGGTTGGTCACATCCAGGTGCAGCCAGCGCCAGCGGGCCCCGGCGCGCGGCGCGGCCGCCGGCCAATCCTCCGCCACCGGGCTGGCACGGCCATCCTCCGCGATGTCGAACGCGGCGAGGGGAGAGAGCACGTGCGCCATGGCCGCCTACATCAGCTCCGGCTCGCGGCTCAGCCTGCGCGCCAGCGGTGCGATGGTCAGCCCCTGCACGATGATCGAGAACACCACGACCACATAGGTGCAGGTGAGGATCAGCGGCTTCCATTCCCCCGCCGGCAGCGACAGCGCCAGCGCGACGGAAATGCCGCCCTTCAGCCCGCCCCATGTCATGATCGGGATCACGTCGCGGCCGAAGGCGCGGAACGGGCGCAGCATCAGAACCGGAATCGCCACCGCCGCCAGCCGCGCCACCAGCCCCAGAACCACGGCAAAGGCGGCGGCGCGCAGGAAGCTGGCGTCAAACGCCACGGCAAACACCTCGATCCCGATCAGCAGGAACAGAACCGCGTTCAGGATCTCGTCGATCATTTTCCAGAACGCGTTCACGTAGTCGCGGGTGATCTCGCTCATGCCGTATTTCATACCCACGTCGCCGATCATCAGCCCCGCGACCACCGCCATGATCGGGGCCGAGACATGCAGCGCGATCGCCAGTTCGTAGCCACCGAAGGCCAGCGCCAGCGTGATCAGCACCTCCAGCGTATAATCGTCGATCCGGCGCATCACGCGGAAGGTCATCCAGCCCAGAGCGGCCCCAAGCGCCGCGCCGCCGAACGCCTCCTGCACGAACAGCAACAGCGCGCCGACCAGCGCATTCTGCTCCGCTTCGCCGGCGCCGTGCCCGCCCGCATCGCCAAAGGCCAGCCCCACGAGCACCAGGAACACCACATAGGCCACCCCGTCGTTGAACAGGCTTTCCCCCGCGATCTTGGTTTCCAGCGATTTGCGCAGATTCGCCTCGCGCAGCACACCCAGCACCGCCACCGGATCGGTGGGCGAAATGATGGTTCCGAATACCAGCGCAACCAGAATCGGCATGCCCGTCAGCCAGCTGAACCCCACGCCGACCACGGCGACGGACAGGCCCACCCCCATCGTCGCCATCAACAGCACCACCCAGGCCTGTTCGCGCAGATCCTCCATTTTCACATGCAGCGCCCCGGCGAACAGCAAGAGCCCCAGCATGCCTTCCAGCAGAGCGTCGGAAAAGTCGATCTCCAGCACCATCGCGCGCGTGGTCGTGGCCAGTTCCAGCGTCGGAAAGGCCACGTCCAGCGCCATGGCGGTGAAAGACACCGCAAGCGCGACGATCAGGATGCCGATGGACTGCGGCAGGCGCAGGAAGAAATAGTTGATGACGCCGAAGACGGCCGCCAACACGATCAGAAGCGATGCGATCTGCAGAATACCCATATGCCGGTCCCTCGTTGCCTTTCGCCCCCTCTAGCACGGACAGTCCGCCCGCGCGAGATGGCAAGGCAAGGGCGCGGGTCTAACCTGCGGCCGGTGCCCCGGAAATCTCGAGATCGGCCCAGATCGGCAGGTGATCGGACGCGCGGCGCGACAGCGCGGTTTCGGCAACGCCCGCATCACGCAGCGCCAGCCTGTCGCTCAGCGCGATCCGGTCCAGCGCCGCCACCGGGCGCGACGCGTGAAAGCTCGATCCCGGCGCGTGTACGGTGAAGGCGTCCGCCAGCGGGGCCATGCCCCGGTCACGCGACCATTCGTTGAAATCGCCCAGAATCACCGTCGGCAACGGCGTCTTGTGCGACAGGGCGGCGCGGATCGCCGCAAGCTGGTGCTGGCGAGACCGGCGCAGCAGCCCCAGATGCACCGCCACCACGCGCATTGCCCGCCCGTTCCGCGCTATATCCACCAGCGCGGCGCCGCGCGGCTCCAGCCCCGGCAGATCGAGCCGCTCGATCGCGGTGACATGCGTGCCCTCGCGCATCAGCACCGCATTGCCGTGAAAGCCAAGGCTGACGCCGCTGTCATCCAGCGCCACAGGGGTGAAATCGCTATGCGCCTCGATCATCTGCGCGGGCAGGGCGGCGGGGCGGGGGCCGAGCCGCTTGTCGGCTTCCTGCAGCACGATGACATCGGCGCCGATGCCATTGATCACATCCATCACGCGCCCCGGCGCGCGCTTGAGGTCAAGCCCGACACATTTGCGGATGTTGTAGCTGGCAAGGCGGAGTGTATCGTTGTTCATCGCCCTTATATGGGGGGCGACAGCCGGGATTGTAGAGCAGCGCCAGTAGCGATAGCCTTGCGCAATGACGTTTCGTGGCCACGCTTATCTGACCTACGCGGTCTGGATCACGCTTTGCGTGGCCTTCGTTTCCGCGTTGATCGGCGGGCGCTGGTCGCTGGCCTTTGTCGCGGCGCTGACCTTCGTGCTGTCGATCGCGCCGGCGCTGGCGGTCGCGCGGTTCCGCATCCAGTTGCCGCTCAGCTTCTTCGCGGGGATCGTGCTGTTCATCTTTGGCACGATCTTTCTGGGCGAAGCATTTGATTTCTATGAGCGTTACTGGTGGTGGGATATCGCGCTCCACGGCGGGTCGGCGGTGGGGTTCGGTCTGATCGGCTTTCTGTTCGTTCTGACCCTGTTCGAGGGCGACAGGCTTGCCGCGCCGCATTGGGCGCTGGCGCTGATCACCTTCTGCTTCGCCATGGCCATCGGCGTATCCTGGGAGGTGTTCGAGTTCGCCATGGATCAGCTCTTCGGGCTGAACATGCAGAAATCCGGGCTGGTCGATACGATGTGGGATCTGATCGTCGACATGATTGGCGCGTCGATCGCGGTCTTGGCGGGATCCGCCTATCTCAAGGGGCGCGACAGGCGCGGGCTGGCGCGGGTGATTGCCGAATTCGTGCGCCTGAACAAACGCTTCTTCACCCGTCAGCGCTAGGTGCCGCAGAAGGTCTGGCGCACCTCTTCGGAGGGTTTCGGGGGCGCGGCGTAATCCGAGAATTCAGATTTTTCCTCATAGGGTTGCTGAACCGCGTTCATGAGCTTGTTGAAGGGTGCGAAATCCCCGGCCACCCCGGCCTGGATCACCTCTTCCACGCGGTGATTGCGCGGGATGATCGCCGGGTTGGCCGCCCGCATCCGTGCCTTGCGTGCCGCCACATCCTGCCCGTCACGGGCCAGCCGCGCCTGCCACGCCTCGGCCCAGCCATCGAACGCCGCCGGATCGGAAAACTGGCCGCGCGCGGTGCCTTCGGCCAAGGCGCGGAAGGTGTTGGTGAAATCCGCCCCCGTCGCCGACATCCTGTCCAGCAGCTGGTGGATCAGTTCGGGGTCTTCGGGCTCGGCGGTCGAAAGGCCGATCTTGGCCCGGAAAACCGCCAGCCATTCCTCTTTGAACAGGTCGGGAAAGGCGTGCAGCACCGCGGTGGCCTCTTCGATCGCGGCATTTTCATCCGCGCCCATCATCGGCAACAGCGCCGACCCGAGCTGCGCCAGATTCCAGACCGCGATATCGGCCTGCTTGTTGAAGGCATAGCGGCCGTACTGGTCGATCGAACTGTAGACGGTCTGCGGGTGATAGCGATCCATGAAGGCGCAGGGGCCATAATCGATGGTTTCGCCGGAAATCGCCATGTTGTCGGTGTTCATCACCCCGTGGATAAAGCCGACGCCCATCCATTGCGCCACCAGCCGCGCCTGGGCGGCGACGGCGGCCTGCAACAGCCCCATGGCGCCCTCGGCCTGCGGATAATGGCGGGCGATGGCATGGTCGGTCAGCGCCTGCAGCGCCTCGGTGTCGCGTCGCGCGGCGAAATATTGAAAGGTGCCCACCCGGATATGGCTGGCCGCCACGCGGGTCAGCACCGCGCCGGGCAGGCGGGATTCGCGGAACACATCCTCGCCGGTGGCGACAGCGGCCAGCGCGCGGGTGGTGGGGATGCCAAGTGCGTGCATCGCCTCCGACACGATATATTCCCGCAGCACGGGCCCCAGCCAGGCGCGCCCGTCGCCCATGCGCGAATAGGGGGTGCGCCCGGCGCCCTTGAGCTGAATGTCGCGGCGGTGACCGGCCGTATCGACAATCTCGCCCAGCAGGATCGCGCGCCCGTCGCCAAGCTGGGGCGACCAGCCGCCGAACTGATGCCCGGCATAGGCCTGCGCCAGCGGCGCCGCGCCCTCGGGCACCCGGTTGCCCGCCAGCATCGCCACGCCCTCGGGGCCGCGCAGCGCGTCAGCGTCCAGCCCAAGCTCTGCGGCCAGCGCATCGTTCAGCGCGATCAGCGTGGGCGCGCGCACCGGGGTCGGCGCCATGGGGGTGAACATGCGCTCGGGCAGGCGGGCATAGGAATTGTCGAAGGGCAGGGTAAGGGTCATCGCGGCGGCTCCTGTTGCTGCACATCTAGGGCCGGCGGGGGCGCATTGCCAGCCCGGCTACATCTCGCGGGTCATCACCAGGCATTTATCGCGCAGCCGAAAGCCCGAGCGTTCGTAAATCCGCGCCGCCGCCGCATTGCCGCGGTTCAGCCCGGTGTGCACGGCGCGCACGCCCATCTGCCGCAGCATCGGCAGGATCAGATGCAGGGCCTGCCCGCCCATGCCGCGCCCGCGCACGGCGGGGCGGACGTAGAATTCATCGATGAACGCCTCGCGCCCGCACAGCGCGATGGAAAAGCCGAAGGCGATGGCGATATAGCCCACCGGCGCCCGGCGCGGCCCGATCAGCCAGACCGCGGCCTGCACCTCGCCCGAGAACAGAAGCTCCAGCGCCTCGCGCCGCTGCGCCTCGCCGCGGTCGATGCCGGCCTCGGCGTGACAGGCGGTGATGAGCGGCAGCAGGCGCGCGGTATCCTCGGCGTCGGCAAGCGACAGGATGCTCATAGCCGGGCCAGCCTTTCGGTCAGCAGGCCGAAAAACCCGTTGGCATCCAGATCCCCCATGAACATGGCATTCGGCGCGCGGCCCGAGACGCGCCACCAGTCGGCCACCGTCATCCCTTGGGTGAAATCGCCCCTTGTCTCGATCTCGACATTGATGTGGCGGCCGGTGAACAGCTCTGGCCGGATCAGATAGGCGGTGACGCAGGGATCATGCAGCGGCGCCCCTTCGGACCCGTATTTTTCCTTGTCGAACCGTTCGAAGAAATCGGTCATCTCGGCCACCGCATGGCCGACCGGGCCGGGCAGCGCGCGGAAGGCATCGTTGCGCAGCTTGGTCACCAGCGCCTTATGCGTCACATCAAGCGGCATCACCACCAGCGGAACGCCGGATCGAAACACGATATCAGCGGCTTCCGGGTCGACGTAAATGTTGAATTCGGCCGTGGGGGTGATGTTGCCTACCTGAAAATAGGCCCCCCCCATCAGCACGATCTCGCGGATGCGCGGGGCGATGTCGGGGGCGGCCTGCAGGGCGGTGGCGATATTGGTCAGGGGGCCGAGCGGGCAGAGCGTCACGCTCTCCGCCGGTTCGCGGCGCAGCGTGTTGATGAGGAATTCCACCGCATGCGTGTCCTGCAAGGGCATCGCGGGGTCGTTCAGCACCGGCCCGTCCAGCCCGGTCTTGCCATGCACATGTTCGGCCGTCACCAGCCGCCGCTTCAGCGGTGCGGCGCAGCCGGCATAGACATTCACATCAGCCTTGCCCGCCAACTCACAGACAATACGCGCGTTTTTCTGGGTGAGGGGCAGCGGCACATTGCCCGCCACGGCGGTGATTCCCAGCACCTCCAGCTCTTCCGGAGAGGCAAGCGCCAGCAGGATCGCAACGGCGTCGTCCTGGCCGGGGTCGGTGTCAATGATGATCTTGCGGGGGGTGGTCATGGCGTCTCCTGCTTCGGGCGGAGACTGGCAAGGGCGCCGGGATATGTCCAGCGCCCTTGACCGGATTGGGGGATAATCAGCCGTCGAAATCGACCTCTTCAACCAGCTTCAGAGATGCGGCGCGCAGCCCGGCCAGATCCATCAGGTTGACGTTGTCCGGCGTGAAGCTGCCCCAGCTTTGCACCAGATCAGAGGCTTCGGTGCCCGGCACCACCGGGTATTCGTAATTCACCTCGGCATAGATTTCCTGGGCGCGGGCGGAGGTGAGGAATTCCATCAGCTTCAGCGCCTCTTCCCGGTTCGGGGCGGCTTTCGTCATCGCCACGCCCGACACGTTGACATGGGTGCCGCCGCCCTCGAACACCGGGAACAGAACGTTGACCGCGTTGGCCCATTCCTTCTGCTCGTCATCCGACAGCATTTCGCCCATGTAATAGGTGTTGCCCAGGCTGATGTCGCATTCGCCGGCCCAGATCGCCTTGACCTGCGCGCGGTCGTTGCCCTGCGGCTTGCGCGCCAGATTGGCCTTCACACCTTCGAGCCAGGTCTTGGTGGCCTCTTCGCCATGATGCTCGATCATCGCGGCGACAAGCGCCAGCGTATAGGAATGGGTACCCGAACGGGTGCAGATGCGGCCCTTCCATTTCGGATCGGCCAGATCCTCATAGGTTGTCACCTCCGACGGATCGACCCGGTCCTTCGCGGCATAGACGATGCGCGCGCGGCTGGTGACGCCGAACCATTCATTGCCGGGATCGCGGAACTCGGCCGGGATATGCCCCGTCAGAACCGCGCTTTCCACCGGCTGGGTCACGCCGCCCGCCACGGCTTCGGAGAGGCGCGAGATATCGGTGGTCAGGATGATGTCGGCGGGCGAACGGTCGCCCTCGGCCTGCAGCCGCTCGACAAGACCCTTGTTCAGGAAGACGACATTGGTGTGGATACCGGTCTCTTCGGTGAAAGCCTCCAGCAGCGGCTGAATCAGCTCGGGCTGCCGGTAGGAATAGATGTTCACATCGGCCAGCGCCGGGGCGGCAACGCAAACGGCGGCAGAGGCCAGAAGGGCGGATCGAAAGGTGGGACTCATGGACGTATTCCTGCTTGAAGTAACAGGAACATAAAGCCTGACTCTTTTACTCAGGTCAATACCCGATTTCTTCAGTCGCCTTTTCCGCCGCCTTCACCGCCTCCCAAAGCGCATCCATCTCCGCCAGATCCGAGGTTTCGGGGCGCTTGCCCATCGCGGCCAGCCGGTCTTCGATGGCGGCGAAACGACGCTCCACCTTGGCATTGGTGCGGCGCACGGCCACCTCCGGGTCGATGCCCAGATGCCGGGCCAGATTGGCCAGAACGAACAGCAGATCGCCGAACTCATCCTCCATCGCATCAGCCGAAAGACTGTCGCGCGCCTCGACCAGCTCGCGGGATTCCTCGACGATCTTGTCCAGTACATCCTCGGTCCGGCCCCAGTCGAACCCGACCCGCGCCAGCCGCTTCTGCAGCTTGACCGCCCGCGTCATCCCCGGCAGGCCGAGGGCGACACCGTCGAGCGTGCGGCCTTCGCCCTTCCTGGCCCGTTCGGCGGCCTTCTGAACCTCCCAGTCGGCGGTCTGCTGCGCGGCGCTCTTGTCGCGGTTTTCATCGCCGAAAACATGCGGGTGGCGGGCGACCATCTTGTCGGAAATCGCATTGGCCACGCTGTCGAAGGAAAACAGCCCAGCCTCTTCGCCGATCCGGGTGTGGTAGACCGTCTGCAACAGCAGATCGCCCAGTTCGCCCTCAAGCTCGCTCCAGGCTTCGCGTTCGATCGCATCCGCCACCTCATAGGCTTCCTCGATCGTGTAGGGCGCGATCGAGCGGAAATCCTGCTCGATATCCCAGGGGCAGCCGGTCTCGGGATCGCGCAGCCGGCGCATGATCTCCAGCAGCCGGGGCAAGCCGCCGTCGGGGTCATGGATCAGCGCCTCGCTCACGCGTCCAACTCCACCCAGACCGGTACGTGATCCGACGGCTTGTCGCGGCCCCGCACGTCACGGTCGATCCGGCAGTCAAGCAGCAGATCGGCAGCCTGCGGCGTCAAGAGAAAATGATCGATGCGGATGCCGTCATTCCTGTTCCAGGCCCCGGCCTGATAATCCCAAAAGGAATAATGCCCGGGCCCGCGCGTACGGGCGCGGAACGCTTCGGTGAAACCGAGGTTCACAATGCGCCGAAAGGCGGCGCGGCTCTCGGGCCGGGCCAGCGCATCCTCGCGCCAGGCCTCGGGCCGGGCGGCATCCTCATCTTGCGGAATCACATTGTAATCACCCGCCATCAGCGCCGGCTCCTCGGCCTCCAGCAACGCCGCGGCGCGCGCGCGCAGCCGCTCCATCCAGGCCAGCTTGTAGTCGAATTTCGGCCCCGGCGCCGGGTTGCCGTTGGGCAGATAAAGACCGCAGATCCGCAGCGCGTGCCGCCCCACCACCGTGGCCTCGATCCAGCGCGCCTGTTCGTCGCCATCATCCCCCGGCAGCCCCCGGGTGACATCCTCCAGCGGCAGCTTTGACAGGATCGCCACGCCGTTGAAGCTTTTCTGGCCGTGAGTCTCCACATTATAGCCGCGCTCTTCGAACAGCTCGCGCGGGAAATTCTCGTCCACAGACTTGATTTCCTGCAGCACGGCCACGTCCGGCTGCGCCTCGTCCAGCCAATCGGGAAGCGCCTCTATGCGCGCCTTGATGCCGTTGATGTTATAGGTGGCGATTTTCATGGGACTCCCAATTCATCTTTCCGAAAATATCCCCGCCGGAGGCAAGAAAGTCCATGGTGCGCCAGAGGATTCAATGCCTCCGGCGGGGATATTTCCCGAAAGATGAAGATCAGGGCCAGCGCGCCGCGATCGCCGTTCCGGCCGCGTGGCCCGAAGACCAGGCCCACTGGAAATTATAGCCGCCCAGCCATCCGGTCACGTCCACCACCTCGCCGACGAAGTAGAGGCCCGGCACCGATGTGCTTTCCATCGTGCGCGAGTTCAGCCCCGCGGTATCGACACCGCCGAGCGTCACCTCGGCCGTTCTGTAGCCTTCGGAGCCGGCCGGGGTGAGGGGCCAGGCGGAGAGGGCGCGGGCGATCTCGTGCAGCCGGGTGTCCGAACAGTCGGCGAGGTTGCCGTGAACGCCCAGCCGGGCGGCGGTGTCGGCTGCCAGCCGGTTCGGCAGAAGCTCTGACAGGACGGTGCCGATGGATTTCCTGCCGGCCCCGGCCCGGCGCGCGCGGAGGGTTTCGAAGGCATCCACGCCGGGCAGAAGATCAAGGGTGACGGTGTCGCCTTCGCGCCAGTAGCTGGAGATCTGCAGGATGGCGGGGCCCGAGAGGCCGCGGTGGGTGAAGAGCAGCGCCTCGTCGAAGCTGGCCCCGTTGCAGCTGGCGCGGACCGGGGTGGCGAGCCCGGCCAGCGGTTTGAACCCGGCCATCACGTCGTCGCCGAAGGTCAGCGGCACCAGGGCGGGGCGGGTTTCGGTGACGGCATGACCAAACTGCCGGGCCAGTTGATAGCCAAGGCCGGTGGCGCCCATCTTGGGGATCGACTTGCCGCCGGTGGCGATCACCAGGTTGTCCGTGGTGATCCGTTGCCCGGTGGACAGGCGCAGGGCGAAGCCGGTTTCGGCCTTGCCGATCTCGGTGGCGGCCGTTTGCAGGCGCAGTTCGGCACCGGTTTTCGCCATTTCCTCCAGCAGCATCCGGACGATATCTTTGGCCGTGTTGTCGCAAAACAGCTGGCCCAGCGTCTTTTCGTGCCAGGCGATGCCGTGGCGGGCAACAAGATCGATGAAATCCCACTGGGTATAGCGGGACAGGGCCGATTTGGCGAAATGCGGGTTTTGCGAAAGGAAGTTTTCCGGCCCCGTATGGAGGTTGGTGAAGTTGCAGCGCCCGCCGCCCGAGATGCGGATCTTTTCGCCCGCCGCCCTTGCGTGGTCGATCACCAGCACGCGCCCGCCGCCGGCCGCGGCATGGGCGGCGCACATCAGGCCGGCGGCGCCGGCGCCGAGGATGACGGTCTGGTAGCGGGGCATATCCTGCTCGGGGCCTTATGTGAAATGCTGGCGCCCCGCATATCGGGTTGCGCCGGGATTTGCCATCGCCCGGCGCGCCGTTTCGCGGAAATTGTCGGGGTTATTCGGAATTCAGGACGCGGTCGGCCAGCACTGCCGCCGAGGTGCGGTTGTCGACACCCATCTTCTGAAACACCTGTTCGAGGTGCTTGTTCACCGTGCGTGCGCTGAGCGACAGGATCTGGCCGATGTCGCGGTTGGTCTTGCCGCGTGTCAGCCAGAACAGCACCTCGGCCTCGCGATCCGTCAGCTCGAAGCTGCGGGCCAGCGCGGCCTCGTTGCTTTCGCCGCTGCCAGATTGCAGCTTGATCAGCAACTCGCCCGACGACGTGGCGCCGACGAAATGCAGCACGAGGGACTGGAACTGCAGCGGGGTGATCTGCGAGATCGGCATGTTGGGCAGGGTCGTCAGCCAGGCGCGCAGCGTTGAATGGGCGGTGCCTTCGGGGCCGATCAGGTCACCCTGGGCGCTGGCCAGCGCAATGGCGTTGGGCGAGCCCCAGATCAGATGCCCCGCGCGGTCGACGGCCAGAACCGACCGGCCCGATGTATCCAGCGCGTTGCGGGCGCTCTGGATCAGCTTGGAGTTCATGACATGGATCGTGAGCCGCGCGATCAGTTCTTCGACCACCACCGGTTTCTTGATGTAATCCACGCCGCCCGACTCGAGCCCGCGCAGGATGTATTCGTGCTCCGTCAGGCCGGTCATGAAGATGATCGGCGCCGGGGTCGGGTCTGGCGGGGCCTTCAGCCGGCGGCAGGTTTCGAACCCGTCCATCCGCGGCATGACCGCATCCATCAGGATCACGTCGGGCTGCACACGGCGGGTCAGGTCGATCGCCGAGGCGCCGTCGCGCGCGACCAGAACGGTCATCCCGTTCTCTTCCAGCGCCGAGGCGACCATGCCCAGCGATTCGGGATTGTCATCGACGACCAGCGCGATGTGGCGGCTTTGGGGGTCAGGCCGCGTCATGTTGCAGCTCCCTGAGGGTCTGGGTCAGGCCCGCCATGTCGAAGACCGAGAGCTTGGCGCGCAGCCGCCCGAGTGCCGCGTCGGAGATGGTGCCGGCGGCCTCGAGCTCTGCCAGCCGGACGCGGATCGCGCTGGCGTGGCCGATTTCGGACAGTTCGATCAGATTGCCGATTTCGGCGCGTGGCAGCGGCGCGCGGGAGGCGGCGGGCTCGTCGCCGTCGTCTTCGCTGATCAGCTCCAGCTTGAGCAGGGTGCTGATGCGCAGGAACAGATCGTCGAGGTTATAGGGTTTGGCGATGAACGCGTCATAGAGCGCGGTTTCCGGGCCCGGCTTGCGCCCTTCCAGCGCGTGGCCCGAGATCATGATGATCGGGGTCGCGCGGTGGTCATGGCTGCGCAGATGCGTGGCCAGATCCCAGCCATCGCGCCCCGGCATGTCGATATCCAGGATGAAGATGTCGGGAGAGATGTCGCCCAGCATCTCCAGCGCGATTTCGGTGTTGGAGGCGACCAGTACCAGGAACCCGAGCGGCTGCAGCCAGTGTTCGACGAGGCTCAGGTGGTTCAGATCGTCATCCACCACCATGATCGTCTTGCGGGCGCCGGAATAGCCGCGCACGTTGAGGCTGGCCGGCTCATCGGCGCGCTCGCGCAGGTAGCGCGAACTGTGCGGGATCGACGGCAGCATAAGCCGCACCCGGAAGGTGCTGCCCTGGAACGGCGTGCTTTCGACCGAGATCTCGCCGCCCAGGATTTCCACCAGCAGCTTGGTGATGGTCAGGCCCAGGCCCGAGCCCTGCGCCGTGACCTGGCCGCCGCGTTCGAAGGGCTTCCATATCCGGTCAAGCTCGTGCGGGGGGATGCCGATGCCGGTGTCCGACACTTCGATCAGCGCCACCTCGTTGCGGTAGCGCACGCTCAGGCAGACCTCGCCCTTGTCGGTGTAGCGCAGGGCGTTGGACAGAAGGTTGATGATGATCTGGCGCAGCCGCTTTTCATCGAACCCCACCCATTCGGGCAGCGAGCCGCGGGTTTCCATCCGGAAATCCAGGTTCTTTTCCTTCGCGGCCTCGCTGAAGATGCTGGCGACCTGGGTCAGGAACATCCGCAGATTGATACGGTCGCGGTAGAGTTCCAGCCGTCCCGCCTCGATCTTCGAGATGTCGAGCAGCCCCTCGATCAGCCCCGCCAGATGTTCGCTGCTGCGCCGGATGGTCGAGACGGATTCGCGGCGATGGGGCGGGATTTCCGGGTCTTTCTCGAGGATCTGCGCAAAGCCGTAGATCGCGTTGAGCGGCGTGCGCAGCTCATGGCTGATCCCGGTCATGTAGCGGGTCTTGGCCAGGTTCGCGGCCTCGGCCTTTTCCTTGGCCTCCTGCAACGCCTGATCGGTGCGTTCATGGGCGCGCACCTCGCGCAGGAGGCGCTGGGTCTGCAGCTCGGTCTCGTCGCGGGCCTTGTGCTGGCTTTCGGTGGCCAGGATGAACATCCAGACCGACACGCCGATCACCACCAGAACGGTGCAGAAGATGGCCGCCAGAACCGCGTCGAACTCGGCCTTGCCCGCGTGCGAGCGGATCAGCAGCAACAGCCCGCCAAAGGCGCTCGCGATCACCGTGGTGCTGATCACGAAGACCGAGAACCGCGACATCAGCACATCGGCGACGCGGGTCGGAAACCGGTTGCGGATAAAGCCCACGGCCATGGCGCCGATCCGCGCATTGGGCTTGCAGGCGTCGCGGCACGAACTGTCGAGCGTGCAGCACAGCGAGCAGATCGGGCCGGCGTAGAACGGGCAGTTTGTCATGTCTTCCGGGTCGAACCGGTATTCGCAGACACAGCATTCCTGCAACGCGGCGGCCGGTTCCTGCGGCGCGCGCGCGATGTAGTAGCGCCCGTCGGTGTACCAGGCGATCAGCGGGGCCAAACCGAAGGCCGTCAGCAGCGCGATGAAGGACGAGAGCGATTGTGCGGTTTCCCCGGCCAGCCCGAAATGCGCCAGGAATGACAGGATGCCGGCGCAGGCCATCGCGCCGATGCCGACCGGGTTGATATCGTAGAGATGGGCGCGGCGAAACTCTATGCCGCGCGGGCTGAGGCCGAGCGGCTTGTTGACCACCAGATCGGAGACCAGCGCGCCGATCCAGGCCAGCGCCACATGGGAATAGAGCGTCAGGGTGGATTCGATGGCGTGAAACACCCCCAGCTCCATCAGCATCAGCGCGATGGCGACGTTGAACACCAGCCAGACGACGCGGCCGGGGTGGCTGTGGGTGAGGCGGGAAAAGAAGTTCGACCAGGCGATCGACCCGGCATAGGCATTGGTCACGTTGATCTTGAGCTGCGACAGGATGACGAACGTGCCGGTCAGCGCCATCACCAGCATCGGCGAGGAAAGCACCTGATCGAAGGCGGTGAAATACATGCGCGTCGGATCTCCGGCTTCGGAGGCGGGCACGCTTTCGCGCAGGGCCAGCGTTACCAGATACGACCCGGCCAGCATCTTCAGCACCCCCAGAACCGACCAGCCGGGCCCCGCCGCGATCAGCGCGGCCCACCATTTGCGCCGCTCGGCGCGGGTTTTGGGTTCGGGAAGAAAGCGCAGGAAATCGACCTGCTCGCCAATCTGGGCGATCAGTGAAAACACCACCCCCGCCGCCGCGCCCAGCATCACGAGCGTGGCGCCCTGCTTGCCCTGGCCGGTGGTGCCGGCGAAGTCTGTCCAGGTGTCGAAGTCATAGCCGACGATGCCCAGCATCGCGAAGGGCAGGATATGCAGCACCACCCACAGCGGCTGTGTCCAGGCCTGGAACGCCGAGATCTTGGAAAAACCGTTGACCACCAGCGGGATCACGATCAGTGCGCTGAGCAGATAGCCGATGAACAGCGGGATGCCGAAACAGAACTCCAGCGCCAGCGACAGGATCGCCGCCTCGAGCGCGAAGAAGATGAAGGTGAAAGAGGCATAGATCAGCGAGGTGATCGTGGAACCGATATAGCCAAAGCCGGCGCCGCGGGTCAGCAGATCGATGTCCACGCCGTAGCGCGCGGCGTAAAAGCTGATCGGCAGGCCGGTCAGGAACAAGAGCAGCCCCACCAGCATGATCGCCAGGATCGCGGTGTCAAAGCCGTAGGTCAGGGTGATGGCGCCGCCGATCGCCTCCAGCGCCAGAAACGAGATCGACCCGATCGCGGTGTTGGCCACCCGCAGCGCCGACCAGCGCCGTGCCCGCCGCGCGGTGAAGCGCAGCGCGAAATCCTCCATCGTCTCGTTGGCCACCCACCGGTTGTACCGGCGGCGCTCGAGCGTCGCACTGAATGCGATTGGCATAGGCAAGCCCCTGTTTCCCCTGGCAGGCACTCGCCACCCCGCCCGTTGCTGAAACAACGATCCGGCCGGTGACCCCTTCCCGATTGCACTGCGTCCCGAATTTATTAACGAAACTATTAAGCGTAAAAATGCGCAGCCCTATACGTCATTTGACTTATACTGCAACGCAGCATTTCCCGCAAACCTTGGCGAGAGGGGGCGCCAACCCGGCCCCCGGCATGAAACAAGGTTTCAAGGAGGCGAGATGTCTGAACCCAAATTCCCGAAAACCCTGGCGGGTCCGAGCCGCCGCGCGGTACTGGCAGGAGGGGCAGCACTGACCGCGTCGCTGTTTGCCCCCAAGCACCTGCGCGCCGCCGATTATCCCACCGCCGAAGTCAACACCACCGGCCTGGCCGTGACCGACGATACCGTCACCATCGGCATCCTGCATTCGATCACCGGCACGATGGCCATTTCCGAAACCGGATCGGTTCAGGCCGAAAAGCTCGCGATTGCGCAGATCAACGAGATGGGCGGCATTCTGGGCCGGAAAATCGAGTTCATTCAGGAAGATGGCGCATCCGATTGGCCGACCTTCGCGGAAAAGGCCAAGAAGCTTCTGGTCAGCGACAAGGTTGCATCGGTGATGGGCTGCTGGACCTCGGCCAGCCGCAAGGCGGTTCTGCCGGTGTTCGAGCAGTATAACGGCATGCTCTATTACCCGACCTTCTACGAAGGGCTCGAGCAATCGCCCAACGTGATCTACACCGGGCAAGAAGCCACGCAGCAGATCATCGCCGGCATCGACTGGGTGGCCGAGACGAAGGGTGCGAAATCCTTCTATCTGCTGGGGTCCGATTACATCTGGCCGCGCACCTCCAACAAGATCGCCCGCAAGCATATCGAAAAGCTTGGCCTGAAGGTGGTGGGCGAGGACTATTACCCGCTGGGCCACACCCAGTTCAACTCGGTCATCAACAAGATCCGCCTGAAAAAGCCCGATGTGATCTATGCGATCATCGTCGGCGGCTCGAACGTGGCGTTCTACAAGCAGCTCAAGGCCGCGGGCATCGACATGACCAAGGAAAAGCCGCTGCTGCTGACCATTTCCGTCACCGAAGACGAGATCCGCGGCATCGGCGGCGAGAATATCGAAGGCGCCTATGCCTGCATGAAGTATTTCCAGAGCCTGACGAACGAAAACAACATGGAATTCGTCAAGGCGTTCAAGGAGATGTGGGGCGAAGACATGGTGATCGGCGACGTGACCCAGGCCGCCTACCTGGGCCCGTGGCTGTGGAAAGCCGCTGTCGAGGCGGCCGGCAGCTTCGATGTGGACAAGGTGCGCGAGGCCTCTCCGGGTATCGAGCTGACGACCGCGCCGGAAGGCTATGTCAAGGTGCACGAAAACCACCACCTGTGGTCGAAGACCCGGGTCGGCCATGCCAAGGTCGATGGCCAGTACGAAGTGGTCTACGAGACCGCCGATCTGGTCGAGCCCGATCCGTTCCCCGAGGGCTATCAGTAAGCCCTGCGTCCGGCGGCCCGGGCAGGAGCGCCCGGGCCGCCACCCTTCCATCACTCACACAGCATGAACCCGGGGGTCCGCCGATGTTTTCCGACTATTCGATGAGCGAGCTTGGCGCGATCTTCGCCATGCAGGGGTTCGCGGGGCTGATCCTGTTTTCGGTCTTCGTGCTGATGGCGCTGGGGCTGGCCATCATCTTCGGCCAGATGGGCGTGATCAACATGGCCCATGGCGAATTCATGATCCTGGGCGCCTACGTCACCTATATCACCTCCAACGTCTTCTCGGATTACCTTCCCGCCCTGTTCAGCATCTATTTCTTCGTCGCGATGGTGCTGGCCTTCATCGCTTCGGGCCTGCTGGGCATGGCGGTGGAATGGGCGATGATCCGGCATCTCTACAAACGCCCGCTGGATACGCTTCTGGCCACATGGGGGCTGAGCCTGATCCTGCAGCAGGTCTATCGCTCGGTCTTCGGCGCGCGCGAGGTGGGGGTGACGATTCCCGACTGGATCATGGGATCGCTGCCGGTGACCGACATGATCGAGGTTCCGATCAACGGCATCTTCGTGATGGTGCTGGCGGTTGGCATTTCGGCCGCGATCTACATCCTCATGTATCGCTCGAGCTGGGGCAAGCAGGTGCGCGCGATCAACCAGAACAGGGTGATGGCGGGCGCGGTGGGCATCAACACCGAATGGACAGACAGGCTGACCTTCGGCATCGGCTGCGGCGTGGCGGGCGTGGCCGGCTCTGCCTTCACGATGATCGGTTCCACCGGGCCGACGGCGGGGCAGCTTTACATCGTCGACACCTTCCTGGTGGTGGTGTTCGGCGGCGCCGGCAGCCTGCTGGGCACCATCGCCAGCGCGTTCTCGATCAGTCAGGCCCAGTCGATCATGGAATTCTTCCTGTCCGGCTCCATGGCTAAGGTTCTGACCCTTCTGACGGTCGTCGGCATCCTGATGCTGCGCCCGCAGGGTCTGTTTGCCCTGAAACTCCGCAAATAAGAGGCCCCGCAGATGAGCATCGCTTCGCACCGCCTGTTTTCCCGCAATGATCTGATCGGATTTGCCGTTCTGGCCGCGATCATCTTCATCGTGCTGCCGCTGGCACTGGATACGTTCCGGCTGAACCTCTTCGGCAAGTACCTGACCTATGCGTTCGTGGCGCTGGGGCTGGTGCTGTGCTGGGGCGCGGGCGGCATTCTGAGCCTGGGGCAGGGGGTGTTCTTTGGCCTGGGCGGCTATTGCATGGCGATGTTCCTGAAGCTGGAGGCGTCGAGCCCCGAGAACACCGCCATCCAGTCCACCCCCGGCATCCCCGATTTCATGGACTGGAACCAGCTCTCGGCGCTGCCCTGGTGGTGGGAGCCGTTCCACAGCCTGACCTTTTCCATCGTCGCGGTGGTGGTCGTGCCGGTGTTCTTCGCCTTCATCATCGGGGTCGCCATGTTCCGGCGCCGGGTGGGGGGCGTGTATTTCGCCATCATCACCCAGGCCATCGCCGCGATCATGACGATCCTGATCATCGGCCAGCAGGGCTATACCGGCGGCGTCAACGGCATCACCGACCTGCGCACGCTCAAGGGCTGGGACATCCGCACCGACAGCGCCAAGGAGATCCTGTATTTCGTAAACGGCATCCTGCTGTTCGCCTGCCTGCTGGCGGCGCAATACATCCGCAAATCCAAGCTTGGTCGCATCCTGATCGCCATGCGCGATCAGGAGGACAGGGTGCGGTTTTCGGGCTATGACGTGGCCGATTTCAAGATCTTCGTCTTTTGCGTCGGCGCCGCCTTCGCCGCCATCGGTGGGGCGATGTTCACGCTTCAGGTCGGGTTCATGTCGCCCAGCTTCGTCGGCATCGTGCCGTCGATCGAGATGGTGATCTATTGCGCCGTGGGCGGGCGGCTGTCGATCCTGGGGGCGGTTTATGGCGCGCTTCTGGTCAACTGGGCGAAAACCACCTTTTCCGAAAGCTTTCCGGAATTGTGGCTGTTCGGCCTGGGCGCGCTGTTCATCGCGGTCGTGATGGCCTTCCCCAACGGTCTGGCCGGTGTCTACGCCGAGCATGTCGCCCCGCGCATCGCCCGCCTGCTGAGGCGCGGCGGGGTCGATCTGCCCGCCACGCCCGACAAAACCCCCGCCGAGTAGGAGCGTGCCATGACGATCAACAATCCGAATTTCGTGCTGATGGTCGAGGGGCTGACCGTGTCTTTCGACGGGTTCAAGGCGGTCAACGACCTGAGCTTCTATGTCGAGCCCAACGAATGCCGCGTGATCATCGGCCCCAACGGGGCAGGCAAGACCACCGTGCTCGATCTGATCTGCGGGCGCACCAAGGCGACGGCGGGTTCGGTGAACTTCAAGGGCCAGGAGCTTTTGAAGATGCGCGAGGACCAGATCGTGCATGCCGGGGTGGGCCGCAAGTTCCAGACCCCGTCGGTGTATGAGGATCTGAGCGTCTTCGAGAACCTCGAGATTTCCTATCCCAAGGGGCACAACGTGTTCGGCGCGCTGACCTTCCGCCGCGACCAGCAGGTGAAGGACCGGATCGCGGAAATCGCCGAAACGATCTTTCTGCAAGATCTGCTGGAGGAAAAGGCCGCCTATCTGAGCCATGGCCAGAAGCAATGGCTCGAGATCGGCATGCTGCTGATCCAGGACCCCGAGCTTTTGATGCTGGACGAGCCGGTGGCCGGCATGTCGGTGGCCGAGCGCAAGAAGACCGCGGCGCTGCTGAACCGGATCATCGCCGACCGTTCGGTGATCGTGATCGAGCATGACATGGGCTTTGTCGCCGATATCGCCACCCGCGTCACGGTTCTGCATCAGGGCAAGACCCTCTCCGAAGGCTCGATGGAGCGGGTGCAGAACGATCCCAAGGTCATCGAAGTTTATCTGGGCCACTGAGGAGGCGAATATGCTGAACGTACAGGAACTCCGCGCGGCCTACGGCGAATCCGAGGTGTTGCACGGGCTGGATTTCACCGTGGCCCCCGGAGAGATCGTGGCGATCATGGGCCGCAACGGCATGGGCAAGACGACGCTGATGAAAACCCTGATGGGCATCGTGCCCGCCAGATCCGGTGTCGTCAGCGTGGATGGCACGGAGATCACCGGCCTGAAATCGCATCAGCGGGTGGCCAGCGGCGTGGCCTATGTGCCGCAGGGGCGGATGATCTTTTCTGCCATGACCGTGCAGGAGAATGTCGAGACCGGGCTGACCGTCACCGGCAAGAAGAAAGTCCCCGAAAACATCTATGAGCTGTTCCCGGTGCTGCTGGAAATGAAGGGCCGGCGCGGCGGCAACCTTTCGGGCGGCCAGCAGCAGCAGCTTGCCATCGCCCGCGCGCTGGCCTCCGACCCCAAGATCCTGCTGCTGGACGAACCGACCGAAGGCATCCAGCCCAGCATCATCCGTGACATGGCCCGCACCCTGCGCCGCATCCGCGATGAGCGGGGCCTGTCGATCGTCGTTTCCGAACAGGTGCTGAGCTTCGCGCTGGACGTGGCCGACCGGGTGATGGTGATCGAAAACGGCAATTTCGTTCATGACAGCCCGCGCGCCGGCATCGACGAGGCGCGCGTTTCCAAATTCCTCTCCGTCTGACCGCCCTGAATACCCAACGAAAGGACAGAACCATGGCCGATACACTGATCTCGGTGGACCTCAGCGAAAGCCCCCTGACCAACGAGAATATCCACAACCGCTGGCATCCCGATATCCCGATTGGCGTCTGGGTCGATCCCGGCGACGAGTTCAAGATCGAAACCTATGACTGGACCGGCGGCCAGATCGCCGACAATGACGATGCGGCCGATGTGCGCGACGTGGAGCTGGAGCAGGTGCATTACCTGTCGGGGCCGATCGGTGTGACAGGGGCCGAGCCGGGCGATCTTCTGGTGGTCGAGATCCTGGACATCGGCGCGAAAGAGGAAAGCCAGTGGGGCTTCAACGGTTTCTTTTCCAAGCAGAACGGCGGCGGCTTTCTGACCGAGCATTTCCCGCAGGCGCAGAAATCCATCTGGGATTTCCACGGCATGTTCACCACATCGCGCCATGTGCCGGGGGTGAAATACGCGGGCCTTATCCACCCCGGCCTGATCGGCTGTCTGCCGGACCAGAAAATGCTGGATATGTGGAACACCCGGGAAAAGGCGCTGTTCGACACCGACCCGGACCGTATCCCCGCGCTGGCGACACTGCCCGATGGCGGCCCGACGGCGCATATGGGCCGGCTGAAGGGCGAGGCGCGCGACAAGGCCGCCGCCGAGGGCGCCCGCACCGTGCCGCCGCGCGAACATGGCGGCAACTGCGACATCAAGGATCTGTCGCGCGGGTCCAAGGTCTATTTCCCGGTCTATGTCGAGGGCGCGGGGCTGTCGATGGGCGATCTGCACTTCAGCCAGGGCGATGGCGAGATCACCTTCTGCGGCGCGATCGAAATGGCCGGATGGCTGCATCTGAAGGTCGAGCTGATCAAGGATGGCATGGCGAAATACGGGGTGAAGAACCCGATCTTCAAACCCTCGCCGATCACGCCGAAATACGATGATTTCCTGATCTTCGAGGGGATCAGCGTCGATGAGGCCGGCACCCAGCACTATCTGGACGTACATATCGCCTATCGCCAGGCCTGCCTGAACGCGATCGAGTATCTCAAGAAATTCGGCTATTCCGGCGCGCAGGCCTATGCCATCCTCGGCACCGCGCCGGTGCAGGGGCATATCTCGGGCGTGGTCGATATTCCCAATGCCTGCGCCACGCTGTGGCTGCCCACCGACATTTTCGAATGGGACATGATGCCGAACGCCGACGGGCCGGTGAAATTCCTCGACGGGTCGATCGACGTGCCGCTGGCGCCCGATCTGTGATCCGGCTTGCGGCCCCGCAGGGGGCCGCGCTTGCCCCCCTTGCCCGAAAGGAAACCCGATGCCGATCTATGAATACTGGTGCGACGATTGCGGCCCGTTCACCGCCATGGCCCCGCTGGCGCGCTATGCCGAGCCCTGCGATTGCCCGGCCTGCGCCGCCCCGGCGCCGCGGGTGCTGATGACCGCGCCGAAGCTCTCGGCGGTCAGCAGTGCCACCCGAAAGGCCCATGAAACCAATGAGCGCAGCGCCGACAGCCCGAAGAAATCGGCCCATGGGCCGGGGTGTTCATGCTGCAGCGGCGGCGCGGGGGCGAAGATCAATCCCGGCACGCTCTATCGCCCGGACGGGTCGAAAAGCTTTCCGAAGAAACGGCCCTGGATGATCTCGCACTAAAGCAACGCGGGCAGCGTCGCGCGCAGCTTGTCCATGCCGCCGGGGCGCCAGCCCAGGGCGCGGATGCGGTCGGTCTGCATCTGGCTGACCGGCGCGTCGGCGCGCGGCGGCGGGGGCGTGGTGATGCCGGTATGGGCGGCGACCAGCGCCAGCAGATCGTGCCGGTCCAGCAGGATGTCCGACAGGTTGTAGGTGCCCGGCGCGGCGCTCAGGAGGATCCGCACGGCGGCGGCCAGATCCTCGCCATGCACTTCTGTTCCGGCGCGGGGCGCGATCGGGCGGCCGGCGGCGAAATCGGCGAAAAGATTGGCCCATTTATGCGGCTGCCCCGGCCCTGCGGGGCCGTAGACCCCCGTGGCGCGCAGCACGGTCGGCGCGAAATCCGGCCCGGCCAGCCCGGCCAGCGCCTGTTCGGCCAGCCATTTCACCTCGCCGTAGAGGGTCAGGGGCCTGGGCGCCATATCCTCGGTCAGCACCGTGCCGTCAGGGTAGGAGCCATAGACCGCACGGGTGGACAGGAACAGCAGCCGTGGCACGCCGGAGGCTTTGGCGGCTTCGAACAGCGCGATCGAGCCATCCAGATTGGCGCGGGTGAACCCGTCGGGATCATCGCCTTCGCCGCCTCGGTAACGGCCGGGGATATGGGAAAAGGCACAGTGGATCACGACATCGACGCCCGACAGATCGGGCCGGTCGCCAAGGGCGAAGGGGCGATGTGTAACCGGGGCCGGGAAAAAGCCGGGGGCAGGGGCGAGACGGCTGAGAAGGATCACATCGTCCCCTGCCGCCAGCGCCTCTTCCATCAGGAACCGGCCGACGAGCCCGGCGCCGCCGGTTATGGCCAGCTTCATCGCGCGGGCTCCGGCAGATCATCCAGCGCCGGCACCGGGCCATCGCCGGCATAGGCGCGCCACAGGTCGATCAGCGGGCGCAGTTTTTCCGCCTTTTCATGATCTTGCCAGGGCTTTTCATATTGGAAATGCAGGATGCGGATGTCGGGCCAGCTCCATAAATCGGGCATGGCGAACCAGACATATTGCAGCATGTTGCAGAACACCGGCAGCCCGTGCCAATCAGGGAAATAGGCCTGAAGGAAGGTCTGATCGGTGCGCCGCCAGAAGGCGCCGGGCGCATCGAGCCGCGCCAGCATCGCGTCGAACGTGGCCTGCGACGGGCGCGCGGTGAAGACGCCGGAATTCATCCGGTGAAAATCGGCAAGGCTTTCATAGACATTGGGCGCGGCGCAGAATTCGGGATAGCTGAACAGCTTGTCGACATTCCGCAGCACCAGCGTATCGGCATCCAGAAACACCACCCGCGCGTAATCGAGCTGCCACAGCCGCAGCTTGGCGAAATTGTCCAGCGGAGTGTGAAAGCCCGGTTTGGTGCCCTTGGTGAAAGGCGCGGCGGCGTGCAGCTTTGCCTTGGCGTGGGCCTCGTTGAAGGCATCCGAGGTGGGCAGCAGATCGGTGCGCACCAGCCGCGCGCCAAGCGCCGAAAGGGGGGCGAGATCTTCGGCCGCCACCCCGCCGGTGTGCAGCACCACCAGATCGGCCGTCGTGCCGCTGAGCACCAGAGAGCGCAGCAACGCCTTTGCCCCCAACGCGAAATCCGCGTTGGTCACAAGGGTGGCATAGGCGCAATCGCCGCGCGCCGGGCCGTCCGGGTGGAGACCCGTCATGAAACGGATTTCAGCCGCTTGCCTTCGGGATCGGTTTCCACGCGCTTGGCGATGTCTTTCGTCCAGGCGCTGACGGCGGGCACGCGGCTGCGGTCGATCCGGTGGGCGTATTTCTTCGCCACCTCGACGACCTCGTCCAGCAGCCCTTCCTGCAGGGTGGTCGGATCCAGCCCCAGCGCCAGGAACTGTTCGTTCCTTACGATCAGGTCGTTGGCCTCGGCCTCTTTGCGCGGGTTGGGCAGATAGGCGACCTTGGCGCCGGTCATGCGCGCGATCATCTCGGCCAGATCGCGCACCCGGTGGGTTTCGGTCATCTGATTGAAGATCTTCACCCGGTCGCCCGCTTTGGGCGCGTCCGACAGCGCCAGCTCGATGCAGCGCACCGAATCCTGCAGGTGGATGAAGGCGCGGGTCTGACCGCCGGTGCCATGCACGGTCAGCGGATAGTCGATGGCGGCCTGGATCAGGAAGCGGTTCAGCACCGTGCCGTAATCGCCATCGTAATCGAACCGGTTGATCAGCTGTTCGTGGCGCCGCGTCTGATCGGTATGGGTGCCCCAGACGATGCCCTGATGCAGATCGGTGATGCGCACGCCGTCGTTCTGGGCGTAGAACTGAAACAGGATCTGATCGAGCGATTTGGTCATGTGATAGACCGAGCCGGGCTTGGTGGGATAGAGGATCTCCAGCCCCTTCTTCTCGCCCTCGAGGTTCTCGATCTCTACATCCAGATAGCCTTCGGGGATCGCCGCCCCGACACTGGAATAGCCGTAAACGCCCATCGTGCCCAGATGCACCAGATGCGCGTCGATGCCGGTTTCCACCATTGCCGTCAGCAGGTTATGCGTGGCGTTGACGTTGTTGTTGACGGTGTAGACCTTGTGCCGGTCGGATTTCATCGAATAGGGCGCGGCGCGCTGTTCGGCGAAATGGATGATCGCGTCGGGCTTTTCCTCGGCCAGCCACTGGCGCAGACGCTCATACTCCTTGGCGAGATCGAGCAGGTGGAAATGCAACTCGTTTCCGGTCAGGGTTTTCCAGATGCGGCAGCGTTCCTGGATCGAATCCATAGGCGTGAGCGATTGCACCCCCAGCTCGGTGTCGATCCAGCGGCGCGAGAGGTTGTCGATGATGTGGATCTCATGCCCCTGTTCAGACAGGTGAAGCGATGTGGGCCAGCCACAGAAACCGTCTCCGCCGAGTACTGCAATTTTCATGGGTCTCTCCTTTCGGATGCTGCTCTTCTTGCCCGCGGGCATGATTTTCCGTCTCCGATAAGGATGACGCATGTAAATGTCATTTGAAAGTTTTGTGTCAGGCGCCCGATTGCAAGGGCGGTGGCGGGGCTCGGCGGCGGTTTGCCGGGCGGCGGGAGGGCGGCGCGGCATTTTGCTGCGTAAAAGGGGTTGGCGAAATCACACATATTCAATTAGGCTTATGGATGGAAACGCGCCCCCTGCTGTTTGGGAGGTGCCAGCATGCGACATATCTGTTCCCGGTTCGTGGCCTTAGCGCTGACGGCGCTTGTGGCATGGGCGGGTCCGGCCGCCGCGCAGGAGGCAGAGAGCGCCGCTGACCAGAGCACGGCCGGCCAAAGCACCGCTGACCACAGCAAATTCGAGATATTGCAAAAGGAATTCACCTCCGGCCCAGAGGTGACGGCCGCCTGTCTGACCTGCCACACCGAGGCGAGCGATCAGATGATGCACTCGATCCACTGGAAATGGGAATATGACAACCCGGCGACGGGGCAGCTTCTGGGCAAGAAGAATGTGATCAACGCCTTCTGCGGCAACGTGGTGTCGAACGAGGCCCGCTGTACCAGCTGCCACACCGGCTATGGCTGGGACGATATGTCCAGCCCGCCGCCGGCCGATCCGGCACGGGTGGATTGCCTGGTGTGCCATGACACATCCGGGCAATATACCAAACTGGCCACCGGGGCAGGGCACCCGCCGATGGAGCCGAAGGGCACCACCATCACCGGAGAGCCCGCCTGGGCCGTGGATCTGGCGAAATCGGCGCAAAGCGTCGGCCTGCCGGGGCGCGAGAATTGTGGCCAGTGCCATTTCTACGGCGGCGGCGGCGACAATGTGAAACACGGCGATCTGTCATCCGCGCTTTATGAGCCGGACCGGTCGGTGGATGTGCACATGGCCTCCGACGGGCTGAATTTTCAGTGTTCCACCTGCCATGTCAGCGACAAGCATGTCTTTGCCGGAAGCCGCTACAACGTCACCGCCCATGATACCGAAGGCACCGGCCTGCCGGGCATGCGCCGCGACGTGGCCACCTGTGAAAGCTGCCATGGCAATGAACCGCACCCGGTGAACATCAAGGGCATGAAGCTGAACGACCACACCGACAAGGTGGCCTGCCAGACCTGCCACATCCCGGAATTCGCCCGCGGCGGCGTGGCCACCAAGACCAAATGGGATTGGTCCACCGCCGGCAAGCTGACGGCGGACGGTCAGCCCATGAGCATCGAGGGCTATACCCAGAGCGATGGCAAGGAGCTGCACACCTATCTTTCCATCAAGGGTGATTTCGAGTGGGGCGAGAATGTGGTGCCCTATTACAGCTGGTTCGACGGGCAGGTGGAATACACCACCGGCGATCAGACCATAGATCCGTCGCAGGTGGTCGAGGTGAACAAGATCTTCGGCGAGGCCGGGGATGGCGTTTCCCGGATCTGGCCGTTCAAGCGGATGATCGGGCGGCAGGCCTATGATTCAGAGCTGAACAGGCTGGTCTACAGCCATGTCTGGGGGCCGACGACCGACACCGCCTTCTGGACGAATTTCGACTGGGCCAAGGCGATCGACGCCGGCATGAAGGCGGCGGGGGCGGAGTATTCCGGCAAGTTCGGCTTTGTCGACACGCATATGTACTGGCCGATCACCCATATGGTGGCGCCGGCCGAGGATGCGCTGGAATGTGACGCCTGCCATGCCAGAGAGGGGCGGCTGGCCAATCTGGCCGGATTCTACATGCCGGGGCGGGATCCAATGGGGCCGGGCGGCATCCTGGGGCTGGCGATTCTGGCGCTGGCCATCGTGGGCGTCGCGGGCCATGCCGCGATCCGCCTGTTCACCGGCCGCAAGGGAGGCACCCATGAGTGAGTTGACGGAACGCAAGGTCAAGGTCTATCCGCGGTTCGAACGGTTCTGGCACTGGACACAGATGGCGCTGATCTTCGTGCTGCTGTTCACCGGGCTGGGGCTGAACGGGCTGCACGGGCTTGTTCCCTTCGGCCCGGCGGTGATGCTGCATACGATCGCCGCGCTGGCGCTGATCGTGCTGTGGGTCTTCGCGATCTTCTGGCATTTCACCACCGGCACCTGGGTGCATTACGTGCCCAGCACCAACGGGCTGTGGCAGGTCGCCAAATTCTATACCTACGGGATCTTCAAGGGCGAGCATCATCCCTACCGCAAGGCCTACTGGCGCAAGCACAACCCGCTGCAGGCACTGACCTATCTGGCGCTGAAGCTGATCCTGTTCCCGGCGATCTGGATCAGCGGGCTGATCTATCTGACCTATAACTTCTGGGAAACCACGCCCGACGCGTCGTTCTGGCTGCAGGTGGTGGCCAATCTGCATATCCTGGCCGCCTATGCCATTGCCGCCTTCGTGGTGGCGCATGTCTATCTGCTGACGGTGGGCCATTCGTTCCGCGAACATGTGCGCCCGATGATCACCGGCTATGATACCGTGGCACTGACACCCGAAGAGGTGGCCTATCTGGAGGCGGACGAACCGGCGCGGATCAAACCCTGATCCGCAAAGCAAAAGCGCCGCGAAACCGCGGCGCTTTTTGAATGTGTTCCCCGTTAGCGGGGGTCAGCGGCCCCAGGTGCGGATATCGCCGCAATCCATATGCACGAAGTTCGAGCCGGAGTATTTGCCCACCCCGCCCGCGTTACAGCTGGTGGCGGCATTGTAGATCTGGTTGACCGACCGGTTCTCAAGCCGCAGGTCCGCCGCCTGGCCCTTCATGTGCAGCGAGTTCTTGGCCACGTTGCGCGATTTGGAGCGCAGCATCGCGTTGGTCTGCGGGCTGCGATAGCCTGACAGCAGCATATAGGGCTCTGTCGTGTCCATCAGCCGGTGCGCGGCGGCCATGATATCGATCGTGCGCAGATCCATCACCTTGGCGCTGTCGACCCGCCAGTCGCGCATGAAGTGATTGATTTCCTTGGCGGCTTCCTTGATGTAGCTGCCTTCGATCCAGTAGATCGTGTTGATCCGTTCGCCCGTCCGGCCCGAATACATCGCGATGGAGCGAATGTCGCCCGCGCCGCGCAAAAGGCCGAACGCATTGGAATAGGTGGGTGCGGCTGCAACCGTGGTGGCGGCGAAAGCGCCGAGAAGGCCGCGCCGCGTGATGCCGGATGTCGAGAAGTTCATTTGTTGTGCGTCTGCCCCGTCTCTGCTCCGTCACTTATGTGCGACGTGAAAGCTGAATAATCCCCAAGCGTGTACAGTTTATGCCACAATTCGAATCTTGGGCCAAGTTGGCAATTGTTCGCCGGTCCGATTTTCAAGGGGAACCGGCAAATTCCCGCCCAATTTTCGTGTTTATGTGGATTCCGGGCCGGCGCGGATCATATGCAACAGTTGAAATTTACATTTTACGTCGCGCGAAGATGTGAGTGGACATCCGCGCGGCGCTTCGGGGTAGATGTGGTTTGCGCGCGAAACGGCGTGAAATGGAATGTGTGTGAGGGTGAATAAACCATGGTTATCGTAGCGGCACGGCCGGTCTTCGTTCGTGTTCTGGCCCTGTTGGCCTTTGTTCTGGTATCGTCCGGCGGGCTGGCGGTATCCGCCGTGGCCCAGTCGGCGGGCTTCAAGATCGCCGTGGCCGAAAGCGCCGCATCGGACAAGGATCTGGCGGAATTCTATCGCGCGCGCGATTACAAGCCGCTCTGGACATCCTCCGCCGATCGGGCCCGCCGCACCGCCTTCCTCAAGGCGCTGAGCGGGGCCGCCGATCACGGGCTTCCGGTCAAACGCTATGATGGCGATCAGCTTGCCGCCCTGTTCCGCAGCGCCAGAACCGATCAGGACCGCGGCCGCGCCGAAGTCGAGGCGAGCCGGATGTTCGTGCAATACGCGCAGGACATCCAGACCGGGGTTCTGACCCCCTCTGCCGTGGATGATGACATCAAACGCCGCCCGCCGCGCCGCGACCGTCTGGCGCAGCTCGTGGCGTTTTCGAAAAGCTCGCCGCGCGGCTATCTGCGGAACCTGACCCCGAAAAGCCCGGAATATAACCGGCTTCTGGCCGAAAAGCTGCGCCTGGAGCGGGTGCTGGGGCAGGGCGGCTGGGGCGCGGAGGTGCCGGGCACCGGCGCGCTGAAGCCCGGCGAAAACGGCGCGCGCGTGGTGGCCCTGCGCGACCGGCTGATCGCGATGGGCTATCTCAAGCGCACAGCGACCCAGACCTATGACGCCACCTTGCAAAAGGCGGTTCAGGCATTCCAGCTTGATCACGGCCTGTTCGCCGATGGCGTTGCCGGCGAGGTTACGCTGAAAGAGATCAACCAGCCCGCAAGCCTGCGCCTGCAGCAGGTCATCGTCGCGATGGAACGGGAACGCTGGATGGGGGACGATCGTGGCGGTCGGCACGTTCTGGTGAACATCACCGACTACCACGCCCGGATCATGGAAAACGACAAGGTGCTGTTCCAGACCCGCTCGGTCGTCGGCCAGAACAGCGATGATCGACGCACGCCGGAATTCTCCGACGTGATGGATCACATGATCATCAACCCGACATGGAACGTGCCGCGCTCGATCGCCACCAAGGAATACCTGCCGCTGCTCAAGAAGAACCCGCATGCGGTGAACCATCTGCGGCTGATCAATGCCAGCGGGCAGGTCGTCAGCCGCTCGGCGGTGGATTTCTCGCAGTTCAACGAGCGCAACTTTCCGTTCAACATGAAAGAGCCCCCCTCGCAGGGCAATGCGCTGGGGCTGGTGAAATTCATGTTCCCCAACCCTTACAACATCTACCTGCACGACACGCCGCAGAAATCGCTGTTCGCGCGTGAGGCGCGGGCGTTTTCGCACGGCTGCATCCGCTTGAACGATCCGTTCGATTTCGCCTATGCGCTGCTGGACGGACAGGTCGCCGACCCCGAGGCGTTTTTCCACGAAAAGCTGGAAACGCGGCGTGAAACCCAGGTCAATCTGGCGCGGCCGCTGCCGGTGCACATCATCTATCGCACGGCGCAGACCCAGCCCAAGGGCCGGGTGCAGTTCCGCCGGGATGTGTACGGGCGCGACGCCAGAATTTTCGCCGCGCTCAACCAGGCCGGGGTAGCGCTTCGGGCCGTTCGGGGCTAAGCCTCGGGCCAGACGCGCGGATTTCGGGCGCCGGTCTTGTGCCGGGGCCTGTCGGCTTGCCGCTGAAAAGGGGGTTCATGTCTTATACGATCCGGGAAATCGCCGATGCGCTTGGCGCGCGGACAGAGGGCGATGACACCCTGCCGGTCACCGGCGTGGCCGAACCGGCCGAGGCGGCCACATCCGATCTGGCGCTCGCCATGGCGCCGAAATATGCCGAAGGTCTGGCAAAGGGTCAGGCCCGCGCGGCGGTGCTGTGGGACGGCGCCGACTGGCGCGCGCTGGGGCTGGCGGCCGCGATCTTCGTGCCACGCCCGCGCTATGCGCTTTCCGGGCTGACCCGGATGCTCGACAAGGGCCCCGAAATCGCCGCCGGCATTCACCCCAGCGCGGTGATCGACCCCTCCGCACAGATCGGCGCGGGCGCCGCCATCGGCCCCTTCGTGGTGATCGGCGCGCGGGCGAGACTCGGGGCGGGGGCGCGGATCGCGTCGCATGTCAGCATCGCCGAGGATGCGGTGCTGGGCGCCGACGCTCTGTTGATGCAGGGGGTGCGCATCGGCGCGCGGGTGAAGATCGGTGACCGTTTCATCGCCCAGCCCGGCGCGGTGATCGGCGCCGACGGGCTGTCTTTCGTGACGCCGGAAAAATCCACCGTCGAAACCGTGCGCGAAAACCTGGGCCAGGTGGCGCAGGCCGCCCGGCAAAGCTGGACCCGCATCCACTCGCTCGGCTCGGTGCAGATCGGCGATGATGTCGAGGTGGGCGCCAACGCCGCCTTCGACCGCGGCACCATCCGTAACACGCGCATCGGCAACGGCTGCAAAATCGACAATCTGGTGCATCTGGCCCATAACGTGGTGGTGGGCGAGGATTGCCTTTTTGCCGCGCAGGTCGGTATCGCGGGCTCGACCACGGTAGGCGACCGGGTGGTGTTCGGCGGGCAGGTCGGGGTCAGTGACAATCTGACGATCGGCAGCGATGTGGTGGCCGGCGGGGCGACCAAGATCCTGTCGAACGTGCCTTCCGGCCGGGCGCTGCTGGGCTATCCGGCGATGAAGATGGAAAGCCAGGTACAGGCCTACAAGGACCTGCGCCGCCTGCCGCGCCTGTTCGCCCAGGTGGCGGAGCTGCAAAAAGCGGTTTCAAAGCCCGAGCAGAAAGACTAAATCAACGGCAAAGCCTGAGCGGGAGAAGCGCGCATGTCAGATACTGTAAAGGATCAGGTTCTTCGGATCATTGCCGATCAGGCCGTTCTCGAGGTGTCCGACGTGACGATGGACAGCACTCTGGAGGGGTTGGGAATCGACAGTCTGGGGCTGGTCGAGGCGATTTTCGCCATCGAAGAGGCCTTTGACATTCAGGTGCCGTTCAACGCCAACGACCCGAGCGAAAGCGATTTCGATATCTCGTCGGTGGCGGCCATCGTGACAGCGGTCGAGGGCCTCGTGGCTGAACAGAAGGCATGAAGCGCGTCGTCATTACCGGTCAGGGCACGATCAATGCGCTCGGCCATTCCGCCCCGGACACCTTCGCCGCCATGGCCGAGGGCCGCTGCGGTATCGGCGATCTGGTGATGCGCGATGTCGAACGGCTGTCGATCCGCATCGGTGGCCAGGTGCATGACTACCTGCCCGAAGAGCATTTCAACCGCCAGCAGATCGCGCTTTATGACCGGTTCACGCAGTTTGCCCTGCTGTCCGCGAAAGAGGCGATCGGCCAGTCGGGGCTGACCTTTTCGGGCGAGCTTGCGGCGCAGGCGGGCGTGGTTCTGGGCACGTCCGGCGGCGGCATGAACACGCTGGATGAAAATTACCGCAGCGTCTACGAAGAGGGCAAGAACCGCGTTCATCCCTTCGTCGTGCCGAAGCTGATGAACAATGCCGCGGCCAGCCACGTGTCGATGGAATACAATCTCAAGGGGCCGAGTTTCACGGTGGCCACCGCCTGTGCCTCGTCCAACCACGCGATGGGCCAGGCGTTTCAGCTTGTCCGTTCCGGCGCCAGCCGGGTGATGGTGACGGGCGGCACCGAAAGCATGCTGTGTTTCGGCGGCATCAAGGCCTGGGAAGGGCTGCGGGTGATGTCGAAGGATGCCTGCCGCCCGTTCTCGGCCAACCGCAACGGCATGGTTCAGGGCGAGGGCGCGGCGATTTTCGTGTTCGAGGAATACGAACATGCCAGGGCGCGCGGCGCCACGATGCTGGCCGAGGTGATCGGTTTCGCGATGACGTCGGACGCCTCCGACATCGTGATGCCCAGCAAACAGGGCGCGGCACGGGCCATCGCCGGGGCGATCCGTGACGCCGGGCTGAAGCCCGAGGATGTGGATTACATCAACGCTCATGGCACCGGCACCGCCGCCAATGACAAGACCGAATGCGCGGCGGTGGCTGATGTGTTCGGCGCCCATGCCGACCGGCTGATGATTTCCTCGACCAAGTCGATGCACGGCCACCTGATCGGCGCCACCGGCGCGGTCGAGCTTCTGGCCTGCATCATGGCGCTGCGCGACGGCATCGTGGCGCCCACGATCGGCTATGAGGAGCCGGACCCGGAATGCACGCTCGACGTGGTGCCGAACGAGGCGCGCCGGGCAGAGGTCAACGTGGCGCTGTCAAACGCCTTTGCCTTTGGCGGGCTGAACGCGGTTCTGGCGCTGCGCCGGATCTGATCGGGCGGGCAAGCCGCGACAAATGAAAACGCCGCCCTCCTTCTCGGGGGCGGCGTTCTGCATTCCGGCGGCGCGGGAGCGGCTCAGTTCGAGGCCACCAGCGCGTCATAGCCCGCGGTGAAACCTTTGAGCGACAGCGACAGGTCCACGGTCTGATCCGGTGCGACGACCGGCACGATCGTCAGCTTGGCCTTCGCGCCGCGCTTGAACCCGCTGATTTCTTCCGGGGTGAACCCGATGCGGGCGAAACAGCCCGCGGCGCTGCACCAGGAAAACGGATAGCGCTTGGCGGGGTTGCTGTCGACCGACAGGCGCACCTGCTGTGTCAGCAGGGTTTCCAGCGGCGTCACGATGGTGGCACCGGCCGCGGCGCCGGCGCTTTCGGGCAGGGTGAAGATGCTTATCTCGGCGACGGGGTTGCCGGTTTCATCATTCAGAAGCTGATAGAGCTGGCACGGATCTTCCTGCCCTTCGGGGGCATGGACGCAGCGCATGTGCCAGTCTTCGAAGCTTTGCTTGATATAAGTTTCGCCGACCTTATCGTCGGCGGCCTCCTCGCCCATCGAGATGCCGGGGTCGGCCGGCGTGGCCGCACCGGGCTGTTCCGTCGGGGTGTCGCTATCCTGGGCAAAGAGCGGGCTCGCCATCGCCAGCGGCATTGCCAGGGCCAGGGTCTTGAATAGGTTTCGCATCTTGGTCCTTCGGGTTTTCCGGTCGTTGCCGGAGCATTTAACACGGGGCCAGGCCGGTGTCAGGCCGAAAGCGCGGGGAAACCCGCGCGGTTTCGGCAAAATTGCGCCGCTTGGCCGGGTGGCTGAAAACGCGCATGAAAAAAGGGCCCCGAAAGACCCCTTTCCCTTGTTTTTGCTCCCCGTCGGACTGGCCGACTTAGTCATTGGGCGAAACGCTACGGCGAATGGTCGCATGGGTCAACAGGAATTTCCGCCCGCTCACGGCGTCGGGAACTGGCCGGAAAAATGGCCGCGCCAAAGAGGGCGCGGCCAGTCTGACAGGGAGGAAGTCCAGCCCCCGCGACGGCGGGGACAGATCAACACTGGCGCAGAAACGTTAAGTAAGTATTTTGACCGCAACAAAAATGCCGACAGAGGGAGTGTTTGGTGGTGAGCGACGGAATTTTCATCGGCGGCGGTGGCGAGGGATACGGCACCCCCCAGACCCTGAAGCTGGGCTACGCTAACCGCCACGGGCTGATCGCCGGGGCCACCGGAACCGGCAAGACGGTGACCCTGCAGATCCTGGCCGAAGGGTTTTCGGCGGCGGGCGTTCCGGTGTTCCTGTCCGACATCAAGGGTGATCTTTCGGGGCTGGCCGCGCCCGGATCGGAAAACTTCAAGCTGCATGGCGCCTTCACCGAACGGGCCAGGACCATCGGTCTGAGCCTCGAATACGCGGGCTTTCCGGTCACCTTCTGGGATCTGTTCGGCGAACAGGGCCACCCGGTGCGCACCACGGTCGCCGAGATGGGCCCGCTGCTGCTCTCGCGCCTGCTGGAGCTGTCCGAGGCGCAGGAGGGCGTGCTGAACATCGCCTTCCGCGTGTCGGACGAACAGGGGCTGCCGTTGCTGGATCTCAAGGATCTGCAGGCGCTGCTGGTCTGGGTCGGGGAAAACCGGGGCGATCTGTCGCTGCGCTACGGCAACGTGTCCACCGCCTCGATCGGGGCAATCCAGCGGCGGCTGCTGGTGCTGGAAAACCAGGGCGGGGCGCTGTTGTTCGGCGAACCGGCGCTGGATCTGGCGGACCTGATGCAATGCGATGCCGACGGGCGCGGCCGGATCAGCGTGCTGGCGGCCGACAGGCTGATGGGCTCGCCCCGGCTTTACGCGACTTTTCTGCTGTGGCTCTTGTCGGAGCTGTTCGAGGAACTGCCAGAGGTGGGCGACCCCGACAAGCCGAAGCTGGTGTTCTTCTTCGACGAGGCGCATCTGTTATTCGACGACGCGCCCAAGGCGCTGGTGGACAAGGTGGAACAGGTGGCGCGGCTGATCCGGTCAAAGGGGGTCGGCGTCTATTTCTGCAGCCAGAACCCGGCCGACATCCCCGAAGATATCCTCGGCCAGCTTGGCAACCGGTTTCAGCACGCGCTGCGCGCCTTTACCGCGAAAGACCGCAAGGAGCTGCGCATGGCCGCGGAGACCTATCGCGACAACCCGCGCTTCTCGACCGAAGACGCGATCCGCGAGGTCGGCGTGGGCGAGGCGGTGACCTCGATGCTCGAGAAGAAGGGCGTGCCGGGCGTGGTGGAGCGCACCCTGATCCGCCCGCCCTCGTCACAGCTCGACCCGCTGGACGCGGCCGCGCGCGCGGCGGTGATGGCGGCCTCGCCGGTGGCGGGGAAATACGAGGCGACGCTCGATCGGTTGTCGGCCCATGAGATGCTGGCCCAACGCGCCGAAGACGCCGCCCGCGCAGCGCAGGAGGCCGAACGCGCGGAAGAAGAGGCCAGCGCCGCCGAGCGTGACTACAAGGCCGGGCGGCGCTATTCGGGCACGCGCGTCAGCCGGTCATCATCACGTTCCAGCCGGGACGACAGCCTGGGATCGGCGCTGAGCGAGGCCGTTATCAAAGAGCTGAAGGGCACCACCGGGCGGCGCATCGTGCGCGGCATTCTGGGCGGGCTGTTCAAGGGGCGCTAGGATCACTCCAGCGGCCTGATCTTCAGCCGGGTGATCCGGTTGTCCTTGCGCGCGCAGACTTCGAAGCGGAAGCCGTGAAAGCTGAAGACCTGCCCTTCGGACGGGATCATCTGCGCCTCGTGGATCACCAGCCCGGCGACGGTGTTGGCCTCGTCATCGGGCAGGTTCCAGTCGGTGGCGCGGTTGAGGTCGCGGATCGTCATGGCGCCATCCACCAGGAAATGCCCCTCGTCGTCGGAGCGGCGGATCGGATGCTCGGCGTCGATGTCGAATTCGTCGGTGATTTCGCCCACGATCTCTTCGAGAATGTCCTCCAGCGTGATCAGCCCCTGCAGCGCGCCATATTCATCGACCACCAGCGCGAAATGGGTCCGGCGGCGCAGGAATTCGCGCATCTGATCGTCGAGCGTGGTGGTCTCGGGCACGAAGTAGGGCTTCATCGCCACGTCCAGCACCTTGAACGCCGCCAGCGCGTCGGCCGAGGCATCGGGCCCGCGCATCAGCTTGTTCATCGCCCGCAGCAGATCCTTGGCGTGGATCACGCCCACGATGTTCTCGGGTTCGTCACGGAACACCGGCAGGCGGGTGTGCGGGCTTTCCAGCGATTTCGAAAGCAGCACCTCGGGCGGCTCGGAGGCGTCCAGCATCTCGATGTTGGAGCGGTGCAGCATGATCTCCTCGACCGTGCGATCGCTCAGATCCAGCGCGCCCAGGATGCGGTCACGGTCTTCCTTTTCCACCACACCCTCGGAATGGCCAAGCTGAAGCGCGCCGGCGATTTCCTCGCGCACCGCCAGGATGTGGCTGTCGGGGTCGATCCGCACGCCGAACAGCGACAGCACCCCGCGCACCAGCGCGCGCACGGCCCCGACGACGGGCGAGAAGATCAGGATGATCAGCCGGATCACCGGCGAAACCCGCGCGGCGGCGGTTTCGGCATTGGTGATGGCATAGGTCTTTGGCAGCACCTCGGCGAAGATCAGCACCAGCAGCGTCATCACCAGCGTCGAAAGCGCCACGCCGGTATCGCCGAACATCCGGGTAAACAGCGAGGTGGCCAGCGAGGCCGCCAGGATATTCACCAGGTTGTTGCCCAGCAGGACCGAGCCGATCAGCCGCTCGTTATCCTCGGTGATCTTCAGCGCCGCCTCGGCGCCCTTCGACCCCCTGTCGGCCTGCGCGCGCAGCTTGCCGCGCGAGGCGGCGGTCAGCGCGGTTTCGGAGCCGGAAAAGAAGGCAGACAGGATCAGCAGGCCAAGGATGCCGGCGCAGGTCAGCCAGAAAGCGGTATCAAGGGCAGGGATGGTGGTCATGGGGGTTCCGGAAGCTGTTCATCCGACTTATGGGCGCGCCGCGCCGCGCGATCAAGAGACTGTGGGATCGCGCGCCAGCGGGTGATGTTCGAGCACCAGTTGCCTGAGCCGCTCGTCCAGCACATGGGTATAGATCTCGGTGGTGGAGATATCGGCGTGGCCCAGCAGCGTCTGGATCACCCGCAGATCGGCGCCGCCAGCCAGCAGATGGGTGGCGAAGGCGTGGCGCAGCGTGTGCGGCGTGACCTTGGCGGGATCGACCCCGCCCGCCACGGCAAGCTCCTTGATCAGCGCATAGAAGCGGTGCCGGGTCAGGTGGCCGTCTTTCGACCGTGTGGGAAACAGGAACCGGCTGGCCTTGCGCCCGTCGGCCTTGGCGGCCTCTTCGGCCGCGTCGCGATGCGCCAGCCAGGCGGCCAGCGCCGCGCGCGCCGGCGGCGACAGGGGCACCATCCGTTCCTTGCCGCCCTTGCCGCGGATCAGCAGCATGCGCGGATCGCCCCGCGCCGCCGACGCCGGCAGCGAGACCAGCTCGCTGACCCGCATGCCGGTGGCGTAGAGAAGCTGCATCAGACAGGTGTTGCGCAGCCGGTCGCGGCCGGTCCCGGCGGCATCCAGCAGCCTGTCCACCTCTTCGAGGCTCAGGGTCTTGGGCAGGCGCTTTTCCTTGCCGGGGCCCTTGATCTGCAGCGCCGGATTGTCGGTGCGCCATCCTTCGTCGAAGGCAAAGCGGTAAAGCTGCCGGATCGCCGACAGGCGCCGGGCGCGGGTGGCGCGGGCCAGCCCCTGGGCATCGCAGAAGATCAGATAGGCCTCGACATCCTCACGGCCGGCCGTGTCGAATGCCTTGGCCCGGCCTTCCAGCCAGCCCGCGAAATCCTTCAGATCGCGGGCATAGGCGAGCTGTGTATTGGTGGCCGCATCCAGCTCTGCGGCCTGGGCTTCCAGAAAACTCTGCACCCAGCGCGCGCTTTCGGGGGTCATCCGCGCCGCTCCAGAATCATCAGTTCCAGCCCGGCACGGCGCGCCACCTCTTCCAGCCCGACCCGGCGGAACAGCGCCAGGCCGTCGGTCACGTCGGTCACGTCGCCGCGCGCGCCGTCGCCGACAAGGCGGATCGCCTTGAGAATGGCCTCGCCGGTATTGCCGTCGCGCAGATTCGCGGCGAAGGCGGGGGCAAGCGGCGCGTCGGCAAAGGCCTCCTGCACCGCCATCGCGGTTTGCCCGGCGGCGCGCTGTTGCGACAGATCGCCCATGGCCAGCGCTTTCAGAAACGCCTCGGTGCTGTCCTGCGGCGTGTGGGCGCGGGCGATGGCTTCGTACCCGTCCGACAGCAGCCCGATGCGAAAGGCCAGCGCCGCCACCTTGCCGCTCAGCGGGATGCGGGCCAGCCGCTCGCCGTAAAGCTGCGCGAAAGGCGCCTCGAGCCCGGCCCCGGTGATCTGTTCCCAGGCCGGATGCAGCGCGTTGGCCACCGCGACCGGATCGCCCGACAGCACGGCGACGTCGAATTGCTGAACCGCCTCAACCCTGTCCCAGACCCCGCCGGAGGCGGCCGGGAGACGTTCGGTATAGACGCCCAGCAGCCGGTTGGGGGCGATGGCGCCGCTGCGGGCCAGGCGTTCGGCGGCCTCCACCCGCGGTTTCCACCCGGCGGTGGAGCGCAGGTCGGCCTGCGCGAAGGCCAGCGGAAGCGGCGCGGTGGGCAGCGGTTCGCCGATCGCCTCCATCATCCGAAAGACCAGCGGGCTGGGCCGGGGCGGGGCGGGCAGCGGGTCGGCCCCGTCGGCGAATTCGGGATCGAGAAAGCGCAGCAGCAGCGCGTCATCCTCGGGCGCGATATATCCCAGCGCCTTGCCCGTCTCCAGCGTCAGCATCGCGGCATTCCAGTCGCCACCGCGGGCCAGACAGAAGATGCGGGCGGGAAAGGTGGGGGCGATGCCCGGCGCGGCGCGCATGGCGGCGCAGGCGCGATCCTCGTGCCCGGTCAGCAGGGACACGTCGAACCAGCGGCGGAACAGCGCCGGGTCGGTCGGGCCGGCCCGCTCCAGCAGCGCCTGCGCCGCCTCCACCGCGCCGAGATCCAGCAACTTGTCGAGCCGGGCCAGCAGCAGGCGATCCTTGCCATCGGCATCCGCCGGCGGATCAAGCTCGGCCAGCAACAGCGTGTAGAGCAGGGCCTGCACCGAGGGCAGTGCCTCTACATGTGCCGCGCCGATCAGGCGGGCAAGCTCGGCCTCGGGGGTGGTGCCCCACAGGCCACGGGGCAGGCCGGTGGCCGCGGCGGGCAACAGGCCCACAGCATCGCGGCTGGGCGCGTCGAGCGCGGTGACGGTGATGGTTTCGGGCGCGGCGCTGTCGGCGACATCGGCTTCGCCCAAAGGGGCCGGAGCCCGCGGCGCGGAGACCGAGTTGGACAGCCAGTCGATCGCCGAAAGCGGCTCTTCGGCCCTCAGGCCGGTGCCCCCAAGGGCAAGGCCAAGCGCCAGAACCGCGATGTTAGTCCGCATCCAGTGTCACCGGTTGTCTGACTTCCTGTCTGTCCGGACGCAGATCGCCCAGATAGGCAAAGCCGACAAGCGCGACAAAGCCCAACAGAAGAAGAAGAACAAGCGCCTTCAGAATTCGCCCCATAATGCCTGCCTTTATTGCCCCGCTTCTGCGGTGTGATGAATTAATGCCGATTATATATGGAATTCCGGCCGAGTTCACGCCATTGAGGAACGAAATTTGAAATACTTGGCGAGAGGTTGCCCAACTTGGGCTGGCGGTTGAAGAAAACGGTGGTGATGGTCGGCATGATGGGGGCCGGAAAGACAGCGGTCGGCACCAGCCTTGCGCGGCGTCTCGGGGTTCCGTTCCTGGACAGTGACGAAGAGATCGTGAAAGCCGCCAACATGTCGATCGCCGAGATTTTCGCACGCGATGGCGAGGCGTTCTTCCGGCGCAAGGAATCGCAGGTGATTTCCCGCCTGCTGGAAACCGAGCGCTGCATTCTGTCCACCGGCGGCGGCGCGTTCCTGTCGGAGCAGAACCGCAGGGCGATTTCCGAAAAGGGGGTGGCGGTCTGGCTGAAGGCCGATTTGCCGCTGCTGTGGAACCGGGTGCGCCACAAGGACACCCGACCGCTGCTGCGCACCTCCGATCCCTACCGCACCCTGAGCGAGATCTACGAGGCGCGGGTGCCATTCTACGCGACGGCCGATCTGGTGGTGGAGGCGCGCGACGAATACTCCGTGGATGACATGGCCGACGCGGTGATCGACGCGCTGAAGAAACGGCCCGACGTGTTGGGGAAGGATTGAGCATGGCGCTGGAAACCGTACAAGTGCCGCTGGGCGACCGGGCCTATGACATTCGCATCGACACCGGGCTGATCGCCCGCGCCGGGGCCGAGATCGCCCCGCTGCTGCACCGGCCGCGCGTTGCCGTGCTGACCGACGAGAATGTCGCCGCCCTGCATCTCGAGCCGCTGCGCGCCGGGCTGGCGGCTGCCGGCATCGACATGGCCGCGCTGATCCTGCCGCCGGGCGAGGCGACCAAAAGCTGGCCGCAGTTCACCCGCGCCGTCGAATGGCTGATCGAACAGAAGGTCGAGCGCCGCGACGTGGTAGTGGCGCTTGGCGGCGGGGTGATCGGCGATCTGGCCGGGTTCGCGGCGGCCGTCCTGCGCCGCGGGGTGCGGTTCGTACAGATCCCGACCTCGCTTCTGGCGCAGGTCGACAGCTCGGTCGGCGGCAAGACCGGCATCAACTCGCCCCACGGCAAGAACCTGATCGGCGCGTTTCACCAGCCCTCGCTGGTGCTGGCCGACATTGCCGTTCTGGAAACCCTGCCACCGCGCGATTTTCTGGCGGGATACGGCGAGGTGGTGAAATACGGGCTGCTGGGCGATGCGGCGTTCTTTGACTGGCTCGAGGCCGAGGGTCCGGCGCTGGCCCGGGGCGATCGCGCCGCGCGCGCCCGTGCGGTGCGCCGGTCTTGCGAGATGAAGGCCGACATCGTGGTGCGCGACGAGACGGAGCAGGGCGACCGCGCGCTCTTGAACCTGGGCCACACCTTCTGCCACGCGCTGGAGGCCGCCACAGGCTATTCCGATCGTCTGCTGCATGGCGAAGGCGTGGCCATAGGCTGTGCGCTGGCCTTTGATCTGTCGTCGCGCATGGGGCTGTGCAGCCAGGAAGAGCCGTCACGCGTGCGTGCCCATCTGGCGCAGATGGGCATGAAGAAAGACCTGTCCGACATTCCCGGCGCGCTGCCCGATGCCGATGCGCTGATCGCGCTGATGGGGCAGGACAAGAAGGTGCTCGACGGCAAGCTGCGCTTCATTCTGGCGCGCGGGATCGGCGCGGCTTTCGTGACCTCCGACGTGGATCTGGGCGCGGTCCGGTCGGTGCTGGCGGACTCTGCCGCCTGAGCCTACGCTGCTTGGCAGAAATCTTGATGTGGATCATGGCTGCCCCGTGGTGGCGCCGATAGCTCTTTGCGCACAGCCCGATAACTGGGCATGCGGGGCAGCACGACGTCTGTCACTTCATAGATGGAACATCCGATGTCGGACATCATCACCAAATACAGCATCAAACTGCGCGAACTTCTGAAAGATAGCGAGGCCCGGCTCAAATCGGTCTCTGCCAGGATCGCCGAAAGCGCCGAGGATGCGCGCGATGTGGCCGCAGAGCAGCTTGAGGTGTTGGAAAAGAACGCGGAAAAGGCTCAGGCATCGCTCAAGACCGCGCGGGATGACGTGGCCAACTGGCTCGACGATCCCGAGGAAAAGGTAAAGGCGTGGATGCACGAGCGCGATGTCGCGCGCCTTGAGGGGCGCGCCAAGCGGGCCGAGCGCTATGCCGAGGCCGCATCCGAAGTGGCCAAGGCCAGCATGGAATCCGCCGAAATGGCGACCCTGCAGGCAAAGCTGGCCCGGATGGACGCCGAGGCGGCCAAGGGCGAGGCCTGATCTTTCGAAGCATCGCGCCACGTTGCCGATGCCGTTATGCCCTGGCGCCATGCGCCGGGGCATTTTCTTTTGCAATCAATTGACTGGGCGGCGACTCTCAGGCCGCGCCTCAGCGCTTGCGGCCGCTGATCACCATCAGCTCGCCGATATTCTCTCGGGTGATATAACCGATCATCCGGCCCGCCTGATCCGTCACCGCCACGGCGGGGGCATTGCCCTGGGACAGCCCGTCGAGCGCCTTGTCGAGCCGCGCGGTCAGCGCCACCGAGGGGATGCCCGTGGTCACGATGTCGGCCATTTTTCGCGGCGGCTGATCGCCCGCGGCGGCCTGGAAAATCGCGTTGCGGGTGACAAACCCTTTCAGCGTGCCATCGCTGTCCAGCACCGGGAATTCGTGCTGCGTGGTACGGATCAGCGCGGCCGACGCCGCCTGTATCCCGTCGTCGGGCCGCAGGCTTTCGAAGGCGGTGATCATCGCCTCGCGCGCCAGCAGGTTTTTCGCCATGTCGCGCAGGGCCACATCGGAGCTTTCGGCCGCCGCCGCCATGAACACGAAAATCGCGATCAGCAGCAACACCGGGTTGCCCGAGGTGAGGCCCAGAAAACCCAGGGCGAAGGCCAGGAACTGGCCCGCCGTGGCGGCGATCCGGGTGGCCTGCACCCGGTCCATGAACAGGGCCAGCACCGCGCGGAACACGCGGCCGCCATCCATCGGGAAGGCGGGCAACAGGTTGAACAGCGCCAGGAACAGGTTCACCGCCGCCAGACGGCCCAGAAAGCTTTGTGCCGGGTTTTCGATCGCCGCCAGCGCCTCCAGCCGGGTTTCGACACCGAAGATCAGCGCCAGAACAAGGTAGATCACGATGTTCACCGCCGGCCCGGCCAGCGCCACCGTGATTTCCTGAAGCGGCTTTTCCGGCATCCGTTCCAGCCGCGCCATGCCGCCGATAGGCAAAAGCGTGACATCGGGCGTCTTGATCCCGTAACGGCGCGCGGTCAGCGCATGGCCGAACTCATGCGCCACCACGCAGGCGAAAAGCGCGATCACGAACAGGATGTTTTCCACCGCTGCCGGCGTGCCGCCTACCATATAGGCCGCCGCGCCGATCCACAGCAGCAGCAGAAAGAAGGTGGCATGCACCCGAAGCTCGGTGCCGAACAATCTGCCGATGGGAAAGGACCAGGTCATGGGCCGCGCCTTTTGTCAGGGAAGACGGAGGGACTCAGAACGGGATTTCGTCATCCAGATCGCCTGCCGGCGCCGGGCCCGAGGGGCCGCCGCCGAAATCACGCTCCGACCGGCCGGAATCGTAGCCGCCGCCATAGCCGCCACCCTGACCGCCGCCGCCACCGCCGCTGCTTTCGCCGCGGCTATCCAGAAGCGTCAGCTCGCCCTTGTAGGGGCGCAGCACAACCTCTGTCGAATAGCGGTCGGCGCCGCTCTGATCCTGCCATTTGCGGGTTTCGAGCTGGCCCTCGATATACACTTTCGAGCCTTTGCGCAGATATTGCTCGGCGATCCGCGCCAGAGGTTCCGAAAAGATCGCGACCGAGTGCCATTCGGTCTTTTCCCGCCGCTCGCCGGTGTTGCGGTCTTTCCAGTTTTCGGATGTGGCGATCCGCAGGTTGCAGACCTTGCCGCCATTCTGAAAGCTCCGCACCTCCGGGTCTCGGCCCAGGTTGCCCACCAGAATTACCTTGTTCACCGATCCAGCCATGCGTCGCTCCCGTAGAATCCGTTCCGTTTGTCTGCTCCGGTTACACCATCCCGGCAAGGTTAATGGAAGGTGAAACTTCGCGGGCAGGGCCCCGCATTTGTGGAAAACCGCGCGTAAACCGAAGATATACGGCCGCCGTCCGGCCCGGCCTCCATCCTCCGGTTTATTCCCGAACCCCGGCGCGGCAGCCAGTTTGGCCCCAGCGCCGGACTGACCCGGCTGCATATGACAGGAGCCTCGAACATGCGCTTTCCCACCTTTCGCACCATCACCCTGACCGCCGCGGCGACCCTTGTCGCCGGGGCCGCCCTGGCCAGCGGCGCCGAACGCTCGCGCGGCGAGACCGCCGGGCAGGCGCGCAGCGGCTATACCGAACAGATGCGCCACGAAAACACCGAGCGTGTCCGCACCCGTCTTAAGGCCGATGGCTACGAGCTGCGCAGGCTCGAGCAGGAAGACGGCCGGTTCGAAGCCCACGCGCTGAAGAACGGGAAGCGGTTCGAGCTTTACCTCGACAAGGGGCTGAACATCCTGCGCAGCAAGGCGGACGACTGATCACGGCAAAGGCGCGCGGCAGCCGATCCGCCGCGCGCTGACGGCCGGCCCCGGGGCCATCGGCATAAACCCGCCGCTCTCGGGGCTGGCGGCGTGGCGATTTCACGTTATGATGGCGCGCAAGAAAAACCCCGGGGGACGGTGTAATGCGCGCAGCACAGGTGCTTGCCATCGCGGCAATCGGTCTGTTTTCAACGCAGGCCGGGGCCGATACCACGGTCAGTTCCAAGGCGCGCGCGCTTTTGTTCCAGTCCCAGACCCGGCTGCTCGATTCGCGCGCCGCGTCGCAATATTCCAGCTCCGACCGTCTTCAGCCCGCGCGCGTGAATGTGCCGGGCCGCAGCAGCCCGTCTTACAGCGGCGCCTACAAGGGCGCGTATCTGGAGGTCGCAAGGGCCGCCGCGCGGCGGCACGGGGTGCCCGAGGATCTGTTCCTGCGCCTGATCCAGCAGGAAAGCGGCTGGAACCCGCGCGCCAAAAGCCACAAGGGCGCCATCGGGCTGGCGCAGCTTATGCCCGGCACCGCCCGCCACCTGCGCGTCGATCCGCATGACCCGCATCAAAACCTCGACGGCGGCGCGCGCTACCTGCGCCAGCAATACGATACGTTCCGCAACTGGCGGCTGGCGCTGGCGGCCTATAACGCGGGGCCGAAAGCGGTGGAAAAGCACGGCGGCGTGCCGCCTTATCGCGAGACGATGAATTACGTTCAACGCATCTGGGGCAGCTGATCAGCGCCCCTCGGGGCCCTCATACTGCCGTTCCACCTTTGCCACCCGCAGCGTGTAATGGCTGTACCAGCGCTCCTTGCCCAGTTTCTGCGCCAGCGCGTGTTGGGCCACGGTCTTCCACGCCAAAAGCGCGGCCTCATCCGCCCAATAGCTGACGGTAATACCGGGGCCATCCGTCGTGCGTGCGGAATCGACGCCCAGATAGCCGGGCTGCTGCGCCGCCAGCGTGGCCATACGTTCGGCCATGGCGTCATACCCCGCGAGGTCATCGCCTTGCAGCGAGGCAAAGATCACCGCGTAGCAGGGCGGTTGGGTCAGGGGGCAAAGCAGGGTCATTCGGGGCTCCTGTCGGGGCGGCGGGCGGGGAGCAGCCGCAGGATACGGCCATCCATCGCGGCCAGACCAGCGGCGATCAGCGCCATGCCCGCCAGATGCCGCGGCGCCAGCACCTCGTCCAGCACGGCGATTCCCAGAATAATCGCACTGACCGGCACAAGGAAGGTCACAAGCGAAAGGTTGGTGGCCCCCGCGCTGGACAGGATGCGGAAATACAGCACATAGGCCAGCGCGGTCGACAGCACCGCCAGCCCCGCCAGCGCGCCCAGCGTTTCAGGGCCGGGCAGAGGCAGCGTCCAGGGCCGGTCGATCAGCAGCATCAGCGGCCACAGCATCACGCTGGCGGCGGTGACCTGCCCGGTGGCGGTGGCCAGCGGCGCCACCCCGAGCGCGCGAAACCGGCGCCCGAAGATACCCGCAAAGGCATAGGACAGCGCCGCCGCAAGGCAGGCCAGCTGCGCCAGAACATCCCGGCCCAGCGCCGCCATCGCTCCGCCGCCGATCATCACCGCGACCCCGGCCAGCCCGAGGGCGACCCCGGCCAGGCGCGGCGGCGTGAGCTTTTCATCGCGGGTCAGCACATGCGCCACGAGCACGGTGAACAGCGGCGTGGTGGCATTCAGGATAGACGCCACGCCCGAGGCGATATGCGACTGGCCCCAGACGATCAGGCTGAACGGGATCACGTTGTTCAACAATCCCATGCCGAAAAAGGCGGCCCAGATCCGCGGCGCGCGCGGCAGGCGCACCCCTGCGATCCTGCAGATCGCGATCAACACCAGCGCGGCCAGGCTGACGCGGCAGACCACAACGGTGAGGGTGGGCAAGTCGCGCACCGCGAGTCCGTTGAAGAAGAACGACCCGCCCCAGAGCAACGACAGCGCGATCAGCATCGCCCATTCGGCGGGAGACATCGGTCTGGCGGCGGGCTGTGACATGGTTTGCCTGTATCTATGGGGCGTCCTTCCCCAAAAAGGCCATCACGCCGTGCCGCACAACCCGCTTCCTGCGCATTGGGGCAGGCGCGCGCCGGTTATTCCGCCGCGAGCTTGATGACCGGCTCCATCGTGGCCAGTTCGTCGTCCGGCAGGTGGCATTTCATCTGATGCCCGCCCTCCAGCACCCGCATCGGCGGCACCACTGTGTCGCACAGATCGCCGGGCACCCGGTCCTTCCAGCCGCAGCGGGTCTGGAAAGGGCAGCCGGGCGGCGGGTTCATCGCCGAGGGGATATCCCCCTCCAGCACGATGCGCTTTTTATGAACGCTGGTGTCGGCGATCGGCACGGCAGACAAAAGCGCCTCGGTATAGGGGTGATAGGGCGGCGTAAAGACCTGTTCGGTCGTTCCCAGCTCGACCACATGGCCCAGATACATGACCATGACCCTGTCGGACAGATAGCGCACGATGCTGAGGTCGTGGGAGATGAACAGGAGGGTCGTCTTCTCTTCGCGCTGGATATCCATCAGAAGATCGGTCACCGCGGCCTGCACCGAAACGTCGAGCGCCGAAACAGGCTCGTCCGCCACCACGATCCGGGCACCGCCGGCAAAGGCGCGGGCGATGCCCACGCGCTGTTTCTGCCCGCCCGAAAGCTGCCTCGGCATCCGGTTGGCGAAAGCGCGCGGCAGCTTGACCAGATCGAGCAGTTCCAGCATCCGCGCGCGGCGGGCATCCTCGCTGTCGCCGACGCCGAAGATCTCCAGCGCGCGCATGATCTGGCGGCCGACGGTCATCGACGGGTTCAGCGTGTCGAACGGGTTCTGGAACACCATCTGGATATCCGACACCGTCTTGGTGCCGCGCTTCTGAATCGGGATGTCCTGTATCTCGCGGTTATCGAGCAGGATGGTTCCGTCGGTGGCGGTTTCAAGCCCCATCAAAACCTTGGCGAGCGTGGATTTTCCGCAGCCGGATTCACCGACGATGGCCAGCGTCTCGCTCTCGCGCGCCTCGAAGCTGAGGGTCTCGTTCGCCTTCACCACCCGGGTGTTGCCCCCGCCGAACAGGGCATTGGCCGCGACCTCGTAATATTTCTTCAGGTCCTCGACCTTCAGAACCACGTCGCCCACCTCGGCCTTGGCCTGTTTCGGCGCGGCCACCGGCGGCGCGGTCCAGTCGATCTCTCGGAACCGGATGCAGCGGGTTTCGTGCCGGTCGTCGCCCCGGACACGGACCATGGGAATATCCTGGGCATCGCAGCGCCCGGCCTCGAAATAATCGCAGCGGGGGCCGAAATTGCACCCCGGCGGGCGCTCGTGCGGCAACGGGAAATTGCCCGGAATGGCGACCAGCGGATGCGCGTTCTTGTCGGCCCCGGGCAAGGGGATCGAGCGGAACAGCGCCTGGGTATAGGGGTGCTGCATCTCGTCGAACACATCCTCGATCGAGCCGGTCTCGACCGCCTCGCCGGAATACATCACGCACAGCCTGTCGCAGGTTTCCAGAACCAGCCCCAGATTGTGAGAGATGAACAGCATCGACGTGCCGTATTTGCGGCCCAGATCCTTGACCAGATCGACGATGCCCGCCTCGACCGTCACATCCAGCGCGGTGGTGGGCTCATCAAGGATCAGCAGGCTGGGCTTGGACATCAGCGCCATGGCAATGACGATGCGCTGCTGCTGCCCGCCCGAAAGCTGATGCGGATAGCTGTTGAGGATGCGCCGGGGATCGGGCAGGCGCACATCCTCGACCACCTGCAGCGCCAAGGCGCGGGCCTCTTGCGCGGATTTGCCCTCGTGGATCATCGGCACTTCCATCAGCTGCTTGCCGATCTTCATCGCCGGATTCAGGCTGGCCATGGGCTCCTGATAGATCATCGCGATTTCAGAGCCGCGAATGTGGCGCAGCTCTTCGGCGCTCATCTCGTTCAGATCACGGCCCTTGAACCGGATCGAGCCGCCGGTGATGCGGCCGTTCACGCCCAGATCCTGCATCACCCCCAGCGCCACAGTGGATTTGCCGCAGCCGGATTCGCCGACCAGGCCCATCGCCTCTCCGGGTTGTACGGTGCAGGAAAAATCCATCACCGCCGGGATTTCCCGCAGCCGGGTGAAAAAGCTGATCGACAGATTGTCGATCTCCAGGATCGGGCCGTCATAATCCCATTTGGTCATGGTCTTTTCCTTTCGCGCGGTCCGGGAAAAATCTTCACGAAGATTTTTCCGGCAGAAGATTTTTCGTGAAAAATCTTCATGGCTCAGTCCTTCAGGCTTTCTTCACGCAAACCGTCGGCAAGCAGGTTCAGCCCCAGCACCAGGCTCATCAGCGCCAGCGCCGGCGGCAGGGCCGGGTGCGGATAGATCGACAGCAAGCGCCGCCCTTCGTTGATGGTCGATCCCCAGTCCGGGCTCTCGGGGCTCACGCCAAGGCCGAAAAAGCCCAGCGTGCCCAGCAGGATGGTCGTGTAACCGATGCGCAGGCAGAAATCGACGATCAGCGGCCCGCGCGCGTTGGGCAGAATCTCCCACAGCATGATATACCACGCGCCTTCGCCGCGGGTCTGGGCCGCGGCCACGTAATCGCGGGTGTGGATGTCCATCACCAGCCCGCGCACGATGCGGAAAACAGTGGGCGCGTTCACGAACACCACCGACACGAACACGATCAGCACGTTGCCGGGCATCGAGATCAGGCCGAACGGATCCGCGTCGAAGGCCAGACCGACATAGAGCCAGCCGCCGAACAGCACCGTGACCGCGACCAGGATGTTGCGTGTCACCGGCCGGGTGAAATAGCGCGAGTTCCACATGATCAGCAGAAACAGGATCGGGAACAGAAACAGCACCGCCGCCATATATGTGGGGATGCCGGAGGCCACGATCTCGGGCGTGACCAGCAGATAGAACAGAAGGATCACCGGGAAGGCCAGCACCAGGTTGGCGATGAACGACAGCACCGTGTCGAGCTTGCCGCCGAAATAACCCGCGGGCAGGCCCAGCGTGATGCCCACCATAAAGGCGAAGAGCGTGGCCGCCGGCGCGATCTTCAGTACCGCGCGCGCGCCCATCACCATGCGGCTGAACACGTCACGGGCCAGGTTGTCGCCGCCCAGAAGGTAATAGGGGAAACCCCCGCCGTCGCCCGGCACCGTCACGCCGGGGCTCTTGTTCTTGAGCCCGGAAATCACCTGAATGGGATCGTGGGTGGCGATCATGTCGGCGAACAATGCGGTGAAGACCCAGAACATGACCAGCGCGAAACCGACCATACCGATCGGGCTGTCGAACAGCTTGCCATAGAGGCCCAGCCGGCGCTTGAACGTGATCGACAGCGCGAAGGTGACCAGCAGCGCAATCCAGACCGGCAGGAACCGCGTCACGACATGGCCGATGATACCCTTGGCCGGCCCCTGAAGGGCGATGCCGCCGACAATCCAGATCAGCACCACCGCGACGACGCCGAGGAAACTGTATTTCGCAAGGCGTCCGGCCATCACGGCCGGGCCGCCCGTTTCCTCTCCATACCCGGCGCGGGCGGGGGCGGGCAGGGCGATGGCCAGGGCGATTTGCGCCACCACGGCGATGACGAAGAGCAGGGACAGCCCCGCCAGAAACGGGGTGAGGGCGCTCAGGCTGCCTGTCCAGGTCAATGGCTCCATGTCCGGGCCCTCCTTTACGATATGCGGATGCGCGGGTTCAGGAAGACATAGCCGATATCGGAAATCAGCTGTGTCACCAGAACCACGAGCACCGCGACGATCGAGCAGCTGAGCAGCAGTTCGATGTCATTGTTCGATGCGGCCGAGACAAGCGTCCAGCCGAATCCCTTGTAGTTGAACAGCGTCTCGACGATCACCACACCGGTGAGAAGCCAGGGAAACTGCAGCATGATCACCGTGAACGGCGCGATCAGCGCGTTGCGCAGCGCGTGTTTCAGAACGATGTTGCGGAAGCTTACCCCCTTCAGCCGGGCGGTGCGGATATACTGCGCCGTCATCACCTCGGCCATCGAGGCACGGGTCATCCTGGCGATATAGCCCATGCCGTAGAGCGCCATGGTGGCCACGGGCAGGGTGAAATTCTCGAATGTGATGCCGTCCATGGCGCTGGTGGCAGAGCCCTTGAACAGGGTTTTCCCCTCGATCCAGCCCCAGCCGTTCAGCAGCGGACCCAACCCGATCCGCGACGAGGCCAGCAGCGCGATCAGGATGACGCCCGAAACATATTCCGGCGTCGCGGTGGAGGCGATGGACAGGGTGGAAAGCGACCGGTCGAGCTTGGTGCCCTCGCGCATCCCGGCCAGCACGCCGATGATCAGCGCCAGCGGCACCATCACGATCATGACCCAGAACATCAGGATGCCCGTCAGCCGGAGCCGCGTGCCGATGATGCCCGAAACATCGGCGCGGAACACGGTGGAATAGCCGAAATCGCCCTGAAGCACGCCACAGAACCGGGGCGCGGATTCGACCGGTGTGTTGAAATCGATGCAGCGCCCGGTGGTCTTGCCGTCCTCATCCACCCGGGTCCAGCCGGGCACCACGCCGAGCCATTCGCCGTAGCGCACGAGCATCGGGTTGGCATAGCCGTTCTTTTCCAGCCAGCCTTCGACCTCGGCTTCGGTCATCCGCGCGTTGCCTTGCGTCTTGGCCAGCTTTTCCAGGTTTGGTGCAAGGTTGGTCAGCAGGAAAACCAAGAATGTAAGGCAGATCGCGGTTAGGATCATCACCCCGACCCGTCTGAGTATGAACAGTCCCATATGTCCCCCTGTGGGTGAAACGCGGCGGGCCTTTGCAGAGGGGCGCGAGCGGGCGCCGTCAGGCCGGACGTATCAGAAAGAAGGGGGCGGTCGGCGCCGCCCCCTCCGATTGGTCAGGCTCAGGCCCAGCCAAGATAATGGATGTTGATCTCATCCTTCTGGTGGCGTTCGCCGTTGACGACGCCTTCCTTGGTGTGGCGGTAGACAGAGCGCCAGTAGGGCTGAATGGTCACGCCCTCTTCCTGCATGATCTGTTCGATCCGCTCCATCAGCACGCGCCGCTCGTCATGATCGGCGATGGCCAGCGCCTGCTTCAGCAGGTCGTCGAATTCGGCATTGGCAAAGCCGGACTCGTTCCAGGCCTCGCCCGACCGGTAGGCCAGCGCCAGAACCTGCACGCCCAGTTCCCGGCCGTTCCAGTTGGTCGAGCTGAACGGGTATTTCGTCCAGTCGTTCCAGAAGGTCGTGCCCGGGATGACCGTACGCTTGACCTTGAAGCCGGCATCGCGAAGCTGCGCGGCCAGCGCGTCGGTGGTGTTGCGGCGCCAGTCATCGTCGATGGAAATCAGCTCATGCTCGAAATCCATCATGCCTGCCTCTTCCATCAGGCGCTGCGCCTCGGCGACGTCCTGCTTGATCGGCGGCAGTTCGAAATATTCGGGGTGGATCGGCGCGACATGGTGGTTTTCGGCCGGGGTGCCGCGGCCCGAGTAGCCCAGTTCCAGCAGCACCGCGTTGTCGACGGCCAGTGCCAGCGCGCGGCGGACGCGCACATCGGCATAGGGTTTCATGCCATCGACCTCGGCCAGCTGGTTCGGGCGCAGCGTGATCGTCGAGGCGGTTGCGATTTCCGATTTCACCCAGCCGATCGCGTCGAAGATATCGACGAATTCACCAACGGAATCATAGTTCATGTCGAACTCGTCGGCCTCGGCGCCGGCGACGGTGGCGGCGGGGTCGGTGCCCAGATCGATGAACTCCACCCGGTCAAGATAGGCCTCGCCCCAGTAGGTGTGCTCGGTGTTCTTTTCCTGAACCGACTTCACGCCGACCTCGTATTCGGTGACCTTGTAGGCCCCGGTGCCGACGCCGTGATCCATCGGATTGGTGCCGATCAGGTCTTTGTGCTGCACGGCGGCGGGATAGTCGGCGATACCGGCGATGATGGTGATGTCCGAGGTCGGCAGCGTCAGCTTGACGGTCAGCGGATCGACGATTTCGATCGACCCTTCGATGGCCTTGCCGGTGGTCTCGTCCACGAGCGAGCTCATGCGGGCGGCCATGGAATTGCCCTCGACGGTCTTGTCGGTCCAGCCGTGGAAATTGGCGGCCACGTCTTCGGCGGTGAAATCGTCGCCGTTGTTCCATTTCACACCGGGGCGCAGGTGCAGCATGTACTCGGTGGCGTCGTCATTGACCTCCCAGCTTTCCAGCAGCATGCCCTTGAACGTACCGTCGCGGCGCACCTCGACCAGATATTCAAGGAAGCCGCGGGTCAGGTTGCCCATCTGGCTGAAGTCATAGCTGCGCGGATCCTTCACCGCCAGCACCTGCATCTGAATGCGCAGGCTGCCGCCCATCTTGGGCTTCATCTCGTGCGACGCGGCGTTGGCCTCGGCGGTCAGGCCGCCAAGCGCGTAGATCGTCGCCGCCGAGGCGCCAAGGGTGGAGGCGCGGGCGAGAAACTCGCGGCGGCTAAGCTTGCCGGCTTTGAATTCCTCGGCATACATGCCGACTGCGGGGTGCAGCGGTTTGCCGTTGATTGTCGGATGAGTCATCTTTTTCTCCCTGCGAGAGTTTGTGCATTTCTGTGATCTAGCGTTCCCGGCCGCCGCATTCGGCGGGGTGCCCCGCGCGCCGGCGTTGCATGCCAATGCCTTTCCGGCGCCATTCGGCACCAGTTCCCGACACGCGTCAACGCCCGGATTCGCCATGCTGTGGTCTGAAAACGACATTGACGCGCAACAAAAACGACATCACCCCGTTTTGCAACCCAATGCAGCGAAAATAAAACCTTTATCCGGCTCAGTGGCCGGTGCGGAAACTGCGCGGGGATTGCCCGCAACGGCCCTGAAACGCCCGCGTGAAATAGGCCGGAGACGCGAAACCGAGCTCTGCCGCGATCTGTTTCACCGGCTTGCGCGTGTCGGCCAGCAGGCGTCGGGCCTCTGAAAACTTGCGCTCCGCCAGGAATTCGGAGGCGGTGCTGCCGCAGGTCTGCTTGCAGACGCGGGTCAGGTGGGTGGAGGTGACGCCAAGCCTTTCGGCATAGTAGGACACGCCGCGGCCGGTGTGAAAATCCTTTTCCACCAGTTCGCTGAACCGGCGCGCCAGTCTGCGGCTGGCCGAATTGGCGGCAAGATCGTCTTCCTGCTGCTGCATCACCCGTTCCAGCCAGACCGACAGCAGGCCGGCATAGGCCTGGATCGAGCGTTCGCGGCCCGGGCGGTCGCCATCCGCCTCGCGTTGAAGCTGATCCAGGATGCCGGTCAGTTCGGCCTGGGTCTGGGCGTCGCGGATGCGCAGGTGAACCGGCCGCTCGGGGAAGGGCGGGCCGGAAAGGCGGCCCAGAAACAGCGCGGTGCCGAAGACCTGCGCGCCCAGTTCGAACGCGTACATGGTGCCGGCGGGGATGAAGACGGCGTTATGGGCACCGAAGCCGCGCGCGGTGCCGCCGACCGTGAGCCGGCCCTGACCGCGCGTGAACCACAAGAGTTGATCCGACGAATAGCTGCGCATCGCGCCCGCGCGCCAGCGCCCGCCCTGTGTCAGCAGGGAAATCGGAGACAGGCGAATTCCTGTGTCATGCATCATGGCGGCCCCCCGGCCCAGTGCGTCTTGAATATGGCCGGAGTCTAGCGGCGCGCTGACCAAAGGGAAGCCGGAACAATGTATGAAAAGTGATGTTTGGAACGCCTGTTGTGCGTCGGCGACAGGTTATTGTGCCGAAATCTGCTGCCATTCCCGCATTCTTGCACGAAACCATGTGCGCTGCCGTTTGGCGTATTGGCGCGAGGCCGTCTTGGCGCGGGCGGTTGCCTCTTCGAGAGACAGTTTGCCCTGAAGATGGGCGATCAGCTCGGGCGCGCCGATGGCTCTGGACGACAGATGCGCCGGGTTCCAGCGGGCAAGGTTGGCGCGCACCTCGTCGAGCACGCCGTGGCGCAGCATGGCGTCGAAGCGCCGGTCGATCCGCGCGGCCAGCCAGTCACGGTCGGCCTGCAGCACGAAGGCCTGGGCACGGGCCAGCGGCAAAAGCGCCGGCGGCGTTTGCGCCTGCCAGGCGGCCAGACCCTTGCCGGTGGCCTGCAGCACCTCCCACGCGCGCTGCACCCGCATCGGGTTCAGCGGATCGACCCGCGCCCGGGTTTCGGCGTCCAGCTCGGCCAGAAGCGCCTGATGCCCTTCGGCCAGCCTGCGCCGGTCGGCCAGGGCGCGCAGATCGGCCGGGGTTTCGGGGATCTCGGCCAGCCCTTCGGTGAGCGCGGTGAAATAGAGCCCCGTGCCGCCGACGACGATCGGCCGCGCCGCCCCGGCCAGAATCGGCGCCACCTCGCGCAGCCAGTGGCCCACGGAATAGTCGGCGTCATAGGGCACGTGGCCATACAGGGCATGCGGCGCGCGGGCCTCTTCCTCGGGGCCGGGGCGGGCCGTCAGGATGCGCCAGTTCTCGAAAACCTGCAGCGCATCGGCATTGACGATAACGCCGCCCTCCGCCTCGGCCAGGGACAGTGCGAGGGCGGATTTGCCGCTGGCGGTCGGCCCGGCGATCAGGACCGGGCGCGCGGGATCTGTCTTTGGCAGGGGCAATGCGCGGCTGGCCTCGTGTTATCCGTTGAACCTTTTGTGCTTTTCCGACATTTTGCGCCCGAGGCCAAGTATAGCACCGGGACAGGATCATATGAGTGACGCCAGGACCAACAAACCGACGCGCACCTACAAGCGGGTTCTTCTGAAAATCTCCGGTGAGGCGCTGATGGGCGATCAGGGTTTCGGGCTGCACCCGCCCACGGTCGAGCGCATTGCCCGCGAGGTGAAAAGCGTTCACGACATGGGCGTCGAGATCTGCATGGTCATCGGTGGCGGCAACATCTTTCGCGGCCTTCAGGGCAGCGCCCAGGGCATGGAGCGGACGACCGCCGATTACATGGGAATGCTGGCCACGGTGATGAACGCGCTGGCCGTGCAATCGGCGCTGGAGGGCGTGGGGGTCTACACCCGCGTGGTGTCGGCCATTCCGATGGATCAGGTGTGCGAGCCCTATATCCGCCGCCGCGCCGTGCGGCATCTGGAAAAGGGCCGCGTGGTGATCTTCGCCGCCGGCACCGGCAACCCCTATTTCACCACCGACACCGCCGCGACCCTGCGCGCCAATGAAATGGCCTGCGAGGCGATCTTCAAGGGCACCAAGGTGGACGGCGTCTATGACAAGGACCCGGTGAAACACGCCGATGCGAAACGCTATGACGAAATCACGTATGACGACGTGCTGGTGAAGAACCTGAAGGTGATGGATGCGTCGGCCATCGCGCTGGCCCGCGACAACAACCTTCCGATCATTGTCTTCTCTCTGGACGAACCCGGCGGGTTCGTCGGGATCCTGGCCGGGGAAGGCACCTATACAATCGTACACGGATGACGCTATAGCAGGGGCAGCCCGCCAAGAGGCGCCGAACGACAAGAAGCGAGTGAAGAGCATGGCAGACGAAGAGATTGAAGTTGATCTGGACGACCTGCAGCGCCGGATGGACGGCGCGATGGCGGCACTGAGGCAGGAATTCGCCTCGCTGCGCACCGGCCGCGCCTCGGCGTCGATGCTGGAGCCGGTGATGGTCAATGCCTACGGATCTCCGACCCCCATCAACCAGGTCGGCACGGTCAACGTTCCCGAACCGCGCATGGTCACGGTGAATGTCTGGGACAAATCGCTGGTCGGCGCCGTCGAGAAGGCGATCCGCGAGTCGGGGCTGGGCATCAACCCGCAGACCAACGGCACCATCATCATGCTGCCGATCCCCGAGCTGAACGAAGAGCGCCGGCGCGAGCTGACCAAGGTCGCCGCGCAATATGCCGAACACGCCCGCGTTGCCATTCGCAACGTGCGCCGCGACGGCATGGATCAGCTCAAGAAAGCCAAGGCCGGCGGGATGAGCGAAGACGAGCACAAGATCTGGTCGGACGAGGTTCAGGAGCTGACCGACGCTGCCATTTCCAAGGTGGATACCGCATTGGAAACGAAGCAACAGGAGATCATGCAGGTTTAACCCGGGCATGAACGGGAAAGGAAATTTGTTGGCCGCCAATTTATCACAAGGGCAGGGACCGACCCATGTCGCCATAATTATGGATGGCAATGGGCGTTGGGCGCAACGTCGCGGTCGCCCGAGGCTGTTTGGCCATCAGGCCGGTGCCAAGCGTGTGCGCGAAATCGTCAACGCCTGTCCGGAACTGGGTATTCAGTATCTTACCATTTTCGCATTCTCGACCGAAAACTGGCAACGGACCCAGGCCGAGGTGACCGGCCTGATGACGCTGTTCCGGCGCTATATCCAGAAAGAGGCGCAATCGCTTCTGCAGGAAGGGGTGCGGGTGCGGTTCATCGGTGACCGGGACAGGCTCGATGTCAAGCTGGTGCGCCTGATGGATCATCTGGAGGATCTGACCAAGGAAAACGATCTGGTCCACCTGACCATCGCGTTGAACTATGGCGGCCGCGACGAGGTCGCCCGCGCCACCAAGCGGCTGGCCCATGAAGTGGCCGCCGGACGGCTCGACCCCGATGATGTGGATGCCGTCACCCTTGCGCGCTTTCTGGATACCTGCGTGCTGCCCGACCCCGATCTGGTGATCCGTACCAGCGGCGAGGCGCGGATTTCCAACTTTCTGCTGTGGCAGTCGGCCTATGCGGAATATGAATTCACCCCGATCCTGTGGCCGGATTTCACCCGGGATTGCTTTGCAGAGATCGTGGCGCGCTTTTCCGGCAGGGAACGCCGCTATGGGGCGATCGGCGTCTGATGACCCAACCGGGACAATGGGGCGATCTGCGCAACCGGCTGATTTCCGGCGCGGCGATGGCGGCGGCGGGGGTTGTGCTGATCTGGCTGGGCGGGCCGTGGTTCACCGGGCTGGCGGCGCTGGTCAGCGGCGTGATGATCTGGGAACTGTCGCGAATCGTCGTTCCCGCGAAAAAGACCGAGGCGATCGTTCTGGGCCTTCTGGGCGCGGTCGCCGTGCTGGCCGCGCGCGAGGTGCCCGGGGTTTATGCGCTGCCGGTGCTGGCGGTACCGGCCTTGCTGGGCGTCGCGCTGCTGCAGCGGACGCCGCTGATCTTCATGGCCTTCGCGCTTGGCATTCTGGTGGCGGGCTACGGGCTTTCGGGGTTTCGCGATGCCTATGGCGTGGTCTGGCTGTTCTGGCTGGTGCTGGTGGTGATCGCCACCGATGTATTCGGATATTTCGCCGGCCGCCTGTTCGGCGGGCCCAAGTTCTGGCCGCGCGTCAGCCCCAAGAAGACCTGGTCGGGCACAATCGCGGGCTGGGTGGCGGCGGCCCTGATCGGCCTGCTCTTCCGCAGCTTCACCAACGCCGGACCCGATCTGCCGTGGATTTCGGTGGCGCTTTCGCTGGCCAGCCAGATGGGCGATATTGCCGAAAGCGCCCTGAAGCGGAAGATGGGCGTCAAGGACAGCTCTGCGCTGATCCCCGGCCATGGCGGGCTGTTCGACAGGTTCGACGGGCTGCTGGGCGCCGCGCTGTTCATGCTTTTGGTGGCGCAGCTTGTCTATGTGCCAGAGGTCAGGTTCTGAACCATGCGGCGTGTCACGATCTTCGGCTCCACCGGCTCGATCGGGGTTAACACCATCGACCTGCTCACGCGGCAGGGCGGGGCGGCGGCGTTTGACGTGGTCGCGCTGACCGGCGGGCGCAACGTGGCGCTTCTGGCCGAGCAGGCGCGCGCGCTGAAGGCCCGGCTGGCGGTAACCTGCTATCCCGAATGCCACGATGCGCTGCAGGAGGCGCTGGCCGGATCGGGGATCGAGGTTGCCGCGGGGGCGGACGCCGTGGCCGAGGCGGCGGAGCGGCCGGCGGACTGGTTCATGTCGGCCATCGTCGGGGCCGCGGGGCTGATTCCCGGGCTGAAAGCGCTGGAGCATGGCACCACTCTGGCGCTGGCCAACAAGGAAAGCCTTGTCACCGCCGGGCCGCTGCTGATGGCCACGGCGCGGGCGCATGGCGCGCGGATCCTGCCGGTGGACAGCGAACATTCGGCCATCTTCCAGGCGCTGGTGGGCGAGAAGATGGAGGCGGTCGAGCGCATCATCATCACCGCGTCGGGCGGCGCGTTCCGCGACTGGCCGCTGGAAAAGCTTGCCACCGCGACACTGGCGCAGGCGTCGAGCCATCCGAACTGGGACATGGGGCAGCGGATCACGATCGACAGCGCCTCGATGTTCAACAAGGCGCTGGAAGTGATTGAAGTAAAGGAATTCTTCGGCATCGCGCCGGACAAGATCGAGGTGCTAGTGCATCCTGAATCGCTGGTGCATGCGCTGGTGGGGTTCCGCGACGGGGCGCTGATGGCGCATCTGGGCGCGGCCGATATGCGCCATGCCATCGGCTATGCGCTGAACTGGCCCGAGCGGGCGGAGCTGCCGGTGGCGCGGCTTGATCTGGCGCGGATCGGGCAGCTGAATTTCCGCGCGCCCGATCCCGTGCGCTATCCCGCGCTTGATCTCGCACGGGACGTGATGCAGGCGGGCGGTCTGGCGGGGGCGGCGTTCAACGCGGCCAAGGAACGGGCGCTGGACGGGTTCATCGCGGGCGAGATCGGATTCATGCAGATGGCGCAGGTCGTCGACACGGTTTTGGACAGGCTTTTGGGCGAATCTGGTCTCACTAATGCCCGGTTCGATCTTGATAACATCATCCAGATGGACCATCTCGCCCGGAGCAGGGCCGGGCAGACCATCTCGGAAATTCGATCTTAACGCGAAAAGGATGACGCGTGGATATTGTCGCTTCGATCCCGTCTTTCGGGAATATTCTTTATACAATTGGGGCTTTTGTTGTTGCGCTTAGCGTGATTGTCGCGGTCCACGAATATGGTCATTACATCATCGGCCGCATTTCCGGCATTCATGCCGAGGTTTTTTCAATCGGGTTCGGGCCCGTGCTGTTTTCGCGCGAAGACAAATGGGGCACGAAATGGCAGATCGCGGCGCTGCCCTTCGGCGGCTACGTGAAATTCCTGGGCGACGCCAACGCCGCCAGCGACAGGGCCAGCGAAACCCTGGCCGACATGGAGCCCGAGATGCTGCGCCACACGATGCACGGCGCGCCGCTCTGGGCGCGCTCCGCCACCGTGGCCGCCGGGCCTGTGTTCAACTTCATCCTGTCGATCGCGGTGTTCACCGGGGTTCTGTTCATCCGGGGCGAGGCGATCGAGCCGCCGACCGTCAGCACGCTGGCGCAATTGCCGGCAGAGGTCGGCGCGCTGCGGCCGGGCGACCAGATCCTGGCCATGAACGGGATCGAAACAACTGATTACGCAGCGTTTTACGATGCCGTCGCCGCTCTGCCGGTGGCCCCCTCGATCGACTATCGCGTGTTGCGTGACGGGGCGCAGGCCGACGTGTTCGGCCCGTATCCGTTCCCGCCGCTGATCGACGCGTTGCAGCCGGGCTCGGCGGCGATGGACGCCGGCCTGAAGGTGGGCGATGTGGTGACCTCGATCGACGGCACCCCGATCGCCGCCTTCAGCCAGTTGCAGGAGATCGTGACCGGCTCTGACGGGCGCGCGCTTGTGGTCGAGGTCTGGCGCGATGGCGCGCCTCTCGAATTCACGCTCAGCCCGCGCCGGGTTGACCTGCCGCTGCCAGAGGGCGGGTTCGAAACCCGCTGGCTGATCGGGATGACGGGGGGCCTGTTCTTCGAGCCCGCGACGCAGACACCGGGCGTGGTATCGGCCCTGACTTACGGCGCCGAGCAGACCGTCTATATCGTGCGTTCCAGCCTCTCGGGGCTTTACAACATGCTGACCGGCGCGATCAGTTCGTGCAACCTGCGCGGCCCGCTGGGCATCGCCGAAACCTCGGGCGCGGCCGCCAGCCAGGGCTGGATAAGCTTCATTTGGTTCATCGGCGTACTGTCCACCGCGGTGGGGCTTCTGAACCTGTTTCCGATCCCGGTTCTGGATGGCGGGCATCTCGTCTTTCATGTGTTCGAGGCGTTGTCGGGCCGGCCGCCCAGCGACCGGGCGCTGCGCATCCTGATGACGGCAGGGCTGAGCATCATGTTCGCGCTGATGGCCTTCGCGCTGTCGAACGATCTGTTTTGCCCGTAAGCCACCGTTAACCCGCCGCAAAGCTGCCATATTGCCCGCCTAGATTGTGGACGCAACCGATACCGGACGTCCTGAATGGAGGGCAATCAGATGTACACCATCTCTAATGGCTACCGCAGTCTTTCCCTGCTGGTGGGGCTGAACTGGGACCGCGTTCTTTTCGTCGCGGTGATTTTCGGCGCGCTGATGGCCGGCGCGCATCTTGGCACGGTGCTTTGAATTCCGGCGGCAAGGGTTTGCCGGCGGGATCTGCGGATTAGTCCCGGCAAAACCCATGTCGTATTTTGACAAGAGCGCGCTTTCCCGGTAACTCTGACGAACAAGAAATACGTCAGAGCAGGGCGGACGAATGACAAATAAAGCGGGCTGTTTTCGGGGCTGGTGCGTAAGCAAGGCCCTTTCCCATGTGGCACTTTTTCTTTTCTTCGTCATTGCGGGGCCTTACGTCTTTTCGCCCGGCGCGGCGCAGGCGCAGAATTACAGTTTCACCAATGTGCAGATCGAGGGAAATCAGCGCGTCGATGCCTCAACCATCCTGAGCTATGCCGGAATCGCCAGGGGAGAGACAGTCTCCGCCGCCCAGGTGAACCAGGCCTATCAGAACATTGTTGAAAGCGGCCTGTTCGAAGAGGTCGAGATCGAGCCGCGCGGCGGCACGCTGTTCATCCGGGTCGTTGAATATCCCACGATCAACGTCATCAATTTCGAAGGCAACCGGATGATCAAGGACGAGGATCTGGAACAGATCATCCAGTCGCAATCGCGCCGCGTCTACAACCCCAGCCTGGCCGAGGCCGACGCCGCCGCCATCGTGACCGCCTATGAACAGTCCGGCCGGCTGGCCGCGACGGTCGAGCCGCGCATCATCCGCCGGTCCGACAACCGGGTGGATCTGGCCTTCGAGATCGTCGAGGGCAGGGGTGTGGAGGTGGAGCGGATCTCCTTCGTGGGCAACCGGTTCTACTCCGACGGGCGGCTGCGGCGGGTGCTGGGCACCAAACAGGCCGGGCTGCTGCGCCGGCTGATCCGCAGCGACACATTCGTCGCCGACCGGATCGAGTTCGACAAGCAGGTGCTGCAGGATTTCTATGTCTCGCGCGGGTTCATCGATTTTCAGGTGCTCTCTGTCACATCGGAACTGACGCGCAACCGCGATGCGTTCCTCATCACCTTCAACCTGCGCGAAGGGCAATCGTTCACGTTCGGCGAGGTCACGGCCTCGTCCGATCTGGCCGAGGTCGACGTGGATCTGTTTCAAGAGGCGATCCGGGTGCATCCGGGCGTGACCTATTCGCCGGCGCTGGTGGACAACACGATCGCGCGGCTGGAGCGGCTGGCGCTGCAGCAGGGGCTGAATTTCATCCGCGTCGATCCCCGCGTGACCCGCAACGACCGCGACCTGACGCTGGATGTGGATTTCCGCATCGTCAAGGGGCCGCGCGTTTTCGTGGAACGGATTGATATCGAGGGCAACGCCACGACGCTGGACCGGGTGATCCGGCGGCAGTTCCGCACCGTCGAGGGTGATCCGTTCAACCCGCGCGAGATCCGCGAAACCGCCGAACGCATCCGCGCGCTCGGGTTCTTCTCGACGGCCGACGTGAACGCGCGGGAAGGCACCTCGCCGGACCAGGTGATCGTGGATGTGAACGTCGAGGAAGCCCCGACCGGATCGCTGTCGTTCGGCCTGAACTACAGCGTGACGAACGGCGCCGGGGCGGCGGTCAGCTTTTCGGAATCGAACTTTCTGGGGCGCGGCCAGTATCTGAGCTTCTCGCTCACCAGCGGCGTCGACAATTCGGTAACCTCGTTCACCTTCGCCGAACCCGCTTTTCTGAGCCGCGACGTGACCTTCCGCTTCTCGGCCTCCTATGGCGAATCCTCCAACCAGGACAGCACCAAATACGATACGCGGCGGGTTTCGATTTCGCCGAGCCTTGAGTTCCCGACCGGGGAATTCACCCGCCTGGCGCTGCGCTACACCATCGCGGAGACCGATCTTTATAACTACACCGGCGCATCGCCGATCATTCAGGCCGAGGCGGATGAAGAGGCCCTTCTGACCAGCAGTGTCGGCTATACCTACAGCTACGACACCCGCCGCACCGGCCTGAACCCGAACGCCGGGGTTCTGCTGCGCTTCAACCAGAATTTCGGCGGCCTGGGCGGCGATACCAAATTCGTGGAGACGACGGCGCTCGTGGCTTCGGAAACCACGGTGATGAACGAGGATGTGACGCTGCGCGCCGAGTTCGAGGGTGGCTTGCTGAACTTCCTGGATGGCAACAGCCGTGTCACCGAACGCTATTTCCTGAACGGCAAGATGCGGGGCTTTGACAACAACGGCATCGGCCCGCGCGATCTGAACACGCCGTCGAACGAGGCGCTTGGCGGCAACATGTTCGCGGTTGTCCGGCTCGAGGCGGATTTCCCGATCGGTGTGCCGGAGGAATACGGCATTCGCGGCGGTCTGTTCGCCGACGTCGGTTCTGTCTGGGATCTGGACAATGACAATGGCGGCAGCGTCGACGACGGGATGAACCTGCGCGCGGCCGTCGGCTTTTCGATTTTCTGGACCACCCCGATCGGCCCGCTGCGCTTCAACTTCTCGGATGCGGTGCAAAAGGAATCCTATGACGAGGTCCGGAATTTCGACCTGACGATTTCAACCCGGTTCTGATGCGCCGGCTCGTCATTGCACTGGGTCTGCTCTCCGGTCTCGCGGCCGGGCCGCTTGGCGCGCAGGAGCAGAATCTCGTGGTGCGAAGCCCTGTCGTTACCATTGATCAGGAGCGTCTGTTCAACGAATCCGCCTACGGCAAGGCGATTCTCGCCGGGCTGGAGGCGGAGGGCGCCAGCCTGGCCGCCGAAAACCGGCAAATCGAGGAACAGCTTGTCGCCGAAGAGCGCGCTCTGACGAGCGAGCGGGCCGGCATGGACCCGGCGGAGTTTCGCAAGCGGGCCATGGCCTTTGACGAAAGGGTGGTCTCGATCCGGGCCGAGCAGGATGAAAAGGCCCGCGCGCTGGGGCGGCGGCGCGATACCGCGCAGGCGAATTTCTATCAGACCATCCTGCCGGTCCTGACCCAGATCGTGCGCGAGCGGGGCGCGGTCGTGGTGCTGGAAAGCCGGGCGGTGATCCTGTCGGCCGAACAGATCGACATCACCGGCGACGCCATCGAAAGGATCGACACGTTGACGGTGCAACAATCCATCGAGGGCGGCAATGTGCCCTTGCTTCCGGGTGGTTTGGCCCCGCCCTCCGATCCGGCTGAAAACGGCGACGAGACCACGCCGCAGCAATAGCCGCCGCTTGTTTCCCCGCGGCAGTGTTGATACTCCCCTGCGCAAGAGACGGCCAACAGAACCGGAAGGGACGACCCATGAGCGAGCAGTTGCCGACAGTTGCGGATATCCATCTGATCAAGCGGATCATCCCGCACCGCTATCCGTTCCTGCTGATCGACAAGGTTCGTGATATCGTTCCCAACGAAAGCGCGGTGGGCATCAAGAACGTCACCTTCAACGAGCCGCACTTCCAGGGCCATTTCCCGGCGACCCCGATCATGCCCGGCGTGCTGATCGTCGAGGCGATGGCGCAGACGGCCACGGTGATGGCCGGCATCTCGATGGAGATCGCCGACCGCGATGTGCTGGTCTATTTCATGACCATCGACAAATGCAAATTCCGCCGCATGGTGGTGCCGGGCGACGTGCTGGAGCTGCACATCACCGTGCTGCGCAAGGGGACCAAGATCTGGCGCATGAAGGGTGTGGCGATGGTGGAGGGCGAGCTTGCCTGCGAGGCGGAGTTCGGCGCCATGATGGATCTGCAGGGGTAACGCGGGATGACCGTTGATCCCAGCGCGGATATCCATGCCTCCGCCATTGTCGAGGACGGGGCCAGGATCGGACCGGGCTGTGTGATCGGCCCGTTTTCGGTGATCGGTCCGCAGGTTACGCTTGGCCCCGGGGTGGTTGTCAAGAGCCACGCCATCGTCACCGGGATCACCAGCATCGGCGCGGAAACCATGATTTTCCCCTTCGCCAATATCGGAGACATCCCGCAGGATCTGAAGTTCCGCGGAGAGAAGACCCGGCTGGAGGTCGGCGCGCGCAACCGCATCCGCGAAGGCGTGACGATGAACACCGGCACCGAGGGCGGCGGCGGCGTTACGGTTGTGGGCGACGATTGCCTGTTCATGACCGGCGCCCATGTCGGCCATGACGTGCGCGTGGGCAACCGGGTGGTGATGGCCAATCAGGCGGCGCTGGCCGGCCATTGCGTGGTCGAGGATGACGTGATCATCGGCGGGCTTTCGGGCATCCATCAGTTTGTGCGCATCGGGCGCGGCGCGATTATCGGCGGCGTCACCATGGTGCCCAATGACGTAATCCCCTACGGGTTGGTGCACGGGCCGCGCGGCGTGCTTGACGGGCTGAACCTTGTCGGCCTGAAGCGGCGCGGCGTGGCGCGCGAGGATATCACGGCCCTGCGCGCGGCGTTTCAGGAACTGGCGGCGGGCGATGGCGCGTTTCAGGACCGCGCGCGCCGCCTGTCCGAGGGCACCAGCAGCGATTATGTGCGCGAAGTGGCTGATTTCATTCTCGGCCAGAGCGACCGTTCCTTCCTGACACCGGGTTGATCCAATGACACAAGGCACCGCCATCATCGCCGGCCAAGGCGCGCTTCCGGGGCTTCTGGCCCGGCGGCTGGAGGCGGAGGGCGCACCCTTCGTTCTGGCCGAAATGGAAGGATTCGTGGTGGAAAATCCCGGCGGCTGGCCGGTGGAACGCTTCATCGTGGAACGCCTGGCACTGCTGTTCGACCGGCTGCGGGATCTGGGCATGACGCGGGTGGTCTTTGCCGGGGCGGTCAGCCGCCCGGCGCTGGACCCCGGGCGGATCGATCCGAAATCGGCGATGCTGCTGCCTGCGCTCATTCCGGCGTTTCAGGCCGGGGACGACGCGCTGCTGCGCGCCGTGATCGGGCTGTTCGAGGATGCCGGCTTCGATGTGGTCGGCGCCGATGCGATCGCGCCCGAGCTTGTGCCGGGCGACGGGGTTCTGACCCCGGATCAGCCGTCGGAGGATGACCGGGCCGATGCCGCCCGCGCGGCGCAGATCGTGACGGCGCTTGGCGCGATCGACGTCGGGCAGGGCGCGGTGGTGGCGCAGGGCTTGTGCCTTGCGGTCGAGACCCTGCCGGGCACCGACGCGATGCTGCGCTGGCTGGCCGATGTGGCGGGCGGCTGCCGTGCCGATGCCGCTGGCGCGAAGGGCGTGTTCTACAAGGCGCCGAAGCCGGGGCAGGACCGGCGCGTGGATCTGCCCGTCATCGGCCCCGGCACGGTTGCGGGGGTGGCGCGGGCCGGGCTGGCCGGCATCGTGATCGAGGCCGGCGGCGTGATGATCCTGGAGCGTGAGGCGACACTGGCCGCGGCGCAGGCCGAAGGCCTGTTCATCTGGGCGCGGCGGCCGTGAGGCGGTTCTTCGTGATCGCGGGAGAGCCTTCGGGCGACGCGCTCGGGGCGGCGCTGATGGCCGGGCTGAAAGAGCTGCACCCGGATGTGGCCTTTGCCGGTGTCGGCGGTCCGCTGATGGCGGCGCAGGGGCTCGAGAGTCTCTTTGCGATGGATGAGCTTTCGGTGATGGGGCTGGCCGAGGTGCTGCCGCGCTATCGCCAGCTCAAACGCCGGATCGCGGAATGCGCGGCGGCGGTTCTGGCGCAAAAGCCCGACGCGCTGATTACCATCGACAGCCCCGATTTCAGCCTGCGGGTGGCGCGGCGGGTCAAGGCGGCGTCGGATATCCGCACTGTTCACTATGTCGCGCCCACGGTCTGGGCGTGGCGGTCGGGGCGGGCGCGCAAGATGGTCGGCGTGATCGACCAGGTGCTGGCGCTGTTCCCGTTCGAGCCGCCCTATATGGAAGACGAAGGGCTGCGCTGCGATTTCGTCGGCCATCCCGTGGTTACACAGCCGCGGGCGGATGCCGGGGCGATCGCCGCCTTCCGCGCCGCGCACGGGCTTGGGCCCGACACGCCGCTGCTGCTGGCGCTGCCGGGATCGCGGCTGGGCGAGGTCGGGCGGCTGGCGCCGGTTTTCGGCGCGGCGCTGCGCCCGGTGCTGGCGCGGCACCCTTCGCTGCGCGTGGTACTTCCGGCGGCGCCATCGGTGGCGGGGCAGGTGGCCGGAATGGTGGCCGACTGGCCGGGCGATCCGATCCTGCTTGATCCGCGCGGGCGCGACGGTGCGGCGGTTCTGGCGGAAAAGCGCGCGGCTTTCGCGGCGGCGGATGTGGCGCTGGCGGCCTCGGGCACGGTCTCGCTGGAACTGGCGGCGGCGCGCACGCCGATGGTGATCGCCTATAACATGAACTGGCTCAGCTTTCGGATCATCCGCTACATGGCCAAGATTGACACGGTGACGCTGATCAACATCATCACCGGCATGCGGGTGGTGCCGGAGTTTCTGGGCCCGGATTGCGAGCCCGGGCCGATCTCTGCCGCGCTTCTGACGCTGCTTGACGACGCGCAAGCGCGCGCGGCCCAGGTGGCGGCGGAGGATGAAACCATGGCATTGCTCGGCCGGGGGACCGCGCCGCCGGGTCTGCGCGCGGCCCATGCGGTTCTGGACGGTCTGCCGCCGCAGGTGGCGTAAAGCTCAGGCCCCGCGCCAGATCCAGCCACCGCCAAGGATGCGGCTGCCGCCGGTTTCATAGAACACGCAGGCCTGCCCGGGGCTGACCCCCTCTTCGGCGGTCAGCAGTTCCACCTGCGCTTCGGTCTCTGACAGTGGCCGCAGGATCGCCTCGCGCGGGGGGCGGGTCGAGCGGACCTTGACCGAGATATGCCATTCATCGCGCGCGGTCATCGGCGCGTCGCCCAGCCAGTTGATCTCCCGCACGGGGATGGTCCGGGTCGAAAGCATCTCTTTCGGGCCCACGATCACCCGCCGCGCGTCCACATCCAGCCGCACCACGTAAAGCGGATCGGCCAGCCCGCCGATGCCCAGCCCGCGCCGCTGACCGATGGTGTAATGGATCACGCCGTCATGCGTGCCCAGCACCCGGCCATCGGCGTGAACGATCTCTCCGGGCTCGGCGGCCCCCGGGCGCAGCTTTTCGATGACACTGGCATAGTTGCCATTCGGTACGAAACAGATGTCCTGGCTGTCGGGCTTGTCGGCCACGGGCAGGCCGTATTTTGCCGCCAGGGCGCGGGTTTCGTTCTTCGAGGGCAGGTGGCCCAGCGGAAAGCGCAGATAATCGAGCTGTTCGGGCGTGGTCGAGAACAGGAAATAGGATTGATCGCGCGCCGCATCCGCCGCGCAATGCAGCTCTGGCCCGGTGGCGCCCATCTTGCGCTGGATATAGTGGCCGGTTGCCATGCAGTCGGCCTCCAGATCCTTCGCGGTTTGCAGCAGGTCCTTGAACTTCACCCGCTCGTTGCAGCGGATGCAGGGCACAGGCGTGGCGCCGGCCAGATAGCTGTCGGCGAATTCGTCGATCACCGCGTCCTTGAAGATGTTCTCGTAATCCAGCACGTAATGCGGAAACCCCATCTCCTCGGCCACCCGGCGGGCATCGTGGATATCCAGCCCGGCGCAGCACGCGCCCTTCTTGGCCAGCGCCGCGCCGTGATCGTAAAGCTGCAGGGTGACGCCGACCACATCATAGCCTTCCTCGGCCAGTTGCGCCGCCACGACGGAACTGTCCACGCCGCCCGACATGGCGACGACCACGCGGGTTTCGGCCGGGGGCTTGGCAAAGCCCAGCGAATTCAGCGGATGATCCTTGCTGTCGAGTGGCATGAGGGAACCTTTCGGGAAGTCCGTCGGAATATAGGAAAATGCGAGACAGTCTCAAGCCCTCGTTTCACCGCGCGTTAAACATGCCGCTTCACGCTGGCCCCGCAAAGAGTGAGGGGAGACCCATGTATATCAAGCGCATCGAAGGTCCGCGGGCCGTCACCTTGCCCGATGGCACCAAAATGACCCGGGCCGATCTGCCGCCGGTGGACACGGTCCGCTGGGTCGCGCGGCGCAAGGCCGCCGTGGTCAAGGCGATCGCCGCCGGCCTGATTTCGCAGGACGAGGCGCTGGCGCGCTATTCGCTTTCGCTGGAAGAGCTGGATGGCTGGCGGCTCGCGATTTCGCGTCATGGGACAGAGGCGCTGAGAACCACCAAGGTCCAACGCTATAGACAACCTTGAATTGTATTACTACGCTACGTGCAGTGGTAACGTGTAATTAACCATTGTTAGCCAACGTGGTGGGGAAATCTGGGGAAGCAAACGGAGTAATTTGACGATGCGCGTTCTTTTGGTGGAAGACGATCCGACAACATCCAAGAGCATCGAACTGATGCTCACCCATGCGAACTTCAATGTCTATACGACGGACCTGGGCGAGGAAGGGATCGATCTTGCAAAGCTTTATGATTACGATCTTATCCTGCTGGACCTGAACCTGCCGGATATGACCGGGCATGAGGTTCTGCGCCAGATCCGCCTCGCGCGGATCGACACGCCGATCCTGATTCTCTCCGGTGCCGATGACACCGAGAACAAGCTCAAGGGGTTCGGCTTCGGCGCGGATGACTATCTGACCAAACCCTTTCACCGCGATGAGCTGGTGGCGCGCATTCACGCCATCATCCGCCGGTCCAAGGGGCATGCGCAATCCTCGATCAAGACGGGCCGCGCCACCGTGAACCTGGATGCCAAGACGGTGGATGTGGACGGCAAGACCGTGCATCTGACCGGCAAGGAATATCAGATGCTGGAACTGCTTTCGCTGCGCAAGGGCACGACGCTGACGAAAGAGATGTTCCTCAACCACCTGTATGGCGGCATGGACGAGCCGGAGCTGAAGATCATCGACGTCTTCATCTGCAAGCTCCGCAAGAAGCTCAGCCAGGCCACCGGGGGCGAGAACTATATCGAGACAGTCTGGGGCCGCGGCTATGTGCTGCGCGATCCCGAGCCGGTCGAGGCAGAGCACCGCATCGCGCTTGGCGCCTGACACCCCCATGCAGCAGGGCGGCCCCTTGCGGGGCTGAGGGGCCGCCCGAATTTCACGCCGCCGCCCATGACGTCTGGACCTCTCCGGGGTGTGCTCCTATCACGTTCGGAGGACATTCGGGGAGAGGCCGGGATGGCAGGCGAAAAACCCGTCGAACAGCTGACGGCGGCAGAGGCGGCGGCGGAACTTGCGCAGCTTGCGGCGCAGATCGCGCGCGCTGACAGGTTGTATCATCAGCAGGACGCGCCGGAAATCTCCGATGCGGCCTATGACGCGCTGAAGCGGCGCAACGCCGAAATCGAGGCGGCGTTCCCGGCGTTGAAACGGGCCGACAGCCCCTCTGAAAGTGTCGGCGCAGCCCCGGCCGAGGGGTTTTCCAAGATACGGCACGCCGTGCGCATGCTCTCGCTCGCCAATGCGTTCGACGACGGTGATATTACGGAATTCGACGGGCGCATCCGCAAATACCTGGGGCTGAGCGATGACGCGCCGCTGATCTATACCGCCGAGCCCAAGATCGACGGGCTGTCCCTGTCTCTGCGCTACGAGGCCGGTGTGCTGACCCAGGCCGCCACCCGTGGCGACGGCGAAACCGGCGAGAACGTCACCGCCAATGCCCGCACCATCGCCGATATCCCCGCGCGTCTCGCCGGTGCGCCCGAGGTGCTGGAGGTGCGGGGCGAGGTTTACATGAGCCACGTGGATTTCGAGGCGCTGAACGTGCGGCAGGCCGAGGCGGGCGAGAAGCCCTTCGCCAACCCGCGCAACGCTGCGGCGGGATCGCTGCGCCAGCTTGATGCGGATGTAACGCGGCAACGGCCATTGCGTTTCTTCGCCTATGGTTGGGGTGAACTCTCCGCCGCGCTGGCGCCGACGCAAAAGGGCGCGATCGACAGGCTGGCGGAGCTGGGGTTTCAGACCAACCCGCTGACCGTGCTGTGCGATGGCCCCGAGGCGATGCTGCGCCACTACCGCGCGATCGAGGAACAGCGTTCAACGCTGGGCTATGACATCGACGGGGTGGTCTACAAGGTGGACGACCTGTCGCTTCAGGCGCGCCTGGGCTTTCGTTCGACGACGCCGCGATGGGCGATCGCCCACAAGTTCCCCGCCGAACTGGCCTGGACCCGGCTGGAGAAGATCGAGATTCAGGTGGGCCGCACCGGCGCGCTGTCGCCGGTGGCGCGGCTGCATCCGGTGACGGTGGGGGGCGTGGTGGTGTCGAACGCCACGCTGCACAACGAGGATTACATCGCCGGGCGCGACGCCAAGGGCAATGAGATCCGCGGCGGCAAGGACATCCGCGAGGGCGACTGGGTGCAGGTCTATCGCGCGGGTGACGTGATTCCGAAAGTGGCGGATGTGGATCTGTCGAAACGGCCCGACGACGCGGCGCCCTATGTGTTTCCGACCCACTGCCCCGAATGCGGCTCGGAAGCGATCCGGGAGGAGGGCGACGCCGTGCGCCGCTGCACCGGCGGGCTGATCTGCCCGGCGCAGGCCGTGGAAAAACTGAAGCACTTCGTGTCGCGCGGCGCGTTCGACATCGACGGCCTGGGCGCCAAGCAGGTGGAGGCCTTTTATCAGGATGGCTGGATCAGGGAGCCGGCCGATATCTTCACGCTGAAGGCGCGCTATGGCGCGGGCCTCCAGCAGCTCAGGAATCGCGAGGGCTGGGGCCAGAAATCCGCCGAAAACCTGTTTGAGGCGATAGAGGCACGCCGGGAAATCCCGTTGAACCGGGTGATTTTCGCCCTTGGCATCCGCCATGTGGGCGAAAGCGCGTCAACGCTTCTGGCCAGCAACTACGGCAGCTGGGCGGCGTTCGAGGCCGCGATGACCGCCGCGCAGGTGGGCGAAGGGCCCGAGTGGGAGGCGTTGATCGGCATCGACGGGGTCGGCGCGGTGATGGCCGAGGCGGTTGTCACCACCTTTCATCAGGCGGCGGAACGGGCCTCGATCGACCGGCTGATCGCGGAGCTGAACGTGCAGGACATGGAAGCGCGCGGCGCGGTCGACAGCCCGGTGGCGGGCAAGACCGTGGTCTTTACCGGCACGCTGGAAAAGATGACCCGGGCCGAGGCCAAGGCGCGCGCCGAGGCGCTGGGGGCCAGGGTGGCCGGGTCGGTTTCGGCCAGGACCGATCTGCTGGTCGCGGGGCCGGGGGCGGGGTCTAAGGCGAAGAAGGCGGCCGAGCTGGGCGTGGAAACCATCGACGAAGATGGCTGGCTCGCGCTGATCGGAGACGCATGAGCGGGCGGCCCGATATCCTCTTTCCGCTGTTCGCCGCGCTGGACGGGCTGGAGGGGGTCGGCCCCAAGACGGCGAAGAATTTCGCGCAGATGGGTGTCGAAAAACCGCGCGACCTGCTTTTCACTCTGCCCCATTCGGGGGTGGATCGCAGCCGCCGCGCGTCTATCACCGAGGTGACGCCAGGCAGCACCGCGACGGTGGAAGTAGAGGTTGGCGCCCACCACCCGCCGCGCAGCAAGGGGCGCCCCTACCGGATACAGGTGCAGGACGCCGGCACCGGGTTTCAGTTGGTGTTTTTCCACGGCAATGGGCCGTTCTTGCAAAATCAGCTTCCGACCGGACAGCGCCGGGTGATTTCTGGCAAGGTCGAGCTTTTCGACGGGGTCGCGCAGATGGTGCATCCCGATCACATCCTGCGGGTGGAGGAGGCGGAGGCGATCCCGGCCTATGAGCCGGTCTATCCGTTGACGGCGGGTATCACGCAGAAAATGGTGGCAAAGGCGGTTGGCGCGGCGCTGGAGCGTGCGCCGGATCTGGCGGAATGGATCGACCCGGCACTGAGGGCGCGCGAAGGCTGGCCCGGTTGGCGCGCGGCGATCAACGCCGTGCATGCGCCGCAGGGCGCAGCCGATCTGGCCGCGACAAGCCCCGCGCGGCAGAGGCTGGCCTATGACGAGCTGTTCGCGCATCAGCTGACCCTCGCGCTGGCGCGGCAGGCGGTGCGGCGCGGGGCGGGTATCGCGACCGAGGGCAACGGGCGGCTGCGCGCGCGGGTGCTGGCCGCGCTGCCTTATAAGCCGACCGGCGCGCAGGAACGCGCCATGCAGGAAATCGCCGATGACATGGCCCGGCCCCGCCGGATGAACCGGCTTTTGCAGGGCGACGTGGGGGCCGGGAAAACCCTTGTCGCCTTCATGGCGCTGCTGATCGCGGCCGAGGCGGGCGGCCAGGGGGTGATGATGGCCCCCACCGAAATCCTGGCGCGGCAGCATCTGGAGAGTTTGCGGCCGCTGGCCGAGGATGCGGGCGTGGTGCTGGAGCTTCTGACCGGGCGCGACAAGGGCGCCGAGCGCAAGGCAAAGCTCGCGGCGCTGGCGCGGGGCGATATTCAGGTTCTGGTCGGCACCCATGCGGTTTTTCAAAAGGATGTGGTGTTTCACGATCTGCGTCTTGCGATTATCGACGAACAGCACCGGTTCGGCGTCGGTCAGCGGATGGAGCTTTCGGCCAAGGGCCATGGCGCGCATGTTCTGGTGATGACGGCCACGCCGATCCCGCGCAGTCTGGCGCTGGCGCAATATGGCGACATGGATGTGTCGGTGCTGGATGAAAAGCCGCCGGGGCGGGTGCCGGTGAAAACCGCGCTGGTCTCGGCCGGCCGGATGGATGAGGTGGTGGCGCATCTGCGCCACGCCATCGCCGAGGGGCGGCAGGCCTATTGGGTGTGCCCGCTTGTCGAGGAAAGCGAGGTCGTGGAGATGACGGCCGCCGAAGAGCGGTTCAAGCGCCTGCGCGCGGCCCTGGGCGAAGGCGTGGTGGGGCTGGTGCACGGCCAGATGCCGCCCGCCGAGAAGGACGCCGCGATGGCGCGGTTCGTTGCCGGCGAGACCAAGGTGCTGGTTGCCACCACCGTGATCGAGGTGGGGGTGAACGTGCCCAATGCCTCTATCATGGTGATCGAACAGGCCGAGAGCTTTGGCCTGGCGCAGCTGCATCAGCTGCGCGGGCGGGTCGGGCGCGGGGCCGCGGCCTCTACCTGTTTGCTGATGTACCGGCCACCGCTGACAGAGGGCGGGCGGCGGCGGCTGGAGATCCTGCGCGAAACCGAGGACGGGTTCCGCATTTCAGAGGAAGATCTGGCGATGCGCGGCGCCGGCGATCTGATCGGCACGGCGCAATCGGGCCTGCCCCGCTTCCGCATCGCGGATCTGGAGCGGCAGGCGGCGCTGATGGCGGTGGCGCAAAGCGACGCGCGCAAGCTGCTGGCCGACGACCCGGCGCTGGAGACACCGCGCGGACAGGCCGCGCGGGTGCTGCTGTGGCTGATGGAACAGGATAAGGCGATCCGTTTGATTTCAGTTGGTTAACGGGTTTGTTCCTGAACGTTCGCAAATGTTCTTAAAAAGTTCTTTACTTTGAGTGGAGAATTTGAGAACAAAGAAGCAACAGAAAAATCCAAGCAGGGAACGCCCGCCATGCTGAGTGAACTGAAAGCCGTTTTGACCCGCTCGTCCGACACGCTTGTGCAGGATGCCGCCGGCGCCGCCGCCCTTGTGGTGATGTTGATTGTCAGCCTGCATTTGCCGGGCCTTGTCTGACCCCTTTACTGCCTGCGGTCTGTTCCGGGCCGCGCATCCCTGTCCCCAACACCGGATGCGCCGCTTCTGACACTGCCTGTCCCAGAAAGCGGAGCGTGCCTCTTGCTCTGCCAACCGCCCGGATACACAGATACGCCACTTGCCGCCGCCTTCGTCCCCGAAGCGCGGCGGCTTTTTTTGGTGGATGCTCAGGCGCAGGCGGTCCTGGCGGCCGCGTCGAACGCCTCGAGCGTGGCGTCGAGCGCCAGCAGGATCGACGCGTGGCGGTTCTTGTACTCTGTCGCGGGCAGCAGAACCTCGAGACCGTCGAAGGGCGCATCCGGCACGGGGCCGTTGCCCTTGAGCATCGCGTTGAGCTGATCGCGGGCGGTTTCGACCTCGGCGCGTGTGCGTCCGATGATATGGGCGCCGACCACGGAGGCGGAGGCCTGACCAAGCGCGCAGGCCTTCACATCCTGGGCGAAACCGGTGATCCGGCCATCCTCGACCATCAGATCGACGGCGACAGTGGACCCGCAGAGCGGCGCGCGCCGCTTGGCGGAGCCTGTGGGCGCATCAAGCCGGCCGAGATGGGGGATGTCGGCGGCAAGCTCCAGAATCCTCTGGGAGTAGAGCTTGATCATGTCGGTCTCGGGGCTCATGGCTTTCCCTTTCGGCTGCTTTTCCATAGATAGCCCCATGACCGGCATTTGCAAAGGAGCGCGGTGATGTCCTTCGACCCAGAAACGCTGAACTATGATGCCAACGGTCTGATCCCGGCGATCGCGCAGGCCACGGACGGCACGGTTCTGATGATGGCCTGGATGAACGCGGCGGCGGTGGTCCGGACGCTGGAGAGTGGGCGTGTAACCTATTGGTCCCGCTCGCGTCAGGCGTTCTGGGTGAAGGGAGAGACCAGCGGGCATACGCAGCGGCTGATCGATTTCCGGGTGGATTGCGACCGGGATTGCCTGCTGCTTGTGGTGGAACAGGCCGGGCCGGCCTGCCATACCAATCGGCGCAGCTGCTTTTATACGGCGGTGCGCGACGGGGGCGAGGTGGAGCTTATGGCACCGGAGGCGTAGGAGATTTCTTGCCTCCGGCGGGGATATTTTCGGGAAAGATGAAGGGTCAGAGGCCGATCATGGCGCGGACGTCCTGCGGTGTGGCGCCCTGAGCCCGGTAATGGGCGATGGCGCGCGCGTCGTCGCGCTTTGCCAGCCTTTTGCCGGTTTCATCGCGAATAAGTGCGTGATGGTAATAGGTTGGCGTTGGAAGGTCGAGCAGTGCCTGAAGAAGGACCTGCGCGAAGGTTGTCTCGAACAGGTCGGCGCCGCGCACAACCTCGGTGATGGTCTGGATGGCATCGTCCCAGGTGGCGGCCAGGAGATAGGACACGGTTCCGATCTCCTTGCGGCCCAGTACCACGTCGCCGGTGCCGTTCAGCAGCGTGTCGGCATCCAGGCGATGGTGGCCCGGGGAGAGCGGGCCGTTTTCCTGAAATCCGAATTGTGATGTGTTTCCAATGCTTTCGATGGCGCGGCGCATGTCGAGGCGCAGGGCGTCGCCGGGTTGTCGCGTGTCCATGGCCCGGTGGCGGCAGGTGCCGGGATAGATCGGCCCGTCGGGGCCGGTCGGCGGGGCGCCTTCCTGCGGGGCCGAGAGGGCGGCGCGGATGTCGCCCCGGGTGCAGCTGCAGGGGTAGATCAGGCCGCGCTCTGCGAGATCGTTCAGCACGCTGTCATATTCGGCCAGGTGTTCGGATTGGCGGCGCGCGGGTTCTGGCCATGTCAGGCCGAGCCAGCGCAGATCGTCATGGATCTGCGCCTCCCATTCCGGGCGGCAGCGCTGGATGTCCGTGTCTTCGATGCGGAGCAGGAATTGCCCGCGCATCGCCTTTGCCCGGTCGTGCGCCAGGATTGCCGAATAGGCATGGCCCAGGTGCAGCGGCCCGGTTGGCGAGGGGGCGAAGCGGGTGCGGTAGGTCACGACAGTGCCATCCAGCCTTTCCATGCGTCCTTGGCGCGGTCGGTATAGGCCTTGTAGCGATCCTTGCGGCCGCGCCGCCCGGCCTTGAGCCCCTCGACCGGGGGGAAGAGGCCGAAATTGACATTCATCGGCTGAAACGTCTTTGCGTCGGCCCCGCCCGTGATGTGGGTGACCAGCGCGCCGGTGGCGGTTTCGGGCGGTGGCGGCGGCAGGGCGTTGCCCCGGATTTCGGCCACGGCCAGGCGCGCGGCCAGCAGGCCCATGGCGGCGCTTTCGACATAGCCTTCGACCCCGGTGATCTGGCCGGCGAAACGGATATGCGGCCGGGACTTGAGGCGCATCTGATCGTCGAGAAGCGTGGGGGAATTCAGGAACGTGTTGCGGTGGATGCCGCCCAGGCGGGCGAATCTTGCCTCCTCAAGGCCGGGAATCATCCTGAAAACATCGGCTTGCGCGCCGTACTTCATCTTGGTCTGGAAGCCGACGATGTTGAACAGCGTGCCGAGCGCGTTGTCGCGGCGCAGCTGGACCACGGCATGGGCCTTGATCTCGGGCTGGTGCGGGTTGGTCAGGCCCACCGGTTTCATCGGACCATGGCGCAGGGTTTCGCGACCGCGTTCGGCCATCACCTCGATCGGCAGGCAGCCGTCGAAATAGCCGGCGGTTTCGCCCTCGCGGAACTCTGTCTTGTCGGCGGCGAGCAGGGCGTCGATGAATGCCTCATACGTGTCGCGATCCATCGGGCAGTTGAGATAGGCGGTGCGGTCTTCCTCCGTCTCGCCCTTGTCGTAGCGGGACTGGAACCAGGCCTTCGACATGTCGACGCTGTCGGCATAGACGATGGGTGCGATCGCGTCGAAAAACGCCAGTGCCTCGGCGCCGGTTTCGGCCCGGATCGCCTCTGCCAGGGCGCCGGAGGTCAGCGGGCCGGTGGCGATAATCCAGTGGCCATCCTCGGGCAGGGCGGTGATTTCACCGGGCGCGACCGTGATCAGGGGATGCGCCTGCAGCCGGGCGGTGACGCCTGCCGCGAATTGCTCGCGGTCCACCGCCAGCGCGCCGCCCGCGGGCAGGGCATGCGCATCGGCCATTTCCATGATCAGCCCGCCCGCCGCGCGCATTTCCCAATGCAGCAGGCCCACCGCATTCTGTTCGTCATCGTCGGAGCGGAAGGAGTTCGAGCAGACCATTTCAGCCAGATTGCCGGTCTGATGGGCGAATGTGCCGGTCTCGGGGCGCATTTCGTGGAGGATGACCGGGATGCCCGCGTTCGCGGCCTGCCAGGCGGCTTCGGAGCCGGCCATGCCGCCGCCGATGATATGGAGTTTATCTGTCATGCGCCGCGATGTAGGCGAGTTCCCGGCAAAGGGAAAGGGGCAGCGCGCCGGCGGCCCCTTTCCCGTGTTTCGGTGCGATCAGGCGATGGCCGATTTCGCCGCGAGATAGGCATCGGCCGAGAAACGCCCGGCGCCGTGGATCACCAGCAGGATAAAGCCGCCGGCAAGCCCGAGGTTCTTGTAAAAGCTGATCATCTGCATCTGGTCGGCCGGGACCAGATGAAACAGAACCGCCGAAAGAAGGCTGAACCCGGCCAGCGCGAAGGCCACGATACGGGTCTGAAAGCCGACGAGGATGGCGATGCCGCCAAGAAATTCGAGCAGGATCGTCGGCCAGGCCAGAAAGGCCGGCACGCCGCCCGAGGTCATGTAGCCGGTGAAGCCCGGGACATCGCCCAGTTTGCCAAAGCCTGCGATAATGAAAAGCACGGCCAGAAGGGCGCGTGCCAGAAGGTCTGCGTAAGGTTTGAGTTCGGTCATGTTCCAGTTCCCTATGTTTGCCCTCTCGGGTCACGGGGAGCTTGTGGCATGTGCGGATTTGTGGAGATACGCCTAGAAAGGCACAGAATATGCGCAAAAATGTATGATCAGCCTGAGCGACTGCTGTGATCCCCCGCAGCCGGTATCCGGCGCGGGGGATCGTGGGCCCTGATGGGCTATTCTTCGCCGCTCTCGAGCGCGTCTTCGCCCTGGTCGGCGATCCAGGCGACAGAGACGACCTCTTCGCCCTTGCTGGTGTTGAACACCTTTACCCCGCCGGCGCTGCGCGACCGGAACGAGATGCCGTCGACAGGGCAGCGGATCGACTGGCCGGTCGAGGTGGCCAGCATGATCTGGTCGTCCATTTCCACCGGGAAGGCCGCCACGAGCCGCCCGCCGCGCATGGCCTTGTCCATCGCCTGCACACCCTGACCGCCGCGCCCGCGCACGGGATAATCGTGGCTGGACGAAAGCTTGCCGGCACCGCCGGAGGTGATCGTCAGGATCAGATCCTCGGCCGCCGACATCTGGGCGTAACGCTCTTGGCTGAAATCGGTGGCGGCGGCGCCCTCATCCTCTTCCACCTCGGCGTCATCGGCCAGGCCCGCGACCGCGCGGCGCATTTTCAGATAGGCGGCGCGCTCTTCCGACGTGGCCTCGAAATGCCGGATGACGGCCATCGACACCACCTTGTCGCCAGCCGCCAGACGGATGCCGCGCACCCCCGTCGAATCGCGGCCCTTGAAGATACGCAGATCGGTGGTGGGAAAGCGGATGGCGCGCCCGCCGGAGGTGACAAGCATCACGTCGTCATCCTCGGTGCAGATGCGCGCGTTCACCAGGCTGACGCCGTCGGGCAGTTTCATCGCGATCTTGCCGTTCGATTTCACGTTGGTGAAATCGGAAAGCTGGTTGCGCCGCACGTCGCCCGCTGTGGTGGCGAAGACGATCTGCAGATCGGACCATTCCTCTTCGGGGCGGTCGACCGGCATGATGGCGGCGACGGAAACCCCCTTGGGAATCGGCAGGATGTTGATGATCGCCTTGCCCTTGGCGGTGCGCCCCCCCTGCGGCAGGCGCCAGGTCTTCAGCTTGTAGACCATGCCTTCGGTGGTGAAGAACAGAAGCTGGGTGTGGGTGTTGGCCACGAACAGGGTGGTGACCACATCCTCTTCCTTGGTCGACATGCCCGACAGGCCCTTGCCGCCGCGGCGCTGCGCGCGGAATTCATGCAAGGGCGTGCGCTTGATATAGCCAGACTGGGTGACGGTCACGACCATGTCTTCGCGCTCGATCAGGTCTTCGTCGTCCATGTCGCCGGACCAGTCGACAATCTCGGTGCGGCGGGGAACGGCGAATTGTTCGCGCACCTCGCGCAGTTCGTCGGAGATGATTCCCATGATCCGCTCGCGCGAGCGCAGGATGTCCAGATACTCGCGGATCTTGCCGGCCAGCTCCTGCAGCTCGTCGGTCACCTCTTTCACGCCCATCGCTGTCAGGCGCTGCAGGCGCAGCTCAAGGATCGCGCGGGCCTGGGTTTCGGACAGGTTGTAGGTGCCATCCTCGTTCATCTTGTGCGACGGGTCGTCGATCAGCTGGATGTATTCGGCGATGTCATGGGCGGGCCAGCGGCGCGTCATCAGCTTTTCGCGCGCCTCGGCCGGGTCGGCGGAGGCGCGGATCGTCGCCACGACCTCGTCCACATTGGAAACCGCCACGGCCAGACCGCACAGGATATGGCTGCGCTCGCGCGCCTTGCGCAGCTCGAATGCAGTGCGCCGGGCAACGACTTCCTCGCGGAAGCTTACGAAGGCGGACAGGAATTTGCGCAGGGTCAACTGCTCGGGGCGGCCGCCGTTCAGCGCCAGCATGTTGGCGGCGAAGGAGGTTTGCATCGGCGTGAATCGGAACAGCTGATTGAGCACGACCTCGGCGGTGGCATCACGCTTGAGCTCGATCACCACACGCACGCCGACACGGTCGGATTCGTCCTGAACGTGGGAAATGCCTTCCAGCTTTTTCTCGCGCACCAGTTCGGCGATCTTCTCGATCATCGCCGCCTTGTTCACCTGATAGGGAATCTCATCCAGAACAATGGCATAGCGGTCTTTCCTGATCTCTTCGACGCGGGTCTTGGCGCGGATGATGATCGAGCCGCGCCCTTCGAGATAGGCCTTGCGGGCGCCGGAGCGGCCCAGAATGATGCCGCCGGTCGGGAAATCGGGGGCCGGGATGAATTCCGTCAACTGCTCTGACGACAGATCGGGATTGTCGATCAACGCCAGCGTGGCGTCGATCACCTCGCCCAGGTTATGCGGCGGGATGCGTGTGGCCATGCCCACGGCGATGCCTTCGGAGCCGTTGACCAGAAGGTTGGGGAACCGGGCCGGAAGCACCACCGGCTCGCGGTCCTTGCCATCGTAGTTGTCCTGGAAATCGACGGTTTCCTTGTCGATATCGGTCAGCAGGGCGTTCGCCGATTTCGCCAGCCGCACTTCGGTGTAGCGAAAGGCCGCGGCCTTGTCGCCATCCATCGAGCCGAAGTTGCCCTGGCCATCCAGCAGTGGCAGCGACATCGAAAAATCCTGCGCCATCCGCACAAGCGCGTCGTAAATCGCCGAATCGCCATGCGGGTGGTACTTGCCCATCGCATCGGCCACCGGGCGCGAGGATTTGCGGTAGGGTTTGTCGAATGTATTTCCGACCTCATTCATGGCATAAAGAATGCGCCGGTGCACAGGTTTTAGGCCATCGCGCAGATCCGGGATCGCGCGGGAGACGATCACGCTCATCGCGTAATCCATGAAAGACGTCTTCATCTCCTCTTCGATGGAGATGCGCGGGCCGTCGTACCGGGGCGGCTCTGGCGTGTTTTCGTCTTCGTTTTCAGGGGTTTCCGGCGTGTCGTTCACGTTTATTTCCGCCCGTTCTTGCGCGCTCTATATATTGTTACCCGAACTATATCTTAACCTGTATATGGGGTGCAATGGGCGCGGCGGGGGAATGCAAGCAGCCGCCGGGATGGAGTGATAACATACTGTTTTAATTGAAAACTAAATCAGTTCGGGCATGCTTTATTTCACAAATGTGACAAAGGAGAAATGCATTGAGCAGAAATGAGACCGAGTTGCTTTTGAAAGGCTACGGGCTGACCACGGCGGAATTCTTCTACCGGATGCCCGACTATCAAAACGTCCTGAACACATTCGTCTGGCAGGATTACGATCTGGCGCCCGATCATCCCCGGCTGTTCAAGTTCATCGAGTTCTGGCACGACGAAATAGAAGGGCCGCTGCATTCGGTGCGCTTTACCCATCGCAAACTGCTGGCGACGGGCGAATGGCGCAATGTGGTGGGGGAATTCACCCTGCACTGAGCAGCGTCAGTGGCGCAGGCTGGCCCGTGCCGCCAGCACCCACAGGAGCGCGAAGGCGAAGGCGGCCAGCGCGTTCCAGCTTGCCATCGACAGGCCCAGCATCTGCCATGCCACCTGATCGCACATGACCACCTTGGGGGCGGCGTCGAAATTCAGCAGATCGCTGCCCGACAGGCCAGACAGCCCGTCGCCGCTGCCGGTGCAGGAGGTGGGGCCAGGCCACCATTTGCGCTCGACCCCGGTGTGATAGACGCCGAGCGCCCCGGTCGTCAGCGCGGCCGCCGCGCCCAGAAGCGGCAGAACCACGCCGCGCACCATCAGGGCCAGCGCGCCGATCACGATGGCGGCGGCATGGGGCCAGCGCTGCCACAGGCACAGCTCGCAGGGCGGCAGCCCGCCGATGTACTGAAATCCGAACGCCCCCGCGAGCATTGCGGCCGATCCGCCGGCGGCCAGCAATATCAGCGTCGTGCGGCTCACAGGTATTTCACCATCGCGAAGCCGCCGAAGAACAGCAGCATGAGCACGGTGAACACCGCCCCCAGCCGCTTTTCGATGAAATCACGCACCGGCGGGCCGAATTTCCACAGCAGCGCCGCCACGATGAAAAACCGAAAGCCGCGCGCCACGATGCTTGCCACGACGAATATCCCGAAGTTGAGCCCGGTCGAGCCCGACAGGATGGTGATGACCTTGAACGGGAAGGGCGTGACGCCGGCGATCAGCACCGCCCAGGCGCCCCATTCGTTGTAGCGCGCGCGGAATTCCTCGAAATAGGCATCCTTGCCGTAGAACTCCAGCACCGGCCGGCCGACGCTCTCGAACAGTCCGAAGCCGATATAATAGCCCAGCAACCCGCCCAGAACCGACGCCACAAGCGCGACGCTCGCGATCAGCCAGGCGCGTGACGGGCGGGCGATGATCATCGGAATCATCAGCACGTCTGGCGGGATCGGGAACACCGAGCTTTCGATGAAAGCCACGAAGGCAAGCGCCCAGAGCGCATGGCGATGCTCGGCGAGTGAAATCGTCCAGTCATACAATCTGCGGATCATCCGAGCATTCCCTGCGGTCCCGTTCTCGCCTATGCAGCATGGTGGCTACGTCGGGTCAAGCCGTCGCGGCGCTTCCCAGCCCGGGAAACCGGCGGTAATCTCGGAATTGTCAGATCTGTGGGGTGTGTGATGAAATGGCGGGGGCGGCGCGGTAGCCGGAACATCGAAGACAGGCGCGGCCGGGGCGGCGGCGCGGGCGCGATCGGCGGTGTCGGGCTGCTCGCGGTGCTGGCGATCGGCTATTTCCTCGGGATCGACGTAACGCCGCTGTTGCAGGAGGGCGGCCTTGGCCAGACCGGCGAGGTGGAACTGACCGAGGCGGATATGCGGGCGGGCGAGTTTGTGTCGGTCACGCTGGCCGATACCGAAGAGGTCTGGGCGGATATCTTCCGCCGCCAGGTCGGGCGCGCGTATGATCCGGCGGTGCTGGTGCTGTTCAAGGGCACCACAAGCTCGCCCTGCGGCGGGGCCAGCGGCGCGACGGGGCCGTTCTATTGCCCCGGCGACAACAAGGTCTACCTCGACACCGGCTTTTTCACCACGCTGGAGCGGCGCATGGGCGCGGGCGGGGATTTCGCCGCGGCCTATGTGGTGGCGCATGAGATCGCCCATCATGTTCAGAACGAGCTTGGCATTCTGGGCCAGGCCAATGCCGTAAGGCAACGGGCAAGCACGGCGCAATCCAACGCGATCTCGGTTCGGATCGAGCTTCAGGCCGATTGCTTCTCCGGCATCTGGGCGGCCCATGCCCAGGAGCGTTTCGGCAGTCTGGAGCGTGGCGATGTGGCCGAGGCGATGAATGCGGCCAAGCAGATCGGCGACGATACGTTGCAACGCAACGCCGGCCGGGTGCCGATGCCCCATACCTTTACCCATGGCACGTCGGAGCAGCGCCAGCGCTGGTTCGCCGCCGGGTTCGAAAGCGGGGATCTGAACGCCTGCGATACGTTCGCGGCCGATACGCTTTGACGTTTTCGCTTGGCGCGGCGGCGGCGGCGTATTAAAGACCGTCTCCGCTGGCCCGAGTGGCGGAATGGTAGACGCAGGGGATTCAAAATCCCCCGCTGGAAACAGTGTGTGGGTTCGAGTCCCACCTCGGGCACCAGCTTTTCGAAATCCTGATTCTGCAAATATTTTCCGATCCGGCACGATTCGGCGGGTTTCCGCACGGCAGTTTTCTGCCCACGTTTCCAATCATTTTAGAACGTCCCGATTGCATCGCCTTTCGAAACAAAGGCGGGTTCACATTTTCGCCTTGATCTTGTTCGAAATGTGGCGCGCAGGCCGTGGTTAAGCGCGCGCCTTCTGGAAACAATAACGGGCCGGGGCACCGCGCGGATTGCCGGAATCCCCCGGAAACGCGCATTCCCACCCGCAGTTTCGATGCAAAACCGGAAACAATCACCCGCAGAGCGCGGGCCGCACGTCGCGCGGAGAGGGTTGAAACACGCGCGCCCTGACCCCGATTTTGCCATGCGAGCGCCACTTTTGGCTTGGCCGAGAGGGGTCTGGATGGGTAAACCGAGGACACCCTGCTGGGGGGTGAAGACATAAGGCCACGGGGGCGGCCGCACATGAGAACGCGTCTTGCTGGATGCGGGAGAACATGTGTGCCGACCTACGCGCTTTGCGGCGGTCGCGCATTTGCGGGCGGGGTTGCCGGGGCGTGTTGTATTGCCGGCGGCCGGTGTTTGGGTCTGACGATCCGCCCGTTCTCCCTCACCAGGACAGACATTCATGTGCGCCGCCACGGGCATTCGATCTTTGCCGCCTGCGGGTGCATCGCGCGTATCGATGCGTAGCAAGTGATGTGGTTGAGCCAAGTGTGTGCGTAACGAGTGACATGAGGAAAAGCGGGCCGCCGTGCCGCGTTGCCTGTCGTGCGGAAAAGTGAAGAGTGAGTGATGTCTGAGTATCCGTATGACAAGAAGACCAGGGGCAATAGCGGAACGGCGGTCTTTTTCTCCGCCGCCGGATCCGGTGCCATCGCGGCATCCGAAAGCGCCCGGAAGGACCAGGCGCCGGATGCGCGGGCCGATGGCGCATCGACGCCGGAAGGCGAGGGGCGCAGGGACGGGGCCTCGGGCTGTCCCTGTTTCACACCGGGCGCCGGAATCGCGACGCCCCGGGGCGTAAAGCCCGCCGAAACGCTGCGCGCGGGGGACAAGGTGATCACCCGAGACAACGGCATTCAGGAAATCCGCTGGGTTGGAAGCAAAACGCTGACAGGCCGCGATCTGACCGCGGCGCAGTATCTGAAACCGGTCCTGATCAGGAAGGGCGCGCTTGGCGGCGGGCTGCCCGAGCGTGACATGATGGTCAGTCCGAACCACCGGGTGCTGTGTGCCAGCGACCGTGCGCTGGTGAATTTCCGCGAGCGCGAGGTGCTGGCGGCGGCCAAGCATCTGGTGAACCACCGTGGCATTCAGGTGGTCGATACCCTGAGCACGACCTACATCCATTTCCTGTTCGACCGGCACGAGGTGATCCTGTCGAACGGCATCTGGACCGAGAGCTTTCAGCCCGAAGAGGCGGTGCTCGACGGGATGGGCAACGCCCAGAGAACCGAGATTTACGACCTGTTTCCCAGGCTGCGGACGGCACCTGGGGAAACGGTTTTCCCGCCGGCGCGGCGGGTATTGAGCGAGGGTGAAAGCCAGCGCCTGACGGATTGATGCGGCATATGCAGCACGGAGCCGGGCGCCTTTTGCCCGTTCCGGTCCTGCCGGGGCCGCGTCTTTTCGCGCGGCCCCGGCGTCAGGGCGGTTGGTGCCGGCAAAGGGGGGCGGGGCTGGTTGTTGAAGAATGTGAAACAAATGGCGGAAAAAACGTCATTTGTTCGGGAATGGCCGGAAAGCTCGCCTCGTCGGAATTTCGACATGCGGGTTTCTGGCAATAAAACGGGGCGAAAGATGCTGCGACTGCAAAAAGACGCTTTCAAATGTGGCGAAACTTGGGCAAATTCAGGACGACATGCAGGCAGCATCCGTCGTTCAGTAAAAAAATAATGCGAAACGGTGTGATCCATTTGGATCTGGTGAGTGTGATTTGAACGAGGGCCGCTGCCATGGCGAACATCATTGGTGATAATAACGACAACGTTCTGAACGGAACGAATGCCTCCGATTGCATCGACGGCAAGGGCGGTGACGACACGATCAACGGGCTGGCCGGCAATGACACGCTGCTCGGCGGTACGGGCGATGACACCATCCTGGGCGGTGCCGGAAATGATTGTATCGACGGCGGCGATGATGACGATCACCTGTTCGGCGAAGACGGCAATGATTTCATTTCGGGCGGCTGCGGCGATGACGCCGTTTCCGGTGGCGCCGGGGCTGACTACATGTCCGGCGGTTCGGGGGATGATATCTTTTTCGACATCACCGCGGGCGACCATGTCGATGGTGGCAGCGGCTGTGACACGCTGGATCTGAGCGGCACGGGCGCGTTCTGCGTTATCTATACGTCCAAGGATCATGAAAACGGTATCGTGAAATTCATCGACGATGCCGGCAACTTCACCGGCACGATGACCTTTTGCGACATCGAAGACATCATCGTCTGCTTTACGCCGGGCACCACGGTTGCCACGCTGAAGGGCGCGCGCCCGGTCGAGGAACTGCAGCCGGGCGACAGGGTGATCACCCGCGACAATGGCGTGCAGGAAATCCGCTGGTCCGGGCGTCGGGATCTGACCGCCGATAAGCTGCGCGACAACCTCGACCTGCGCCCGATCCTGATCCGCGCCGGGGCCTTCGGCGACGGCGCGCCGCTGCATGACATGATGGTCAGCCCGAGCCACCGGATGCTGCTCGCCTCGAAACACGCGCAGCTATATTTCGACGAGCATGAGGTGCTGGTGGCCGCCAAGCATCTGCTGCACATGCCGGGGGTCGAACGTGTCGGGCCGCAGCCGACAAGCTATATCCATTTCCTGTTCGACCGGCACGAGGTGGTGCTGGCCAATGGCGCCTGGACCGAAAGCTTTCAGCCCGGCGATTACTCGATGCAGGGGCTGGGCGAAGATCAGCGCAGCGAGATTTTCCAGCTCTTTCCCGAGCTGGAAACCCGCGCCGGGCTGCAGGATTATTCGGCCGCGCGCAAGACGCTGAAAAAGCACGAGGCGCGGCTGCTGGCGGGCTGAGCCGGGCTCAGCCCCGCATGCGGGTGTCGCCCGCGTCGAACAGTTGTTCGGTGATCAGCCGGGCAGGGCGGCGCTGGCCCAGAATCTCGATCTCCACCGATAGCCCGTCCTGCGCCAGATCGGCGGGGATCAGCCCTTGCGCGATGGATTTTTGCGCCCAGTGCGAATAGCCGCCCGAGGTGCAGAAGCCGCGCACCGCGCCATCGATCCAGATCGGTTCATGGGCGATGACATCGGCATCCTCGGCGTCCACCTCGAAGGCGCAAAGCCGGCGGGCCGGGCCCTTCTGCCGCTCGGCCTCGGCGGCGGCGCGGCCGATGAAATCGTCGGGCTTGCCGAAGGCGATGAACCGGTCCAGCCCGGTTTCGGCGGCGGTGTAGTCGGGCGAGAACTCGCGCAGCCATGCGCCGAAGAACTTGTCGAGCCGCAGGCTCATCATCGCCCGCATCCCGAAGGGGCGCAGGCCCAGATCCTGCCCGGCGGCCCAGAGCACGGCCCAAAGCGCGCGCTGGCTGATCGGGTCGCAGTAGATCTCATAGCCCAGATCGCCGGTATAGCTCAGCCGCTGGACCACGCAATCGGCCATGCCCACGACCATCGGCTGCACATCCATGAACCGCATCGCCGCCACATCGGCGCGGGTGCAGCGCGCCAGAAGCTCGGCCGCCTTCGGCCCGGCGATCTGAAACCCGGTGCGCGTGTCAGAGACGTTTTCAACCTGCACATCGCCCTGTAGGTTCTGCAAGAACCAGCGCAGATGATAGGCTTGCGACCCGTAAGAGGCGGTCAGGTTGAACGCGCCCTCGCGCAGGCAGGACACGGTGAAATCGCCGATCAGCTTGCCCTTGGGCGACAGCATCGGCGTCAGCGCCACGCGGCCCGGCGCGGGGATGCGGCCGGCCATGATCCGGTTCAGCCAGGCGCGGGCGTCCGTGCCCGTGACCTTGAACTTGCCGAAGTTCTGCAGCTCGTTGATGCCCACGCCATTGCGCACGGCCATCACCTCGCGCGCGGTGGCGGCGAAGGCGTTGGAGCGGCGGAAACTCGGGGTTTCATAACGCGGTTCATCGCCCTCGGCGAAATAGTTCACCACCTCCAGCCCGAATTGCTGGCCCCAGACCGCGCCCATGCCATCGAAAATGTCATACATCGGCGTGGTCTTGAACGGGCGCGCGGCGGGCAGTTCCTGATTGGGATAGGTCACGGAAAACCGGTTCTGGTAATTCTCGATCACCTTGGGGCGGGTATAGCCCGGCGTGATCCAGTTTCCGAACCGCGCACAATCGAGCGCGAAGCTGTTCTGCGCCGGTTCGCCCTCGATCATCCATTGCGCCAGCGTCAGGCCGACGCCGCCGCCCTGGCTGAACCCCGCCATCACCGCGCAGGCCGACCAATAGTTGCGCACCCCCGGCACCGGCCCGACCAACGGGTTGCCATCGGGGGCAAAGGTGAAGGGGCCGTTGATCACGGTTTTCACGCCCGCGCGTTCCAGCACCGGAAAACGGCGATAGGCGAATTCGATGCTTGCCTCGACCTTGTCGAGCTTGTCTGGCAACAGCTCATGCCCGAACTCCCAGGGGGTGCCGTCCACTGCCCATGGCTCGCAGGGTTTTTCGTAAAAGCCGATGCACAGGCCACGGCCTTCCTGGCGCAGATAGCTTTCGCCGCCCGGGTCGATCACATGCGGAAACTCGGTGCCGCGCTCATAGATCTCGGGGATCTCGTCTGTCACCAGATACTGATGCTCCATCGGGTGCAGCGGGAAATAGATGCCCGCCATCGCGCCAACCTCGCGCGCCCACAGGCCGGCGGCGTTGACCAGATGCTCGGCGATCACGGTGCCCTTTTCGGTGACGACTTCCCAGGTGCCATCGGTCCGTTGGTTGGTTTCGAGCACCCGGTTGTGCAGCACGATCTCGGCCCCGCCCATTCTTGCGGCGCGGGCATAGGCGTGGGTGGTGCCGGACGGGTCCAGATGCCCGTCGAGCGGGTCGTAAAGCCCGCCCAGAATACCGTCGATATTGACCAGCTCGGCCCTTTCCTTGATCTCGTCGGGGCCAAGGATTTCGGTGTCCAGCCCCATGTAGCGATGCTTGGCGCGCTCGGCCTTGAGCATGTCGAACCGTTCGGGCGTGTCGGCCAGGGTGATGCCGCCCACATGATGCAGGCCGCAATTCATGCCGGTGATCTGCTCCAGCTCCTTGTAGAGCCCGATCGTATAGCCCTGCAGCGCGGCCATGTTGGTATCGCCGTTCAGCGTGTGAAACCCGCCCGCCGCGTGCCAGGTGGAACCGCTCGTCAGTTCCGACCGCTCGATCAGCATGACGTCGGACCAGCCGAGCTTGGTCAGATGGTAAAGCACCGAACAGCCGACAACGCCGCCGCCGATGACGCAGACCTGGGTATGGGTTTTCATGGGGCCCTCATGGCTTGCAACATGGGGCCAGCGTGGCGGCGAGGGGCCGGGGCGGCAAGGCCAAAGGCGACATGATATGTCGCATCCGGGCAGGGGGGAGTTTTCTCGGTCTCTATCGCGGATTGGACGATATTCTGTTAATCTTAGTTAATGAAATATTAACGGCGCAATCTCAGGCGCTCATTGTGCATTGATGAGGACTAGGTGAAAATACATATTCTGGCGATTGTCATCGCCTTGGCTTCGGGACTGTCGATATCGGCAGGAGGCATGCAAACCACGCCGGTTTCATCCGCCCCATCCCTTCTGGACAGAATACAGGATTTGCGGCCCGATACGCTTTTCAACGCCGCATGCTGCAAGGTCTGCAGCAAGGGCAAGGCCTGTGGTAACAGCTGCATCAGCCGCGACAAGGCCTGTCGTGTCGGGCCGGGCTGCGCCTGTAACGGTTAGCGTTCAGGGATCAGCCCGCGCGGGCTGAACCGCAGCACCACAAGCAGCACCACCCCCATGGTCAGCAGCCGCATATGCGCCACGCTGTCCATCAGATGCGCCTTCAGCGCCGAACCGTCGGCCATGGGAGAGGTGATCAGCGCCATCAGCCACTGGCCCAGCGGTTCCACCTGCACCCACAGGAACCAGATCAGGAACCCGCCCAGCACCGCGCCCCAGTTGTTGCCCGATCCGCCGACGATCACCATCACCCAGATCAGGAAGGTAAAGCGCAGCGGCTGATAGGTGCCGGGTGTCAGCTGCCCGTCGAGCGTGGTCATCATCGCCCCGGCAATCCCGCAGATGGCCGAGCCCAGGATGAAGATCTGCAGATGCCGCGCCTTGACGTCCTTGCCCATCGCCTCGGCGGCGACCTCATTGTCGCGGATGGCGCGCATCATCCGGCCCCATGGCGAATTCAGCGCCTTCTCGCTCAGCCAGATCAGCGCCAGCAGAACGGCGGTGAACAGCAGCGCATAGCACAGCTTGACCACCACCGACGACGCGGTAACCGGATCGGCGCCGAACCGCGCCGCGGTCTGCAGAAACGCGGCGCTGCCTTGCAGGTCGATCTCATAGGGCACGGGGCGGGGCAGGCCGATCACGTTCTTCACCCCGCGCGCCAGCCAATCCTCGTTCTTCAGCACGGCGATCACGATCTCGGATATCCCCAGCGTGGCGATGGCCAGATAATCCGACCGCAGGCCAAGCGCCGTCTTGCCGATGATCCACGCCGCGCCGGCGGCCAGCAGCCCGCCCACCGGCCAGCTCAGCAACACCGGCAGGCCCAGCCCGCCAAGATAGCCGGTGCTGGCAGGGTTCACCGCCTCGATCGCGGCAACGCCGGGATCCAGCAGCCAGCGGTAGACGAAGAAGCCGGCGACCAGCCAGCACACCAGCGCCAGGCTGCGCACCCGGCCTTTCGCCAGCCGCTTCCAGATCGCCACCGCGCCGATGATCACCGCCGCACCCACCGCCAGCGCCAGCACCACCCGCGCGCCGCCGGCGGCCCATGCGGCCCCCACCGGCGCGGCCGACGTCAGCACGACCCCGAGCCCGCCCAGCGCGACAAAGCCCATGATGCCCACGTTGAACAGGCCCGCATAGCCCCATTGCATGTTCACGCCCAGGGCCATCACGGCTGAAATCAGGCCCATGTTCAGAATGGTCAGCGCCGCGTTCCAGCTTTGCACGAAGCCGGTGCCGATGATCAGCGCCGCCACGACGGCGAACAGAAATGCATCCCGTTTCGTCATACCGATTTCCCCCGGAAAAGCCCCGTCGGCCGGAACAGAAGCACGATGACCAGAATGGCAAAGGACACCGCGAATTTGTAATCGGTGGACAGAAGCTGCACCAACCCGTCGGGCGCCATGCTTTCAGGCAGCAGATAGGTCAGCACCTTCTTGAACGCATAGGTCACCGTCACCTCCGAATAGGCGATCACGAACCCGCCCGCGATGGCGCCGACCGGGCTGCCCAGCCCGCCGACGATGGCCGAGGCGAAAATCGGCAGCAGAAGCTGGAAATAGGTAAAGGGCTTGAAGCTCTTGTCCAGCCCGTACAGCACCCCGGCAATGGTCGCCAGCGCGGCGACGATGACCCAGGTGATGGTCACGACCCGCTCGGGGTTGATGCCCGACAACAGCGCCAGATCCTCATTGTCGGAAAACGCGCGCATCGATTTGCCGGTGCGCGTCCTGTTGAGAAACCAGAACAGCAGCGCCACCACGATCACCGCCGTGATCACCGTGATGCCCTGCGTGGTGCGGATGGCCAGCCCCTCTGCCAGCCCGGTCATCTGCTTGAAATCACGCGCGCTGATGATGAACCGCGCCCCGTCGGCAAAGCGCTGATCGTCCGGGCCGATGATGATCCGGGTCAGCCCGTTCATGATGAACATGATCCCGATCGACACGATCAGAAAGATCACCGGCGCCGCCTTCTGGCGCCGGTAGAAACGATAGATCATCCGGTCCGTCCCCAGCAGCAGCAGCGCGGTCACCGCGATCCCCGCCGGCAGCGCCAGAAGCGCGGTCGGCAGCGGCCCCAGCGACACACCCGCCCCCTGCAGCGCCCAGGTCACCAGAATGGTGACCATGGTGCCAAAGGCCATCGTGTCGCCATGGGCGAAATTGGAAAACCGCAGAACCGCATAGATCAGCGTAACCCCGAGCGCTCCTAGCGCCAGCTGCGCGCCATAGGCGGTGGCGGGGATCAGAACGAAATTGGCAAGCGCCACCAGGGCGTTGAGAAAATCCATCGCCTATCCTCCCAGAAACGTGCGCCGGACCTCGGGATCGGCCAGCAGCGCCTTTCCGGTATCCGTGAACGCATTCGCGCCCTGCACCAGAACATAGCCCCGGTCGGCGATCTCCAGCGCCTGCCGGGCGTTCTGTTCGACCATCAGGATGGAAATTCCGGTCCGGGCCACCTCGATGATCCGGTCGAACAGCTCATCCATCACGATGGGTGAAACCCCCGCGGTCGGCTCGTCCAGCATCAGCAGCCTGGGCCCGGTCATCAGCGCCCGGCCCACCGCCACCTGCTGGCGCTGCCCCCCCGACAGTTCGCCCGCCGGCTGCCGCCGCTTGTCACGCAGGATGGGAAACAGATCATAGACCTGCTCGATCGTCCCCGAAATATCATCGCGTCGCAGAAAGCCGCCCATCTCCAGATTCTCCTCGACCGTCATCGAGGTGAAGATGTTGTTGGTCTGCGGCACGAACCCCATCCCCTTGGCCACACGGGCCTGCGGCGACAGCGCGGTGATATCCTCGCCATCCAGCCGCACCGATCCGGTATGGATCGACAGCATCCCGAACACCGCCTTCATCGCGGTGGACTTGCCGGCGCCATTCGGCCCGACGATCACCGCGATCTGCCCCTTTTCCACCGAAAGGGTGCAGCCGTGCAGAATATCCGCGCCGCCATAGCCGCCGGTCATGTTCTCGCCAATCAGAAAGGGCTCAGCCATGGGCCCTCCGCGCAGCATTGCTCTTCATCTTTCCCCAAATATCCCCGCCGGAGGCATCCGGCCGCGCCATCCGGCACATCCGCCCGGTCATTGCGCCGCCGCTTTCATCTTGTTCTTCAGCCCGGTGCCCAGATAGGCCTCGATCACCGCCTCGTTCTGCATGATCTCCGTGGCCGAACCCTGTGCCAGAACCTTGCCCTCGGCCATCACGATCACCGGGTCGCAGAGCCGGGCGATGAAATCCATGTCATGCTCGATCAGGCAGAAGGTATAGCCGCGCTCCTTGTTCAGCCGCAGGATGGCATCGCCGATCGTGTTCAGAAGGGTGCGGTTCACGCCCGCGCCAACCTCATCCAGAAACACGACCCGCGCGTCCACCATCATCGTACGGCCCAGCTCCAGCAGCTTCTTCTGGCCGCCAGACAGGTTGCCCGCCTTTTCCTCGGCCAGATGGTCGATGGTCAGAAAGGCCAGCACCTCATCCGCCTTTTGCGCCAGCGCGCGCTCTTGCGCGGCCACCGCGCCGCGCCGGAACCAGGCGTTCCACAGGCCTTCGCCGGATTGGCCGCCGGGCACCATCATCAGGTTTTCGCGTACCGTCATCGATGAAAACTCGTGCGCGATCTGGAAGGTGCGCAGCAGCCCCTTGTGAAACAGCGCGTGCGGCGGCAGGCCGGTGATATCCTCGCCCGCCATCGTCACGCTGCCTGACGTTGGTGGAAGAACGCCGGCGATCACATTGAACAGGGTCGATTTTCCGGCACCGTTCGGGCCGATCAGCCCGGTGATCGAGCCTTCTTCGATCTCGATCGAAGCGCCGTCAACGGCGCGAAACCCGCCGAAGTGCTTGTGTATGTCCCGGGCGATGATCATCCCCAGCCCCCTCGGGCCTTTTGGCCCTTCTTGTTTATGGAAACAGCCCGGGGCCGGGCCCCAGGCTGTTTCGGGTTTCAGAATGCGCGCTTACCGGTAAGCCACGGTTTCGATCTTGCCGCCCTTGATTTCGATCTCTTTATAGCTGCCGGCGGATTCGCCGGGCCCGATCAGCTCGACGGCGGTGGCGCCCACATAGTCGATCTCGCCCCCCTCGGCGAGGATCTTCAGCGCCTTGGCCAGCTCGCCGGGATAGATCGGCTCGCCGGGGGCGTTGGCCACGTCGAACACCTTGCCCTTGTAATCGGCGGGCTCGGCCGATCCGGCCGCCTGCATCGCCAGCATGATCAGCGCGGCGGCGTCATAGCTTTCGCCGACATAGGGCGAGTTGCCGGTAAAGCCGGCGGCCTCGGCCATTTCCAGCATCATGCCGGCGCCTTCGCTGTCGGTGCCGGGCAGGGTGCCGAAGGACCCGTCGATCTCGTCGCCGAAGGTGGTTTCCAGGGCGGCGCCGATCATCCCGTCGGGCAGCACGAACGTCTCGAACGCACCGGTATCCAGCGCGGCGCGAATGATGCCCGGGCCGCCCTGATCGACGTAGCCGGCGACCACAAGCGCATCACCCCCGGCCGAGGCCAGCGCGCCCACTTCGGCAGAGTAATCGGCCTTGCCGTCTTCATGCGCGGTGCTCAGCGTGACGCTGCCGCCGGCCGCCTTGAACGCCGCCTCGAAACTGTCGGCCAGGCCCTTGCCATAGTCGTTGTTGGTATAGCTGAGCGCGACCGTGGTGATGCCGCGTTCGACCAGCACATCGGCCAGAACCTGGCCCTGGCGCGCGTCTGAGGGCGAGGTGCGGAAGAACAGGCCGTTGTCTTCGGCGGCGCTGAGCGCGGGCGAGGTTGCCGAGGGAGAGATCATCACGATGCCGTTGGGCACCGCCACATTGGCCAGCACCGCGCCGGTGACGCCGGAACAATCCGCGCCCATGATGCCCTTCACCCCGTCCGAGGTGATCAGCCGTTCGGCGCCTGCGGTCGCGGCGGCGGCGTCGACACAGGTGCTGTCGGCGCGCACCGGCGTTACCGTGGCCCCGCCCAGCAGCGCGCCGGAGTCAGACACTTCCTTCATCGCCAGCTCGGCGCTTGCCGCCATCAGCGGCGTCAGCGATTCGATGGGGCCGGTGAAGCCCAGAATGATCCCCAGCTTGACCTCGTTGGAATGGGATGCCGCCAGCGCGGCAGTCGCCGTGACCGCCGAAAGGGCCGTGCCCAAAAGCAGTTTCTTCATGTGTCTTCACTCCCGTATTGGAACCGTCTCCGGTGAAAAATCGTAAAGGGCGTATCTGAAAAAGAAAAGCGCGCCCATGCGGCAGGACGTCGGGGAAGGGCGGTATTTTCCACACAGCGGCCACGGGTGCCTAAATCGAGAGCCGCGTGGCCTGGCTGCCACGTTCGCGATAGGGGGTCGTGTTGTAATGGGCCCGGTAGCATTTGGAGAAATGCGAGGGCGAGGCGAAGCCGCAGGCCAGCGCCACGTTGATCACGCTCATATCCGTCTGCATCAGCAGGTTGCGCGCCTTTTGCAGCCGCAGTTCCATGTAATAGCGCTTGGGCGAGCGGTTGAGATAGCGGCGGAACAGCCGTTCGAGCTGCCGGGTGCTCAGGCCCACGTCATGGGCCAGGATCGCGGGCGAAATCGGCTCTTCGAGGTTCTGCTCCATGATCTGGATCACCTGGCTGAGCTTGGGATGGCGCACGCCGATGCGCGTCGGGATCGACAGGCGCTGGGTGTCCTGGTCGGTGCGGATCGACGAATAGATAAGCTGATCGGCCACCGCATTGGCCAGTTCCTCGCCATGGTCATCGGCCACCATTTTCAGAACCAGGTCGATCGAAGAGGTGCCGCCGGCCGTCGACATCCGGTTGCCGTCGATCACGAAGACCGATTTGGTCAGGCTGACATCCTCGAACGCCTCGGTGAAACTGTCCTGATTCTCCCAATGGATCGTGGCGCGCTTTCCATCCAGCAGCCCCGCCTTCGCCATCGTGTAAGAGGCAGTGCACAGCCCGCCGATGGTCAGGCCCCGCCGGGCCTCGCGCCGCAGCCAGTTCAGCAGGCGCTTGGTGGTCGCCGCCTGCACGTCTGTGCCACCACAGAGCAGGATGACGTCCTCGCGGTTCAGCTCGTCCAGATCCATGTCGAGCTTGAAGGACGCGCCGTTGGAGCAGGTGGCGAAATCGCCGCCTTCGCCCGCCAGCACCCAGCGGTAAAGCTCTTTGCCCGACATGCGGTTGGCTATTCTCAGCGGTTCGATCGCGCAGGCGAAACTGAGCATGGTGAACTGGTCCAGCAGAACGAAAACAAAGGTGCGCGGGCGGGCGATTTCGCCTTCCACGTCAATCAGGAACTCCTCGCTCAACCGATCTGCCACCAGACACTCCCTGCGGTGCAACACACCAGCGAAAGCAGGTTTGGCCCCGGCAATCAAGCCATCGCGGGAAAAACCCGCCGATCGGCGGGTTTGGCCGCGCGGAATTTGCGGTGGCGCGCGCGGGCCCGAATGCCTATAAGAACGCGCGCGAAACCGCAGTTTTTGGAGCAATGACGATGACCAAGTGGCAAAAATCTGACTGGCGCAACAAGCCCCGGGTTCAGATGCCCGAGTATACGGACAAGGCAGCGCTGGAGGCCGTGGAGGCCCGGCTCGCCCAGTATCCGCCGCTGGTCTTTGCCGGCGAGGCCCGCAAGCTGAAGGAAAAGCTGGCCGCGGCGTCGAAGGGCGAGGCGTTTCTGCTGCAGGGCGGGGATTGCGCCGAAAGCTTTGCCGAGTTTTCGGCCGTGACCATCCGCGACACGTTCAAGGTGCTGCTGCAGATGGCCATCGTGCTGACCTATGGCGCCAAGGTGCCGGTGGTCAAGGTGGGCCGGATGGCCGGGCAGTTCGCCAAGCCGAGGTCGGCCCCGACCGAGATCGTGAACGGCGTCGAGCTGCCGTCCTACCGCGGCGACATCATCAACGGCTTCGAGTTCACCGAAGCCGCCCGCACGCCCGATCCCAACCGGATGCTGGAGGCCTATACCCAGGCGGCGGCGTCGCTGAACCTGCTGCGCGCGTTTTCCAAGGGTGGCTATGCCGATATCCATCGGGTGCACAGCTGGACTCTGGGCTTCACCGATCGTGAAGAAGCCGAGAAATACCGCGAAATGGCCAGCCGCATATCGGACACGCTGGATTTCATGTCTGCCGCCGGGATCAACTCCGAAACCGCGAGCACCATGGCGACGGTGGATTTCTTCACCTCGCACGAGGCGCTGCTGCTGGAATATGAAGAGGCGCTGGCCCGCGTGGACAGCACCACCGGCACCATGATCGCGGGCTCCGGCCACATGATTTGGATCGGCGACCGCACGCGCCAGCCCGACGGCGCGCATGTGGAGTTCGCCCGTGGTGTGCAGAACCCGATCGGCCTGAAATGCGGCCCGTCGATGACGGCCGATGACCTGAAGCTGCTGACCGACAAGCTGAACCCCGAGAACGAGCCGGGCCGTCTGACCCTGATCGCGCGGTTCGGCGCCGGCAAGGTGGGCGAGCATCTGCCGCGGCTGATCCGCGCGGTGCGCGAGACCGGCGCCAACGTGCTTTGGACCTGCGATCCGATGCATGGCAACACGATCAAGTCGGCGACCGGCTACAAGACCCGGCCGTTCGACAACGTGTTGCGCGAGGTGCAGGAGTTCTTCGCCGTGCACAAGGCCGAGGGCACCATCCCCGGTGGCGTGCATTTCGAGATGACGGGCAAGGACGTGACCGAATGCACCGGCGGCGTGCGCGCCGTGACCGAAGAGGACCTGTCGGATCGGTATCACACCGCCTGCGACCCGCGCCTCAATGCCACCCAGGCGCTGGAATTGGCGTTTCTGGTGGCCGAAGAGCTTGGCGACCGCCGCCAGGAGACGCGGCGCGCGGTGCTCTGACCGTCAGTCGCCGGATCTGACAAGCCGAAGGGCCGGGCGACTGTCGCGCGGCCCTTTGTCTTTGGTGGCGGGCGGTTGCGGCGCAAAGCTTGCGGGCCATTCGGAAAACCCCGTGGCGGGCGCGGGCGCGGGGGCGACGAAGCCGGGCAGGGGTGGCAACGGCTTCACGCGGGCCGCGTCGATGCGCAGCCGGCAGGGCGCGCGGCCGGCGCCGCCCTCCGTTACCAGACAGCCCAGCGCCCGGCCTATGGCGCCGGTTTCACTGCGCAGCGGCAACAGCAGCATGGTGCCGTAAAGCCCGTGCGCGCCTTCGCCCGACAGGGTCAGGCGCAGGGTCTGCGGCCCGTCGAACAGCCCCTGCACATGGGCGGCCAGCGCGGGCCGGGCCGCAGCGGTGAAAAGCGCCGAAAGCGGCATGCCGCTGACCTCCATCCCCATCAGGCCGGCCAGATGCGATCCGGCGACGCGGAACCGGACGATGCCCGGCGCCACCCGTTCCAGGATGAACACATGATCCAGCGCGCGTTCCAGGCCGCGCGGATCCACCTCGGCCCGGTCGGGCAGCACGCGCCCGGCACGCAGACCTTCCCAATAGGCCTCGACCTCATTGACAAGCGGAAAGCGCATGGTCCCCCGATACTCCGACAGGGCAATCACCTTTGCCCCTTTGCCAAACAGCCGTCTCACCGCGCACCTCTTGCCAGACATCCCGAATGCGGGCGCCGTTGTCGCTGCGTCGGCCGATGTGTTAACGCTAGGACGACACGGTTACCCAAGTCTTAACATGGCATGAAATGCCGGATACCGAGGGACAAAAGAAAACAGATGGTTAACTCTATGACCGGGTTCGCTGCGGCGACCGGGGGGCAGGGCCCGTATCGCTGGGCGTGGGAATTGCGCAGTGTCAACGCCAAGGGGCTGGACCTGCGGCTGCGGGTGCCCGACTGGATCGGCGGGCTGGAACAGGGCGCGCGCGCCGAACTGGCCCGGCGGATCAAGCGGGGCAACATCAGCCTGAACCTGCGCCTGACGCGCGAGGCGGGCGATATGCCTTTTCAGGTGGATTCCGACATGCTGCACGCCATGCTGGCGGCGCTGAAGCAGGTGGAACGGGCGGCGAAAGAGCAGAACCTGCCGCTGCGCCCGGCCTCGGTGGCCGAGGTGATGGGGATGCGCGGCGTGCTGCAGACCGGGCCCGCCGACGAAGATACCGGGCCGCTTCTGAAGGCGCTGCTGGGCGAGCTGCCGGCGCTGATCGAGGCTTTCGACGAGATGCGCGCGGGCGAGGGCGCGTCGCTGGCCGCGGTGCTGCATGATCAGCTTGGTGCCATCGAGGCGCTGATCGCCGACGCGATGCGCGAGGCGGATGCACGCCAGGGCCAGATGGCTGTTTCCCTGCGCAGCAACCTGGCGCGCGTGATGGATCACAGCGAGGGGGCCGACGAGGCCCGCGTGGCCCAGGAACTGGCGCTGATCGCGGTCAAGGCAGACATCCGCGAAGAGCTGGACCGGCTGGAAGCGCATGTGCTGGCGGCGCGCGATCTGTTGCGGGCCGAGGGGCCGATCGGCCGCAAGCTCGACTTCCTGATGCAGGAATTCAACCGCGAGGCCAACACCCTGTGTTCCAAGTCGCAGTCCACCGCGCTGACCCGGATCGGCCTTGACCTCAAGGCCACCATAGATCAGATGCGCGAGCAAGTTCAGAACGTGGAGTAGAACATGGCCGACCGGCGCGGGCTTCTAATCATCCTGTCCTCGCCCTCCGGCGCGGGCAAATCCACGCTGGCAAAGCGGCTGCGCGTCTGGGATCCGGCGATCCGCTTTTCGGTCTCGGCCACCACGCGGCCGCCCCGGCCGGGCGAGGTGGAGGGCAGGGATTATCATTTCATCAGCGAGCCCGAGTTCAAGCGCGCGGTGGCGGAGGGCGAGATGCTGGAACATGCCCATGTGTTCGGCAACTTCTACGGCTCGCCCCGCGCCGCGGTGCAGGACGCGATAGACGCCGGGCAGGATGTGCTGTTCGACATCGACTGGCAGGGCGCGCAGCAGATCCGCAACTCGGCGCTGGGGCGGCACACGCTGTCGATCTTCCTGCTGCCGCCCTCGATCACCGAGCTGCGCCGGCGCCTGGAAAGCCGCGGCCAGGATACCGCGGAAACGATCGCCAAGCGGATGCAGCGCAGCTGGGATGAAATCAGCCATTGGGACGGGTATGACTTCGTGCTGGTCAACGACGACCTTGACGAAACCGAGGAACGTCTGAAAACCATAGTGACGGCGACACGCCTGCGCCGCAGCCAGCAGCCCGATCTGCTGGATCACGTGCGCCGGCTTCAAATGGAGTTCGAAGAGAACCAATGACGCTTTACTCACTCGACGGATTCACCCCGGAGCTTCCCCCCGATGGCGATTGCTGGATCGCGCCCGATGCCAATCTGATCGGCAAGGTCGTTATCGGCAACGGCGCCTCTGTGTGGTTCGGCTGCACGTTGCGCGGCGACAACGAGACGATCACGGTGGGCGATGGCAGCAACGTTCAGGAAAGCACCGTCTGCCACACCGATATCGGCTATCCGCTGACCATCGGGCGCGACTGCACGATCGGGCACCGGGCGATGCTGCACGGCTGCATCATCGGCGACGAGACGCTGATCGGCATGGGGGCGACCATCCTCAACGGCGCGAAGATCGGCAAGAACTGCCTGATCGGGGCGGGGGCGCTGATCACCGAGGGCAAGGAGATTCCCGACGGATCGCTGGTGATGGGCGCGCCGGGCAAGGTGGTCCGGCAGCTCGACGAGGCCGCGATCGAAAAGCTGCGCAAATCGGCCCAGGGCTATCAGGCGAACATGCGCCGGTTTCATCAGGGGCTTCAGCCCGTCCGCTAGAGCGCCCGCTCAGTGCCCGGCGCAGGTGATCACCTCGACATCGAGGCCGGGGCAGATCTGGCGCAGTTCGCGGCGGATGATCTCGGGGCGCGGCACGCGCGGCGCCACCACCAGATAAGTGCCGCGATAGTCCGCCAGGTGCAGTTGCAGCGCCAGGTCCATCGCATCGAAATGTTCTGCCACCAGCGGCGAGACGATACATGACGTGCCGGGCGCGCAGGCCAGCCCGGCGTGCAACAGCGTATAGGGCAGGGGCTCTAGCCGCGCTGTCGCGTCCGGCAGGGGCCAGCGCGGCACATCGCTGGTGGGCATGCCGATGACCAGCGCCAGCGTCGCGCCGGCCGGAGCCTCGCGGGGCTGGATGTGGATTTGAGGATGTTGCTTCAAAACTCAGGCTCGAATCACTTGGCAGGGCAATCAGATGGGCGAAGGCGGGGCGTCGACGGAAATGTTAGACAGATTTTTTCGGAAATCCAAAACATCTCTGCAGGTTTAGGTTGTAAATTCAAATCCGGCGCATCTCTGCCGCGCCCGCTGCTTGCCGATCCGCATTTACAAAACCGGACCGCTGGACAAGTGTTGCGCCAAACGCAGCAGGCCCGGAAAACACCACATGTCCCCCGATACGCTTCAGAACGTCCTTGCGGCGGTCCCCTTGCCCCTTGTCCTGATTTCCCAGAGCGAGCGGGTCGAAATGATGAACGCCCGCGCCGAGGAGATGTTCGGCAACAGCGGCATCGGGCGGCAGTATATCACCGTGCTGCGCCATCCCGCGCTCCTGGATTGCGTCGAGGAAACGCTGCGGCTGCGGCAGCAGCGCCGCAGCCGCTTTCTGACCACCGACATGTCGCGCGAGGCCAGCTATGACGTCACCACCAGCCCGGTGGAACTGGATGGCTGGCATGGCGTGCTGGTCTGTTTCGAGGATGTCACCGCGCGCGAGCAGGCCGAACAGATCCGCCGCGATTTCGTGGCGAATGTCAGCCACGAGCTGAAGACCCCGCTGACCGCGCTGCTGGGCTTTATCGAAACGCTGAAGGGCCCGGCCCGCGATGATGCGAAGGCGCGGGAGCGCTTTCTCAACATCATGGGGCGCGAGGCGGAGCGGATGAACCGGCTGGTGCGCGATCTGCTGTCGCTCAGCCGGGTGGAAAGCGAAGAGCGGATGCGCCCGTCGGAGCGGGTCGATGTGGTGGCGCTGGTCAATTCCTCGGTGATGACGCTGCGCGCGATGGCGGCAGAAGCGAATGTGGCGCTGGACGTCACCGGCCATAACGCGCCGGTCTTCGTGCTCGGCGATGCCGATCAGCTTGTGCAGGTCTTCACCAACCTGATCGAGAACGGCATCAAATACCGCGGCGCCGATGGCCGCGTCACGGTCAAGATCACCTATTCCGAACGGGAGCTTGCGTTCCGCGGCCCCGGTGTGCGGATCGACGTCATAGACCGCGGCGAGGGCTTTGATCCGGTTCATATTCCGCGACTCACCGAACGGTTCTACCGTGTCGATGACCACCGGTCGCGCGAAATGGGCGGAACCGGGCTTGGGCTGGCCATCGTCAAGCATATCGTCACGCGTCATCGCGGCCGGTTCCGCATCGACAGCACCCCGGGCGAGGGCAGCCGCTTTTCGGTCATGTTGCCAGTTGCTTAACGGCGCCCAAAAACCCTCGACAACTGAGGCGATTTGTCTAGATTTTCCCGATACCGCGCCTTGTCATAAAATCGTTACCAAACTGTCACAAAACCATAGCCACGGGGCAATACCACGCGCTCTGAGGTCGCTGCTGACTGCGACCGACACCAAGACATCAGGAGCTCTACATGTCCTTTGTGAAACTGACCGCCTCCACGCTGGCGATCGCTGCCGTTTCCGCAACCGCCGCCGCTGCACGTGACAACGTGCAGATCGCCGGTTCCTCGACGGTTCTGCCTTACGCCTCCATCGTTGCCGAAGCCTTCGGCGAGAACTTCGACTTCCCGACCCCGGTCGTGGAATCGGGCGGTTCCTCGGCTGGCCTGAAGCGCTTCTGCGAAGGCGTCGGCGAGAACACCATCGACATCGCCAACGCATCGCGCAAAATCCGCGACAAAGAGATCACGGCCTGTGCCGAAGCCGGCGTGACCGATATCATCGAAGTGCGCATCGGCTATGACGGCATCGTCTTCGCCTCCGACATCAATGGCAACTCGTTCGAGTTCACCCCCTCCGACTGGTACCTGGCGCTGGCCGCCGAGATCCCGGTTGATGGCGCCATGGTGCCGAACCAGAACGTGTCCTGGTCGACCGTGAACGCCGAGTTCCCCAAGCAGGACATCATGGCCTTCATCCCCGGCACCAAGCACGGTACCCGTGAAGTGTTCGAGGAAAAGGTTCTGCTGCAGGGCTGTGAAGACAGCGGCGCGATGGAAGCCATCCTGAAGATCAACGGCGGCGACGAAGATGCGGCTGAAGAAGCCTGCATGAGCGTTCGCACCGATGGCCGCTCGGTCGACATCGACGGCGACTACACCGAGACCCTGGCCCGCATCGACGCCAACAAGGACGGCATCGGCGTGTTCGGTCTGGCCTTCTACGAGAACAACACCGACAAGCTGCAGGTCGCAACCATGTCCGGCGTCGTTCCCTCGACCGAGAGCATCTCGACCGGCGAATACCCGGTGTCGCGCCCGCTGTACTTCTACATCAAGAAGGCCCACATCGGCGTGATCCCCGGCGTCAAGGAATATGCCGAGTTCTTCGTCTCTGACGAGATCGCCGGCCCCGACGGCCCGCTGGCTGCCTATGGTCTGGTTTCGGACCCCGAGCTTTCCGCCATCCAGGCGGCCGTGGCTGCCGAAACGACCATGAACTAAGGCGTATCCTCGCCTGACGGGCGGCGCGTATCCCGCGCCGCTCGGACTTCCCTTTTTAAGACCTTTACCCAAACGAATGAGGGGCTGATGCCTGTCCTCTGGATTGTCTTGATCGTGCTCGCGCTTGGCGGGGTGGGCTATATGCTCGGACGGCGGCGCGCGATGGCGTCGGCGGATGGCGATGTGCGCCATCTGCACTCGCTTCCCACCTATTACGGTTCCAATGTCGCGCTGCTGACGATCGCGCCGGCGCTTTTGTTCATGGGGCTGTGGCTGCTGATGCAGCCGATCCTGATCGAGCGCCAGATCATCGGGCTGATCCCCGAGAGCGCCATTGCCGAAGGATCCTCGCGCAGCCTGGTGATGAGCGACGTGCGCCGCGTGGCCGAAGGGCTCGACACGGCCGTGGCCCAGGGCGCGATGACCCCCGATCAGGCCGACAGCATCCGCACCGAATTCACCGATGTGCGCGAGCGGCTGGGCCGGGTCGGTGTGGCGCTCGGCTCCAACGTCCGCCCCGAGGTTCTGCGCGCTGCGCAACACTATCGCGGGCTTCAGGCGCGCTATTCCGCCATCATGACGGTGCTGGTGCTTGCGGTCGCGGTGGTGGGGTTCGGCTATTCCTATCTGCAGACGACCAAGGATTTCCGCGCACGCAACGTGGTCGAGACCGGCATCAAATCCCTGCTGATCCTCGCCTCGACCATCGCGATCCTGACGACGGTGGGCATCATCCTGTCGATGCTGTTCGAAACGCGCAACTTCTTCTCGCAATATTCCTGGACGAACTTCTTCTTCGGCACCACCTGGAGCCCGAGCTTCAGCGGTCGGGGCGGGGCCTCGCAGCTGGGGATCCTGCCGCTGCTCTGGGGCACACTCTATATCTCTGTCGTGGCCTTGCTGGTGGCGGTTCCGATCGGGCTTTTCGCCGCGATCTACATGTCTGAATATGCCGGGCCGAAAATGCGTGCCATCGCCAAGCCGCTGATCGAGATCCTGGCCGGCATCCCCACCATCGTCTACGGCCTGTTCGCGCTGATCACCGTGGGCCCGATGCTGCGCGACTATTTCGCGCAGCCGCTGGGGCTGGGCGAAAGCTCCGCCTCGGTGATGACCGCGGGCGTGGTGATGGGCATCATGCTGATCCCCTTTGTCTCGTCGCTGTCGGATGACATCATCAACGCGGTGCCGCAATCGATGCGCGACGGCTCGCTCGGCCTGGGGGCCACCAAATCCGAGACCATCCGCCAGGTGGTGATCCCCGCGGCGCTGCCCGGTGTCGTCGGCGCCATCCTGCTGGCTGCATCGCGCGCCATCGGCGAAACCATGATCGTGGTGCTGGGGGCAGGGGCCGCGGCCCGGATCAGCCTGAACCCGTTCGAGGCGATGACGACCGTTACCGTGAAGATCGTCAGCCAGCTGACGGGTGACACCGATTTCGCCTCGCCGGAAACCCTCGTCGCCTTTGCCCTGGGCCTGACGCTGTTTGTCATCACCCTCGGGCTGAATGTCCTCGCGCTTTATATCGTGCGCAAATACCGGGAGCAGTATGAATGACCGACGCAACGGCAAATCCGGCCGCCGCCGCCGGCTCTCCGCGTCATGGATCGCTTCTGTCCCAGGATGCGCTGACCAAGAAACGCAACGCCGCCGAGACGCGCTTTCGCCTCTACGGTCTGGCTGCGGTCAGCGTGGGCATTCTGGCGCTGATCCTGTTGCTGGCCTCGATCCTGAACAACGGGCTCGGCTCGTTCCAGCAAACCTTCATCTCGCTGGATGTCGAGCTTCAGGAAGACAGGCTCGACAAGGCCGGCAACCGCAATATCGAGGATCTGAAAAAGGTCTCGACCTTCGGCTATGCGCCGCTGATCACCGCCGCGATGGCGGCGAAGATCGCCGAGACCGGGATTCAGATCGAAGGTCTGTCGGCCAAGGACGCGGGCAACATCATCTCCAAGGACGCGCCGGCGCAGCTGCGCGACTATGTTCTGGCGAATCCCGAAAAGATCGGCACCACGGTCAATTTCAAGGTGCTCGCCAATGGCCGGATCGACGGCTATTTCAAGGACCGCGTCACCATGGCCTCGGCCGAGCTGGACAGCAACGTAACGCCGCAGCAGCTGATGCTGGCGGATGCGCTGAAAGAGGACGGCGTGCTGATCAAGGGCTTCAACTGGGGCTTCATCACCAATCCCGACGCATCGGAAAACCGGCCCGAGGCCTCCGGCCTGGGCGTGGCGATCCTGGGCTCGCTTTACATGATGCTTGTGGTTCTGATCCTGGCCTTGCCGATCGGGGTGGCCGCTTCCATCTATCTGGAGGAGTTCGCGCCGAAGAACCGCTGGACCGACCTGATCGAGGTGAATATCTCGAACCTGGCCGCGGTGCCTTCGATCGTGTTCGGTATTCTTGGCCTGGCGATCTTCATCAACTTCGCCGGGCTTCCGCAATCCGCGCCGATCGTCGGCGGGCTGGTGCTGACGCTGATGACGCTGCCGACCATCATCATCTCGACCCGCGCATCGCTGAAATCGGTGCCGCCGTCGATCCGGGACGCGGCGCTGGGGGTAGGGGCCTCGAAGATGCAATCGGTGTTCCACCACGTGCTGCCGCTGGCCGCACCAGGCATTCTGACGGGCACCATCATCGGCCTGGCCCAGGCGCTTGGCGAAACCGCGCCGCTGCTGCTGATCGGGATGGTGGCCTTCGTGCGCGAATACCCCGGCGCGCCGCCCGAGGGCTTTTTCGACCCCGCATCGGCGCTGCCGGTGCAGGTATACAACTGGACCCAGCGGGCCGACCCGGCCTTTGTGGAACGCGCATCCGGCGCTATCATCGTCCTGCTGATCTTCCTTCTGTTCATGAACGCCGTCGCCATCATGCTGCGCCGCCGGTTCGAACGTCGCTGGTAAGGGAATAGCTGAAATGAACGACATGCGAATTGTGGAGAGAGAAGTGGAAACCAAGGCAGTGAAGATTTCCGCACGAAATTGTCAGGTCTATTATGGCGAAACCCACGCCATCAAGGATGTGAATATCGACATCGAAGACAAGACCGTGACTGCCTTCATCGGCCCCTCGGGCTGCGGCAAGTCCACCTTTCTGCGCTGTCTGAACCGGATGAACGACACGATCGATGTGGCACGCGTCGAGGGTGAGATCCTGCTGGACGGCGAGGATATCTACGACCCCAAGGTCGACCCGGTGCAGCTGCGCGCCAAGGTGGGCATGGTGTTCCAGAAGCCCAACCCGTTCCCCAAAACGATCTACGACAACGTCGCCTATGGCCCGCGCATCCACGGGCTGGCGGGCAACAAGGCCGATCTGGATGTGATCGTGGAAAAATCGCTCCGTCGTGGCGCGATCTGGGACGAGGTGAAAGACCGGCTGGATGCGCCGGGCACCGGCCTTTCCGGCGGCCAGCAGCAGCGCCTGTGCATCGCGCGCGCGGTGGCGACCGAACCCGAGGTTCTGCTGATGGACGAACCCTGTTCGGCGCTCGACCCGATCGCGACCGCCCAGGTTGAAGAGCTGATCGACGAGTTGCGCGAGCAATATTCGGTGGTTATCGTGACCCACTCGATGCAGCAGGCCGCGCGGGTCAGCCAGAAGACCGCCTTCTTCCATCTGGGCAACCTCGTGGAGTTCGGCGAGACCGGGCAGATTTTCACCAATCCGCAGGACCCGCGGACCGAGAGCTATATTACCGGCCGTATCGGCTAATTGGAAAAATATCATGCCAAATCAGGACAGTAAGCATATTGTGGCATCTTATGACCGCGATCTGGAGGCGATCCAGGCGCAGATCATGAAGATGGGTGGGCTGGTCGAGGCCGCGGTGCTGGACGCCGCCAAATCGCTGGAGCGCCGGGACGAGGAACTGGCCGAGCAGGTGCGCGCCGGTGACAAGGCCATCGACGAGCTTGAAGAACGCGTGAACGAGGAATGCGCCCGGCTTCTGGCGCTGCGGCAGCCGGCGGCGACGGATCTGCGCACGGTGCTGACCGTGATGAAGATCTCGGCCAATCTGGAACGGGTCGGCGACTATGCCAAGAACATGGCCAAGCGCACCTCGGTGCTGGTTCAGATGCAGCCCATCGACGGCGCGTCCGGCGCGATCCGGCGCATGGCGAAGGCCGTTGAGGGCATGATGAAGGATGCACTTGATTCCTACATCCAGCGCGACGTCGAACTGGCCCAGGATGTGCGGATGCGCGACCATGAGGTGGACCAGATGTACAATGCGCTGTTCCGCCAGTTCCTGACCTTCATGATGGAGGATCCGCGCAACATCACCGCCTGCATGCATCTGCATTTCATCGCCAAGAACATCGAGCGGATGGGCGACCACGTTACCTCGATTGCGGAACAGGTGATCTATCTGGCGACGGGTGAAATGCCCGAAGACACCCGGCCCAAGAGCGATCTGACATCCTTTGAGACGACAGAGGTCGAGGGATGACAAGCGCCGAGCAGCCCACGGTTCTGGTGGTCGAGGACGAACCGGCGCAGCGGGAGGTTCTGGCCTATAACCTGGAGGCCGAGGGGTTTTCGGTATCCAAGGCCGAGAATGGCGAAGAAGCGCTGTTGCTGGTGGATGAAGACGCGCCGGACATCATCGTTCTGGATTGGATGCTGCCCAATGTTTCGGGCATCGAAGTGTGTCGGCGCCTGAAATCGCGCGCCGACACGCGCGGCGTGCCGATCATCATGCTGTCGGCCCGGTCGGAAGAGGTGGACCGGGTGCGGGGGCTGGAAACCGGCGCGGACGACTATGTGGTCAAACCTTATTCGGTGGTCGAACTGATGGCGCGCGTGCGGGCGCAACTGCGCCGCACGCGGCCCGCGTCCGTTGGCGAACAGCTGGAGTTCGAGGACATCATGCTCGATGCCGAGACCCACAAGGTGTTCCGCAACGAAAAGCTGCTGAAGCTTGGCCCGACAGAGTTTCGTCTGCTGTCGACCTTCATGGAAAAGCCCGGCCGGGTCTGGAGCCGCGAGCAACTGCTCGACCGGGTCTGGGGGCGCGACATCTATGTCGACACGCGCACGGTGGATGTTCACATCGGACGCCTGCGCAAGGCGCTGTGCCAGTATGGCGGGCCGGATCCGGTCAGAACGGTGCGGGGCGCCGGATACGCATTGGGATAGCTCCGATAATCAGTATTATGTAAATATTCTACCAATGCGGACGTCATTTCGACCCCGGCGATACATCAGCATGCTCCGGTGTTCTGGCGGAACGCCCGGCGCGTATCCTGTGTTGAACATCCACGCTTGCCTGGCCCCGGATGCGCGGTGGCCGGCGGGTTTTGTTAACCTTTTTCTGGCGCTTCGGTTCATTTTGCGCCAGAAAACACATCTTGGCCCTAATTCACCTTCAGTTTTGGCCGGATAACTACGGGGAAAATGGCGCCGAATTTCCCCCATACGGCGCCGGAACCCTACTGGACATCGCAGATTATATTGTTGTTAACGATTAAAGACGGGGAAAAACAATGAGTTCTGACGTGAACTTTACCCATCGGGCATGGCCGCGAGTCGTCCTCACGCAGGAGCGATTCTCTTTGCATGCACTGTTGATTCGCCGACCTGAAGGCTCAACATGGTGCCACCATGAAGCTGGATGATCTCGAAGCGCTGCTCGACGCGGACACCGTTGAACAGGTCTGGGCGCATCTGACCGCCTTCATGGATGGCTACGGCTTCGACAGGCTGCTCTACGGCTACACCCGGTTCCGCACCGCGAATTCATTCGGTGACCCTCAGGATCTGTTGATCCTGTCCAATGCCGATGAGGTTTATGTCAACGGCTTCATCAATCAGGGGCTCTATTTCCATGCGCCGATGGTGCGTTGGGCGGCCGAGAACGTCGGGGCCTGTTCGTGGCGCTGGATTTCCGAGATGGCATTGCGCGACGGCATAACCGAGGCCGAGCGCAAGGTTCTGGATTTCAATGAGGCCCATGCTGTAACCTCCGGATATTCCATAAGTTTCAAGGATTCCTCCATCCGCTCCAAGGGCGCGCTCGGGCTGATCGCCCGCGCTGGCCTGACGCAGGATGATGTCGATGCGATCTGGGAAGAGCACGGCCGCAAGTTCATGGTGATCTGCAACGTCGCCCACATGAGGCTCACCTGCCTGCCCTATTCCGGCGCGCGGCGCAGCCTGACGCGGCGCCAGAAAGAGGCGCTGGAATGGGTCGGCGATGGCAAGACGACCCAGGACATCGCGCAAATCATGGGCCTGACGCCGGCAACGGTGGAAAAGCACCTGCGCCTTGCGCGCGAGGCGCTCAATGTCGAAACAACGGCGCAAGCGGTGCTCAAAGCGTCGTTTCAGAACCAGATTTTTGCTGTCGATGGCTGAGGCAGAAAGGCCGCAGGTAGGGAATCCCCTACTATGCTTACGGTACGTAAACGGTCAGTTTGCGAATGTTCCGTGAGTGGTGGCTTTGGCCTGGGAACTACGGGGTGGGGTGACGCGTAATTTCGCTGGTCATCTTCTCTGTCCGGGTAACCGGATCGTCGGTCCGCCGGTGTATAGTCCGCCGGTGGGGCCGACACTCAGATCGTGCCTTGTCCGCTTCCCCAAACGACGAGGCGCGATTTCATGGACGGTGCAGCCCCGCCCGGCTGCACCGTTTCATTTCTTGCCGAATGTCAGCCCTGAGCGGCCTTCGCCACTTCCGCAGCGAAATCTTCGGTTTCCTTCTCGATCCCCTCGCCCACTTCCAGGCGCACGAAACCGGTAACTTCAACGCCGGCTTCCGCCGCGGCCTGGGCCACGGTCAGATCGGGGTTGATCACGAAGGACTGGCCCAGAAGCGTGACCTCGGACAGGAACTTCTTCATCCGGCCTTCGATCATCTTCTCGATCACCTGCTCGGGCTTGCCGCTTTCGCGGGCCTGCTCGGTCAGGATGGCCTTTTCTCGCGCCACCAGCTCGGGGTCCAGATCCGCCTCGCCCAGCGAGGCCGGGTTCACTGCGGCCACATGCATGGCAACCTGGCGGCCGAAGGCCTCGTTGTCGCCCTTCAGCGCGACCAGCACGCCGATCTTGCCCATGCCCTCGGTCGCGGCATTGTGCACATAAGACACTACGGTCTCGCCTTCCAGCACGGCCATGCGGCGCAGCGACATGTTTTCACCGATGGTGGCGATCTTGGCGGTGATGACCTCTTCAACGGTCTTGCCGCCCAGATCGGCCGCTTTCAGCGCGTCCAGATCATCCACGGCCACAGCCGCGCCGGCGATCTTGCCGACCATCTCCTGGAACTCGGCATTCTTGCCGACGAAATCGGTCTCGGAATTCACCTCGACGGCGATGCCCTTGCCACCCTCGACCTTGACGGCCACCAGGCCCTCGGCGGCGGTGCGGCCGGATTTCTTGGCGGCTTTCGCCAGGCCCTTGGTGCGCAGCCAGTCGATGGCGGCTTCCATGTCGCCATCGGTTTCGGTCAGCGCTTTTTTCGCGTCCATCATGCCCGCGCCGGTCGTGTCGCGCAGCTCTTTCACCAGTGCAGCGGTGATTGCCATGTCGGCTCTCCTCGATAGAAGTCTTCGGGTTCCCGGACGCGGCCATACCCGCGCCCGGTATCAGTTCCGTGACAGAAGCGGCTTACGCTTCGGCCGGGGCCTGTTCTTCGGTGGCTTCTTCGGCCAGAAGCTCCTCGACAGGCGCTTCTTCCAGCGCGCCGAGGTCGACGCCGGCGGCATCCATCTGGGCGGTCATGCCGTCCAGCGCCGCGCGCGACACCAGATCGCAGTAAAGCGAGATGGCGCGGGCCGCGTCGTCATTGCCCGGAATGATGTAATCCACGCCATCGGGCGAACAGTTGGTATCGACCACGGCCACAACCGGAATACCCAGCTTCTTGGCTTCGGCGATCGCCAGATCCTCTTTCTTGACGTCGATGACGAACAGAAGATCGGGCACACCGCCCATTTCGCGGATCCCGCCCAGGCTGGCCTGCAGCTTGGCCTGCTCGCGCTCCATGCCAAGACGTTCTTTCTTGGTCAGGCCCTCGAAGCCGATTTCCATCTGCTCGTCGATCGCCTTCAGACGCTGGATCGACTGGGAAACGGTTTTCCAGTTGGTCAGCGTGCCGCCCAGCCAGCGGTGGTTCATGTAATATTGCGCGCATTTCTCGGCGGCTTCGGCCACCGGTTTCTGCGCCTGCCGCTTGGTGCCGACAAACAGGATGCGGCCATTCTTGGCCACGGTCTCGCGCACCACGTTCAGCGCGGCGTCCAGCATCGGAACCGTCTGCGTCAGGTCGATGATGTGAATGCCGTTGCGCTCGCCATAGATGAACTCGCCCATGCGGGGGTTCCAGCGTTGCGTCTGGTGGCCGTAGTGTACGCCAGCTTCAAGCAGCTGACGCATGGTGAAATCGGGAAGCGCCATGTCCATTTTCCTTTTCCGGTTTGCGCCTGAGCGGGGTTCTAAGGGCATATGCCCAACCGGCGGACCTTTGCGGGATGTCTCCCCGCAGGGCCCAACCCCGCCTGTGAAGTAGCGCGCGTTTACCCCTCCTCCCCGCCTGTTGCAACCCCTGCCCCTTCATCTTTCCGCAAATATCCCCGCCGGAGGCATGAATCTTCATCCCGCGCTTGCCAGCGGCGCGCCGCCCGGTCAAAACCCCGGCATGACCACCCAGCCCGCAATCCTGTGTATCGGAGCCGTCCTTTGGGATCTGATCGGCCATGCCGACGGGCCGGTGCATCCGGGCGACGATCTGCCGGGCCGCATCACCCGGCGCCCCGGCGGCGTGGCGTTGAACATCGCGCGGGCCCTGTGCACCCACGGGCTCGCCCCCGCCCTTCTCTCCGCCATCGGCGACGATGCGGAAGGCCGCGCGCTGTGCGCCGCCTGCGCCGCGTTCGGGATCGAAACCGGCTTCCTGCGCCGCGCGGCCGATCTGCCCACCGGCCGCTACATGGCGGTCGAAGGCGCCAACGGGCTGATCGCGGCCATCGCCGATGCCCGTGCGCTCGACGCCGCCGGGCGGGACATCCTGGCGCCGCTCGCCGACGGGCGGCTGGGCCAGGTCTCCGCCCCCTACCCCGGCGTGATCGTGCTGGATGGCAACCTTGGCGCGTCCGTCATCCGTGAAATCGCGCAAAGCCCGCTGTTTGCCTGCGCCGAGCTGCGCGTCGCCGCCGCCTCGGGCGCCAAGGCAGAGCGGATCGCGCCCATGCTCGGGCATCCCGCCGCCACGCTCTATCTGAACCGGCAAGAGGCTGCCCGCATCTGCGCCGCCAGCTTCGACACCGCGCGCGCGGCTGCGGCGGCCCTTCTGGCACGCGGGGCGCACCGGGTGCTGGTCACCGATGGCGGCGGCGATGTCACCCTGGGCACCGCCGCCGGTTTGGCCTGTTTCACACCGCCGCCCGTGCGCGTGGCGCGCGTCACCGGCGCGGGCGACACGTTCGTCGCGGCCCATATCGCGGCGGAGCTGCGCGGGGCCGGGCCCGAAGAGGCCGTAACCGCCGCGCTCGCCGCCGCCGCACATCACATTTCCGAAAGGATCCCTGAATGACCGCCCCCCTGACCTTTTCCGCCGAGGTGGCCGCCGCCCGTGCCGAAAACCGCGCCGTCGTTGCGCTGGAAAGCACGATCATCACCCATGGCATGCCTTTTCCCCAGAACCTCGAAACCGCGCAGCAGGTCGAGGCGGCGGTGCGCGACGCGGGCGCGGTGCCGGCCACGATCGCGCTGATGGGCGGGCGCATCCATATCGGGCTGGCGCCCGACGAGCTGTCGGCGCTCGCCCGGACGACGGATGCCAAAAAGATCAGCCGTGCCGACATCGCCGCCTGCCTGGCCCAGGGCTGGACAGGCGCCACCACCGTCGCCGCCACCATGATCTGCGCCCGCCTGGCCGGCATCGCCGTCTTTGCCACCGGCGGGATCGGCGGCGTGCACCGCTGCGCCGAGCACAGTTTCGACATCTCCGCCGATCTGCAGGAACTGGCGCAGACCCCGGTAACGGTGGTGGCCGCAGGGGCCAAGGCGATTCTCGATCTGCCCAAAACGCTCGAGGTGCTGGAAACGCTGGGCGTGCCGGTGATCGGCTACCGCACCGACGATCTGCCGGCCTTCTGGTCGCGCAGCGCCGGCCTGCCGGTGCCGCTGCGGATCGACAGCCCAGCCGAGATTGCAGCCGCCCACGTGATGCGCGCGCGGCTGGGGTTGGCTGGCGGGCAGCTCGTGGCCAACCCGATCCCGCCCGAGGCCGAGATTCCCGCGCCCGAGATCGGGCCGATCATCGAGGCCGCGCTGCGCGACTCGCAGGGTATCGCCGCCAAAGAGGTCACGCCCTTTCTGCTGAACCGGATATTCGAGCTGACCGGGGGCCGATCGCTGACCGCCAACATCGCGCTGGTGCTTAACAATGCGCGGCTTTCGGCTGCCGTTGCCCGGGAAATAACCGGCGCCTAGACGAAAACACGCGCGCGCGATCGCGCATTGTTGTAGTGCCGTGGGCGAGTGCCTAGATTGCAATGCAGCATGGAAGAAACACCTGAAATGTCCGACAAAGACGACGACCGCGACCGCGCCGAGGGCCCCATCCGCCGGCGCCATACGCGCATCCTTGGCGGGCTGCGCGCCTCGTTCCTGACCGGCCTCGTGGTGATCGCCCCGATCGGCCTCACCGTCTGGCTTGTCTGGACGGTGATCGGCTGGGTCGACGGGTTCGTTCTGCCCTTCGTCCCGTCGCAATATCATCCGCAAAATTTCATCGGGATCGACATTCAGGGTGTCGGCGTCATCTTCTTCTTCCTGTTCACCCTGATCGTAGGGTGGATCGCGAAGGGGCTGATCGGCCGGTCGTTGCTGGCCTGGGCCGAAGGGCTGGTCGACCGGATGCCGGTCGTCCGCTCCGTCTACAACGGGCTGAAACAGCTTGCCGAAACCGTGCTGGCGCAATCGGATTCCTCGTTCGAACGGGCTTGCCTGGTGGAATACCCGCGCGAAGGGATGTGGGCGGTCGCCTTCGTTTCGACCACGACCAAGGGCGAGGTGGACAGGCGCATCCCGCGTGACGAGGCGCTGATCAGCGTCTTCGTTCCGACCACGCCCAACCCGACCTCGGGTTTTTTGCTGTTCGTGCCCAGCAAGAACGTCATCATGCTGGACATGAGCGTCGAGGACGCCGCCAAGCTGGTGATTTCCGCCGGGCTTGTCTATCCGACCGAAAAAACCCCTGCGGCCGCCGCCAAGACGGCGCAGCGCCCGGAACTGGTCAAGAGCTGAAGTCCGGTTCATGATCAGCGCGGCCGCCACCGGCTTTTTCACGGCTTTTTCATTGATCCTGGCGATCGGCGCGCAGAACGCATTCGTGCTGCGCCAGGGGCTGTTGCGCGCGCATGTGTTCTGGCTGGCGCTGCTCTGCGCGCTGTCAGATGCGCTGTTGATCGCGGCGGGCGTGGCCGGGTTCGGCGCTGTCGTGGGGCTTTATCCGGGCCTGCCACGGCTGATGGCGCTTGGCGGCGCGGCGTTCCTGGCGGCCTATGGCGCGCTGCGGTTCCGTGCGGCCTGGCGCGGCGATTACGCGATGGTACTTTCGGGCCAGTCCGCGGGACTGTGGCCGACGCTGGCGGCGGGCGCGGCCTTCACCTGGCTGAACCCGCATGTCTATCTCGATACGCTGGGCCTGATCGGCGCGATCTCGACCCAGTATCAGCCCGTCGCGCAGAAACTCGCCTTTGCCGGCGCGGCGATGGCGTCTTCGTTCACATTTTTCTTCGGGCTGGGCTATGGCGCGCGGGTGCTGGCCCCGGTCATGCGCAGCCCGCGCGCGTGGCAGATTTTCGATGTGATCGTCGGCGCGGTGATGTGGGCCATCGCGGCCTCGCTTCTTTCCGGGGCGCTTCAGGAAAACATCTGAACGATGTCCACCGACGAGCTGTGGTTCAGCGCGCCCTTGTGTTCCGTCAGAAACCGGTCGGCCGCGGCGTGACCCGCATCTCGCATGCTGCGCAGAAGAACGGGGTTCGGCATCAGTTTTGACGAGGCATCCAGTTTTTGCATGAGATCGTCATCGGCGATCATGTGAATCAGGGTGTCCTTCATGGTTCCGCGTTCGATCCGGCCATCGGCCAGCAGCCGCTTGACGAAGGCGATCGCACGCAGGTCGCGCAGAAGCGGCGAGTTGAAGCTTACCTCGTTGATCCGGTTGTGAATGTCCTGCGGCGTGACCGGCACGCTGTCGCGCTCCATCGGGTTGATGTTGACGATCACGATGTCATCGGGAAGCTCGGGGTCGAACAGCGGAAACAGCGAGGGGTTGCCGGTATATCCGCCGTCCCAGTACACCTCGTTGCGCCCGGTTTTCGGATCCTCGATCTCGACCGCCTGAAACACCGTCGGCAGGCAGGCCGAGGCCAGGATGGCGTCGGTGGTGATCTCGTCACGGGTGAAGATGCGCGGCTTGCCGGTGCGCACATTGGTGGCGCAGACGAAAAGGCGCGGGCCCTGCTGGTCGCACACCCGCCCGAAATCGAACTGATCCACGACGCGCGCCAGCGGATGCCGGTAGAACGGCCCGTAGTAATAGGGGCTGACAAGGCGCGATGCGGTATCCATCATCGAATAGGACAGCGGGTTCGCCATCACGCGCGAGAAGATCTCTGTTCCCGGTCCGGCAAGCCCGTAGATCCAGTGCGCCATGCGCATGTCACCCACCGCGCCGACCTGCTGCCAAAGCCAGGCCAGGTTTTCCTTGGCCCCGGCGCGCCCGCCCGCCAGGAGCCCGGATTTCAGCGCCGCGCCGTTCAGGGCGCCGGCGGAGGTGCCGGTGATGCCGGCAATCTCGATATCTTCCTCGTCAAGGATGCGGTCCAGCACCCCCCAGGTGAAGGCGCCATGGGCACCGCCTCCCTGGAGCGCCAGGTTGATGCGTTTCACGGCCAAGATCCGGCCCCCGTTCTGTTTCCCGAAATGAGTGGCGCGGCCCGCAAAGCGCTATAGCGCCGTCCAGCCACCATCGACGCTGATCGTGGTGCCGGTGATCTGTGCCGCCGCATCCGAGCACAGGAAAACGGCGGTGCCGCCGATCTGCTCGGTCGTGGCGAAGGTTCTGGAGGGCTGGCGCGCCAGCATCACCTCGCGGATCACGGTGTCCCGGTCCATGCCATATTCCTTCATCGTTTCGGGGATCTGCGCCTCGACCAGCGGCGTCAGCACATAACCGGGGCAGATGGCGTTGCAGGTGATCGGCTCTTCCGCGGTTTCCAGCGCGACGGTCTTGGTCATGCCGACGACCCCGTGCTTGGCCGCCACATAGGCCGATTTGAACGGCGATGCGGTCAGCCCGTGCGCAGAGGCCACGTTGACCACCCGGCCCCAGCCCGCCTCGCGCATCATCGGCAGCGCAGCGGCGGTGGTGTGAAAGGCCGAACTCAGGTTGATCGCGATGATCGCATTCCATTTGTCGACGGGGAATTCCTCGATCGGCGCGACGAACTGAATGCCCGCGTTGTTCACCAGAATGTCGCAGGCCCCCGCCTTTTCGATCAGCGCGCGGCACTCCTCGGGCTTCGACATGTCGGCCGCGATATAGCGCGCGGTCACGCCGTAATCGCGCGCCAGTTCCGCCGCCAGCGCATGGTCTTCGTCCCGGTCGGTAAAGGAATTCAGCACCACATCCGCCCCGGCCTTCGCCAGCTCCTGCGCCACGCCCAGCCCGATGCCCGAATTCGATCCCGTGATGATTGCGGTCTTGCCCTTGAGCGACATATCGCGCCCTCCTGTATTGATCCCGTGACGGCAACAATGCCGCCGTGGCGAAATATGTAGCACGCCCGGAAATTTGGCGAGGGCCAATCCCCGCGCCATCGCACAGAACGCCGGCGATGCGTTTCAGACTCAGCGGCGCGGATTTCGGAAGAGCAAAAAAAAACGCCCGCACGAAGCGGGCGTTAAGTTATTGAGGCAGGTTTCATACAGGCAAGAAACCTATCGAGCAGTGACTTCTTTATACGCAATCAATCGCCGTCGTCCAAGCTAAAAGTTTGAAAAGCTTGGAAACCGGTCCTAGGCTTGTGGCCAACGAAAACAGGCGTCCTGAGGATTGTGGCAGAAATGAGATCAATGTTTTTCGCATGGCGTGGGCTGATCGCGGCTGCGTCCGTCCTGATTCTATGCACCGGTTCCGCCTGGCCGGAACCACGGCATGGCATAGCTATGTATGGCGAACCGGCCCTTCCACCTGATTTTGTGTCTCTACCCTATGTGAACCCTGACGCGCCCAAAGGCGGGCGCATCGTGACCGGCGAAGTGGGTCGTTTCGACTCGCTCAATCCGCACATCCTGAAGGGCCGCGTGCCCTGGCAGTTGCAGTTCCTGGCCTATGAAAGCCTGATGGGCCGAAGCTGGGATGAACCCTTCACGCTCTATGGCCTGCTTGCCGAATCGATAGAGACCGGGCCGAATCGGGATTGGGTGGAATTCACCCTGCGCCCCGAGGCGCGGTTCTCCGACGGCACGCCGGTGACGGTCGAGGATGTGCTGTGGTCCTACGAAACGCTCGGCACCGTCGGGCATCCGCGCTATCACGGCAGCTGGCAAAAGGTCGCCCGCGCCGAGGCCGTCGGCGAACGCACCCTGCGCTTCACCTTCAACACCGAAGACCGCGAACTGCCGCTGATCCTCGGCATGCGGCCGATCCTGAAAAAGGCGCAATGGGCGGGCAAGGATTTCGCCCAAAGCGGCCTGACGGAGGTGCCGATCACCACCGCGCCCTATGTGGTGGCCGATTTCGATCCGGGCCGGTTCGTGCTGCTTCGGCGCAACCCCGATTACTGGGGCAACGACCTGCCGTTGCGCCGCGGCACCAACAACTTCGATGAGATCCGGCTGGAATTCTTCGCCGATGCCAACGCGATGTTCGAGGCGTTCAAGGCCGGCGTCATCACCAGCAACCGCGAAACCAGCGCCGCCAAATGGGCCGGAAACTATGATTTCCCCGCCGTGCGCAGCGGCGAGGTGGTCAAATCCGACATCCCGCACAAACGGCCTTCGGGCATCTCCGGGCTTGTGTTCAACACCCGCAACCCGATCTTCGCCGACTGGCGCGTGCGCGATGCGCTGATCCACGCGTTCAATTTCGAGTTCATCAACCAGACGCTGAACGGCGGCGCCCTGCCCCGCATCACCTCCTATTTCTCGAACTCGGTTCTGGCGATGTCGCATGGCCCGGCCGAAGGGCCGGTCAAGGCGCTGCTGGCCCCGTTCGCCGATGACTTGCCGCCCGGCGCGCTCGAAGGGTACAGCCTGCCTGTCTCCGATGGCAGCCAGTCCAACCGCCGCAACCTGCGCAAGGCGGTGGCGCTTCTGGAACAGGCCGGCTGGTCCGTCGCCGATGACGGGATCCTGAGAAACGCCGGCGGCACGCCCTTCACCTTCGAGATCGTGCTGAATCAGGGCGCCACCGAAACCCGGCAGATCGTCGACATCTATGCCGAAGCGCTGAAACGGCTGGGCATCTTTCCCAAAATCACCGCCGTCGACAGCGCCCAATACAAAGAGCGCACCACGGCCTATGATTTCGACATGGCCTATTACATCCGCGGCCAGTCGCTCAGCCCCGGCAACGAACAGATGCTCTATTGGGGGGCGGAAGGTGTCAGCACGCCCGGCACGCTCAACTGGATGGGCATGCAGGTGCCCGCGGCCGAGGCGATGATCCGGGCGATCCTCACCGCGCAAAGCGGCACGGATTTCGAAGCCGCCACCCGTGCGCTCGACCGGGTGCTGACCACGGGGCGCTACGTCATCCCGATCTGGTTTTCGCCGACGGCGCATATTGCCCATAGCAAGAACCTGCATTATCCCGAAACGATCCCCATGTATGGGGACTGGATCGGGTTTCAGCCCGAAATATGGTGGTATGCGGAGGATTGAATGTCACGGATCATCGTTTTGGCCGCTCTGATGGCGCTGGCGGGCTGCGCCACGATCGAAGGCATCGGCGAAGACATCTCGTCGGGCTCGCGCGCGGTTCAGAACGCGCTCTGACCCGCGCCTTCATGAAACCGTCACGGCAATTCCCTAGCCGTGACGGGCATGAACATCCTGGCGCTCTGCACTTCGAATTCCGCCCGCTCCATCCTGCTTGAAGGCATCCTCAACAGCCTCGGTCAGGGCGGCGTCACCGCGTTTTCGGCCGGTTCCCATCCGGGCGGCACGGTCCACCCGCAGGCGCTGCGCCTGCTGACGGAACACGGCCATGACACGGCCCGCGCCCGGTCCAAGAGCTGGGATATCTTCGCCGAACCCGGCGCGCCGCAGATGGATCTGGTGATCACCGTCTGTGATGCCGCCGCCGCCGAAACCTGTCCGTTCTGGCCCGGCGCGCCGCTGCGCTGCCATTGGGGCGTGCCCGATCCCGCCGCCCTGCCACCCGAGGCGCAGGAGGCTGGCTTCAACGCCGCCTACACGCTCCTGCGACGCCGGGCCGAGGCGCTGCTGGCGCTTTCGCCGGGCGCGATCACCGCCTCCGAACTGGCCCGCATAGGGGCACTGGAATGAGGCGCGAACTCTTCGCCGAAGGGCTCGGCACCGCCTTCCTGCTGATCTCGGTCGTCGGATCGGGCATCATGGGCGAGACGCTGGCGGACGGAAACACCGCCATCGCGCTTCTGGCCAATGCCATCGCAACGGGCGCGATGCTCTATGCCATCATCACCACGCTCGGCCCGGTCTCCGGCGCGCATTTCAACCCCGCCGTGACGCTGGCCTTCACCCTGCGCGGCGACATCGCCTCCGGCCTCGCGGCCCGCTACGTGCTGGCGCAGATCCTCGGTGCCATCCTCGGCGTCTGGGCCGCGCATCTGATGTTCGAACTGCCCATGCTGCAGCTCTCCACAACCGCGCGCGGCGGCCCGGCGCAATGGTTCTCAGAGGTCGTCGCAACCTTCGGCCTGCTCTTCGTGATCTTCGGCGGCCGCGCCAGGGCGCCACGATCCATACCCGGCCTCGTCGCGCTCTATATCGCCGGCGCCTACTGGTTCACCGCCTCCACCAGCTTCGCCAACCCGGCGGTAACACTCGCGCGCAGCCTGTCAGACACATTCGCCGGCATCGCCCCCGCCCATGCACCGATGTTCATCCTGGCCCAGATCCTGGCCACGGGCCTCGCCGCGCTGCTCCTGCCACGCCTTTTCGAAGCACCGGCCTGATCCCTCATCTTTCGGAAAGTATCCTCGGGGGTCCGGGGGCAGACAGCCCCCGGCACGGCCCCATCACCCGCACGACAGCCGCTCAACTCAGCGATGTCACCCACAGGATCGTCGCATCCTCCTGGCTGACAGACACCACGTTATGCCCCATCGCGGCATCATAATAGGCGCTGTCACCCCGGCGCATCTCCACCGGCTCGTAGAATTCGGTGTAAAGCCGGATCACCCCGGTCAACACATACAGGAATTCCTCGCCGTCATGGCGCACCCAGCCGTCGAACTCGTCGAACGATCGGGCCCGGATCCGCGCGCGATAGGGCAGCATCTGTTTTTTGGTCAGCGCCCCGGCCAGCAGCTCATGTTCATAGGTGGTCGTGGCATGGGCCGCGCCCTCGCCCGATCTGGTCACGGTCATGCGCCCGTTCACCTGGCCCTTTTTCGGCGGGGTAAAGAGCTGCGGCACCGAAATCGCCAGCCCCTCGGCCAGCTTTTTCAGCGCCTCATAGGTGGGCGACATCTGCCCGTTCTCGATTTTCGACAGGGTCGATCGCGCCAGCCCGGCCTGATTGGCGGCCTGTTCCAGCGTCCAGCCGCGGGCGTTGCGCAGCTCGCGCACGCGGGCGCCAAGGTTCAACGGTTCCACCTGCACCTGCTCGCCAGAGGCGCGGGCCAGACGGATAAGGCTGGGTTGTTCCTGATCGCTCATAGCCTGTGCATGTAGCTTCAAGCCCCCGCGCTTGCAACTGCCCTGACGCGGCGATAGCACGGGCGCATGCAAGCCCTTTATGACGCTTTCCCTCCGCAGCCCTGCCCCGCACCGTTCAACCTGGCGGCCTATGTGCTTGCGCAGGCGGCGGCGACGCCCGACAAGATCGCGCTGGCCGTGATCACCCCTGCCGGCGCCCGGGAATGGAGCTATGCCCGGCTGGAGGCCGCGGTGCGCGGCGTGGCCGGCGGGCTGACCGCCCTGGGGCTGGCGCCCGGCGCGCCGATCCTGCTGCGGCTTGGCAACACCGTGGACTTTCCCATCGCCTTTCTGGGCGCCATCGCCGCCGGCCTGTTGCCGGTGCCCACCTCGGCCCAGCTGACCACGCCCGAGATCACCAGGCTGGCCCGCGAAATCGAACCGGCGCTGGTGATCGCCGGTCCCGGCGTCGCCCTGCCCGAGGGGGATGCCCCGGTGCTCGACACGACCGGGCTGGAGGCGATGTTCACCGCCGCCCCCGGCGGCTATGTGCCGGGCGATCCGGCGCGCCCGGCCTATATGATATACACCTCCGGCACCGGCGGATCACCCCGCGGGGTCATACATGCCCATCGCGCCGTCTGGGCCCGGCGCATGATGTGGGATGGCTGGTACGGGCTGACCTCCGAAGACCGCCTGCTGCACGCCGGCGCGTTCAACTGGACCTATACGCTCGGCACCGGCCTGCTCGATCCATGGGCGGCGGGCGCCACCGCGCTGATCCCCGGCGAAGGCGTGGACGCGGCCATGCTGCCGGCGCTTCTGCACGACTATGATGCAACGATTTTCGCCGCCGCGCCGGGTGTTTACCGGCAAATGCTCAAACATGGCATCAACGCGGAAATGCCGAAGCTGCGCCACGGGTTGTCGGCGGGCGAAAAGCTGCCCGAAGCCACGCGCCGCGCATGGAACGCGGCCACCGGCACCCATATCTACGAGGCGCTGGGAATGTCGGAATGTTCCACCTTCATCTCCGGTGCGCCCGCCCGGCCCGCGCCCGTTCCGGCCTCGGGCTATCCGCAGCCGGGCCGCCGGATTGCCGTGCTTGGCCCCGATTTCACGCCGGTCGAACGGGGCGTGGCCGGGCAACTGGCCATCTCCAACCGCGACCCCGGTCTGATGCTGGGTTATTGGAAGGCGGAAGAGGAAACAAAGGCCCGTTTCAGCGGCGAATGGTTCCTGACCGGCGACATGGTCGAGATGGCCGAGGATGGCGCGATCACCTATCTGGGCCGGACCGACGACATGATGAACGCTGGCGGCTTTCGCGTCTCCCCGATGGAGGTGGAGGCCGCGCTCTGCCAGCACCCGAACCTGCAGGAGGTCGCCGTGGCGGAGGTCAGGGTGAAGGCCGACACCACCGTGATCGCGGCCTTCTACAGCGGCACCAGAACCGATGACGCGGCCCTGAAGGCCTATGCCGAAACCCGGCTGGCGCGGTACAAGCAGCCGCGTCTCTACGTGCATATGGACGTTCTGCCAAAGGGCGGGAACGGCAAACTCAACCGCCGCGCGCTGCGCGAAACCTGGGAGGCCGCGCATGCCGAAGCTTGACATCCTGTCCGATCCGATCTGCCCCTGGTGCTATATCGGCAAGGCCAACCTTGATCGCGCGCTGGCCGCGCATCCCGATCACCCCTTCATCATCGAATGGCACCCGTTCCAGCTCAACCCCGGCATGCCGCCCGAAGGCATGGACAGGCGGACCTATCTGGAGGCCAAGTTCGGCGGCAAGGAGAACGCCGTGAAAACCTATGCCCGCATCGCCGAAGCCGCCGAAGAGGCCGGGCTGATGATCAACTTTGCCGCCATCGAACGAACGCCCAGCACCCTGAACGCGCACCGGCTGATCCACTGGGCGGGGATCGAGGGGCGGCAGACCGCCGTCGTGTCCTTGCTGTTCGAAGCCTATTTCGAAAAGGGGCTGGATATCGGCGATACCGAGGTGCTGGCGCAGATCGCCGAGCGGGCGGAAATGGATGGTGCCGTGGCGCGCCGGCTGCTGGCGGGCGATGCCGATGCCGATCTCATCGCCGCCCGCGACGCGCATGCGCGCGCGCGTGGGGTCGATGGCGTGCCGACCTTCATACTGGCCAACCAACATGTTCTCGTGGGCGCCCAGCCGAGCGCGCTGTGGGAGCAGATGATCAACGAAATCAATGAAATACCTCCCGAAGGGACGCCGATACAATAAGGCGCGCGACGGTAGATCGGAAGCGGAGAAAACAGCAATGAATGCACCCACCCAGCGGCTTGGCCAGACCGAATTCATCGCCATGATCGCGATGATGTTCGCCACAATCGCCTTTTCCATCGATGCGATGCTGCCCGCCCTGCCCGTGATCGGGCAAGAGCTTTCGCCCGGCAACCTGAACCGCGCCCAGCTTATCATCACCAGCTTCGTGTTCGGCATGGGGATCGGTACGCTGATGTCGGGGCCCTTGTCCGATGCCTTCGGGCGGCGGCCGGTGATCATCGCCGGGGCGGGGCTTTACATTGTCGGGGCGTGCCTGGCCTGGGCCGCCGGATCGCTGGAAATGGTGCTGGCCGCGCGCGTGCTGCAGGGGCTTGGCGCGGCGGGCCCGCGTGTGGTTTCGCTGGCGGTGGTGCGCGACCTTTATTCAGGGCGCGATATGGCGCGGATCACCTCGTTCGTGATGATGATCTTCACCCTGTTGCCGGCTCTGGCGCCGACGGTGGGCGCGGGCGTCATCCTTTTCACCGGCTGGCGCGGCATCTTCGCGGTGTTCGTGCTGTTCTCGGTGGTGTCCGTCGGGTGGTTCTCCCTGCGCCAGCCCGAAACCCTGCTGCCCGCGCGGCGGCGGCCGCTGCAGGCCGCGCTGTTGATCGCAGCGGCGAAAGAGGTGTTTTCACGCCGTCTTGTCACCATCGCGATCATTGTTCAGACCCTGATCTTCGCAACGCTGTTCATGATGATCTCCTCGACGCAGCAGATTTTCGATCTTTACTTTGGTAAAAGCGCCACCTTCCCGCTCTGGTTCGGGTTCATCGCCATCGTCGCCGGTACCGCCAGCGTCGCCAACGCACAGCTCGTGGGCCGCCTCGGCATGCGCTTTCTGATCCGGAACACGCTGAATATGGTGGCCGCGGGCTCGGCGATCATGCTGATCTTTCTGGTGTTCGGCCTGTGGCCCGACTGGGCGGAGTTTCCGGCCTATGTGGTCTTTTCGATCGCGGTTTTCGGCACGATGGGCCTGACCATCGGCAACCTCAACGCACTGGCGATGGAGCCGCTGGGCCATATCGCGGGCATGGCGGCCTCGGTCATCGGGGCGGTGGCAACCGTGCTGTCGGTGGTGATTGCGGCGCCTGTCGGGCTGGCCTTCGACGGCACGCCGGTGCCTCTGGCCACCGGTATCTTCCTGGCGTTCGCGATCGCGCGGCTGGCGATGCTCTGGCTGCCCAACGACTAGGCGGCGCGGGCGGGCGCTCAGCCCGCCCCGGCCTTCGCCTTCTTCTTTTTCTCGATCACCTTTTCGGCCAGATCGCGGGCAATGCCATAGGCGCCCTTGATCTTGTCGCTTTCCTTCTGCCAGTCGCGCAACAGGATGATCTTGTTGTCCTTCACCTTGGCCGCCCCCTTCTGCGCCTGAATGAAATCAACGAGACCCTCGGGCGAGGCGAATTTGTCATTGTGGAACTGGATCGTGGCGCCCTTGGGCCCGCCGTCGAGCTTGGTGATGCCTGCGCGTTTGCACATCGCCTTGATCCGCACGATCAGCAGCAGCGTGTTCACCTCTTTCGGCAGCGGCCCGAACCGGTCGATCAGTTCGGCGGCGAAGCCCTCCAGCTCGACCTTGGTCGACAGGCCGGACAGCCGCCGGTAGAGCCCCAGGCGCACGTCCAGATCGGGCACGTAATCCTCGGGGATCAGCACCGGCACCCCGAGGTTGATCTGCGGCGACCATTGATCGTCGCCCTCGCTCAACCCCTCCAGCTCGCCCGAGCGGATCTTGGAAATCGCCTCTTCCAGCATCGATTGATAAAGCTCGAACCCCACTTCGCGCACATGGCCCGATTGCTCTTCGCCCACCAGATTGCCGGCGCCGCGAATGTCCAGATCCTGGCTGGCCAGCGTGAACCCGGCGCCCAGCGTATCGAGGCTGCCCAGAACCCGCAGGCGCTTTTCCGCATTCGGCGTCAGCGGTGCGCGCGGCTTGGTCGTCAGATAGGCATAGGCGCGGGTTTTGCTGCGCCCCACCCGGCCTCGGATCTGGTAGAGCTGCGCCAGCCCGAACATGTCGGCCCGGTGCACCACCATCGTGTTGGCGGTGGGAATGTCGAGCCCGCTTTCGACGATCGTGGTGGCCAGCAGCACGTCATACTTGCCGTCGTAAAACGCATTCATCCGGTCATCCAGCTCGCCCGCCGCCATCTGGCCATGGGCGGTGACGAAGGTGATTTCGGGCACCTGTTCGCGCAGGAACTCCTCGATCTCGGGCAGGTCGGAAATGCGCGGCACCACGTAAAAGCTCTGCCCGCCCCGGTAATGCTCGCGCAGCAGCGCCTCGCGCACCGTCACGGCATCGAATTCCGACACATAGGTGCGGATCGACAGCCGGTCCACCGGCGGGGTGCCGATGATCGACAGATCGCGCACCCCGGTCAGCGACATCTGAAGCGTGCGCGGAATCGGCGTGGCGGTCAGGGTCAGCACATGGATATCGCTGCGCATCTGCTTCAGCCGCTCCTTGTGGCTGACGCCGAAATGCTGTTCCTCGTCGATGATCAGCAGGCCCAGGTTCTGGAACCGGATGTTCTTGGCCAGCAGCGCGTGGGTGCCGATGCAGATATCGACCGTGCCATCAGCCAGCCCGGCGCGGGTGGCGGCGGCCTCTTTCGCGCCGACGAAACGCGAAAGCTGGCGCACCTGAAGCGGGAAGCCGCGGAACCTTTCGCGAAAGCTCTTGGCGTGCTGCCGGGCCAGCAGGGTGGTCGGCGCGATCACCGCCACCTGCACCCCCGACATCGCCGCGACAAAGGCCGCGCGCATGGCGACCTCGGTTTTGCCGAAGCCGACATCGCCGCAGATCAGCCTGTCCATCGGGCGGCCCGAGGCGAGATCGGTCAGCACATCCTCGATCGCGCGCAGCTGATCCTCGGTCTCCTCATAGGGGAAACGGGCGGCGAATTCTTCCCACATGTGATGGTTCGGCTCCATCACCGGCGCCTTGCGCAGGGCGCGTTCGGCCGCCACCCGGATCAGCTTGTCGGCGATCTGGCGGATGCGTTCCTTCAGCTTGGCCTTCTTGGCCTGCCACGCGCCGCCGCCCAGCTTGTCGAGCAAGCCCTCGTCGTGGCCGTAACGGCTGAGCAGCTCGATATTCTCGACCGGCAGGAACAACCTGTCGCCACCGGCATATTCCAGCGCGATACATTCATGCGGCGCGCCCATGGCGGTGATGGTTTCCAGCCCGTTGTAGCGGCCCACGCCATGTTCGACATGCACCACCAGATCGCCGGGCGACAGCGATTGCGCCTCTGTCAGAAAATTCTCGGCCCGCTTGCGTTTCTTCGGGGCGCGGATCAGTCGGTCGCCCAGCACGTCCTGTTCGGAAATCACGGTAAGCTGCGGCGCCTCGAACCCGTGTTCCAGGGCCCAGACCACCAGATAAAGCCCCCGGCCCGGCGTTACCTCGCGCATGTCGGTGATCGGCCGGGCGTCTTTCACGCCCTCATCCTCCATCAACCCGTTCAGCCGCTCGCGCGCGCCTTCGGAGTAGGACGCGATGACAACAGGGCCATCTTCGCGCTTTGCCTTGATGTGATCGGCCAGGGCGTTGAAAAGGCTGACATGTTCGAGCTGTCTCTCGGGTGAGAAATTGCGCCCGATCCGCCCGCCCGCGTCGATCACCCCGGGGCCGGTGCCCTGTGGCAGCGGGTTCAGCCGCAGCACACGGTGGCCCGCCACGGCGGCCTCCCATGCGGCGTCATCCAGATAGAGCAGCCCCGGCGGGCAGGGTTTGTAAACCGTGCCAAGCCGGTTCTTCTGGCCCATCGCCTCGCGCCGGGTATCATACTGATCGGCGATACTGTCCCACCGGCTCAGGCGCGACGGCGTGACCTGATCGTCAAGAAAGACCGGCGCATCGGGCAGATAGTCGAACAGCGTTTCCAGCTTTTCATGGAAGAAGGGCAGCCAGTGTTCGGCCCCCTGATGCTTGCGCCCGGCGCTGATCGCCTCGTAGAGCGGATCATCGCTGCCGGCGGTGCCGAATTCGATCCGGTAATTCTGGCGAAAGCGGGTGATCGCGGCCTCGTCCAGAATGACCTCGGACACAGGCGCAAGCTCTACCACCGAGAGCTTTTCGGTGGTGCGCTGGGTGGCCGGATCGAACCGCCGCGCGCCGTCCAGAACATCGCCGAACAGATCCAGCCGCACCGGCCCGCTCTGGCCCGGCGAAAACACGTCGATGATGCCGCCGCGAATGGCGAAATCGCCGGGCTCCATCACCGTGGGGGATTGTGAAAACCCCATGCGTGTCAGGAAGTTGCGCAGCGACGCTTCGTCAACGCGCTGACCGACCCGCGCGGTGAACGACGCCTCTTTCAGCACCGCCCGCGCCGGCATCCGCTGGGTTGCCGCCGACAGGGTGGTCAGCAGGATGAACGGCCCCGGCACCCCGTGCGCCAGCGCCGCCAGCGTGGCCATGCGCGCCGCCGAAACCTCGGCATTGGGCGACATCCGGTCGAAGGGCAGGCAATCCCACCCCGGCAGGGTCAGGACAACGGCATCGGGCGCGAAAAAGGCCAGCGCGGCGCGCATCGCCGCAAGCCGCTTGTCGTCGCGCGCGACATGGATGACAGGCCGGCCCGCGCTTTCCAGTTCGCGCACGAGAAGCTTCGCGTCGAAGCCTTCCGGCGCGCCGCCGACGGTGATGTGGGTGTTTTGAGACATGCGCGTCAGATAGCCATGCGCGGGCGCCGGGTCAATTTCCCAGCGCGCCGATGGAAAGGTTCTGCCACATCCCCCAGAAGGCTGTGACGAGGATCGCGAGCATGCCGATCGCCTGGGTATAGAAGCGGTGCCGCCGCAGCCGGGCGAACAGCGGCGGCCCTTCCAGCCCGTGGCGGGCGATGGCGCGGGCGGTATGGATCGACAGCAGCCCGACCACGCTCATCGGGAAGGCCAGCAGGAACACCGCCTGACAGAATTCGACCGCGTAGTAGAAACCCAGCACCGCCAGGATCGTCAGAAGAAACGACACGATCGCCAGAAGCCATGTGCCCGACACGCCGGAGATATAGAGAATGCGGTTGACGTTGATGCGCACCAGATCATGCACATCGGTCTCCACCTGCCCGCCCTTGCGCGCGGCGCGCTGCACCAGATCAAAGGGCACCCCGATCACCCAGTGCGATGCGGTCGACCAGCTTACGGCAAGCGCGATCCAGTACCACAGGTTGGAGAAGGATCGCATGTCGATCACTTCAAAGACGGTCTGATACCAGTCCAACTGCCTGCCCCCGGTCTATGCCTGTTGCCGGAGATTAGCCCCGGGCGTGGGTAAATCCTACCCTTGAGATGGGTGCAAAAGCATGTCACCCAGAGGAAAACAAGCCTTGGAATGAAAAGATGCGCCCCTCCGTTGCCCCCTTTCCCGCCACACGCCTGCGGCGAACCCGCAAATCCGCCGCCCTGCGCGGCCTGGTGCGGGAAAACACGCTGAGCGTGAATGACCTGATCTGGCCGATCTTCGTGCGCGAAGGTCAGGGCGTGGCGGAGCCCATCGCCTCCATGCCCGGCGTCAACCGGCTGAGCATCGACAGGGCCGTGGCGGCGGCGCAGGAAGCCGCCGGGCTGGGCATCCCGGCGATCTGCATTTTTCCCTATACAGACCCCGCGCTGAAGACAGAGCTGTGCGAAGAGGCATGGAATCCCGAAAACATCTCCAACCGCGCGATCCGCGCCATCAAGCAGGCGGTGCCGCAGATCGCGGTGATGACTGACATCGCGCTCGACCCCTATAACGCCAACGGCCATGACGGGATCGTGCGCGATGGCATCATCGTGAATGACGAAACCGTCGCGGCGCTGGTGAAGATGGCGCTGGCGCAGGCCGATGCGGGGGCGGACATTCTGGGCCCTTCCGACATGATGGACGGGCGCATCGGCGCGATGCGCCGCGCGCTGGAGGCGGCGGGCCACACCGATGTGGCGATCCTGAGCTATTCGGCGAAATACGCCTCTGCCTTCTACGGCCCGTTCCGCGATGCGGTGGGCGCCAGCGGCGCGCTGAAGGGCGACAAGAACACCTATCAGATGGACCCTGCCAATTCCAACGAGGCGCTGCGCCTGATCGAGCGGGATCTGGCGGAGGGGGCCGATATGGTGATGGTCAAGCCCGGCATGCCCTATCTGGATATCTGCCGCCGGGTGAAAGACGAATTCGGCGTGCCCACCTATGCCTATCAGGTGTCGGGCGAATACGCGATGCTGCAGGCGGCGGCGCAGAATGGCTGGCTCGATGGCGAAAAGGTGATGATGGAAAGCCTGCTGGCCTTCAAACGCGCCGGATGCGACGGCATCCTGACCTATTTCGCCCCGGCGGCGGCCCGGATGCTCGCCAAGGGCTAGGCGGCGTGCGGGAAATCGCCGCTGACCACAAGACCTGATGACATTCAGGGCAAAAACCACTATTACTTGCGTCAATGGTCGTATAAGGCCGACAGTGCAAAACATATAAAAGGGCAGAGGCATGAGCATGTTTTCCCGCCGATCTTTTCTGATGGCCGCAGGCGCCTCGACCGCGCTGACGGCGGCCTGCGGCAATGGCGTCGGATCCACCGGCGCATCGACCATCGACGCGCGGGTCGACAGCACCCGCGACTATCTGTTCAACAGATATCCCGGCACCGCCGATCTGGAGGCCAAGGCCCAGGGCGTGCTGTGGATGCCCCTGATCACCAAGGCAGGGTTCTTTCTTGGCGGCGCCTACGGCAAGGGCGCGCTGCGGATCGACAATATCACCGTCGATTACTATTCGGCCACCCAGGCCAATGTCGGCCTGCAGATCGGCGCCCAGCAATATGCCCATGCGCTGTTCTTCATGACAGAAGACGCGCTTTCGACCTTCCGCCGCTCTGCCGGCTGGTCGGCGGGCGCGGACATGGAATATGCGCTGAACGACAAGGGCGGCAACCTCAGCGCCGAAACGCTGACGGCGCTCGATCCCGTGATCGCCATCGTCTTCGGCCAGTCCGGCCTGATCGTCGGCGCCACGCTGGAAGGCACGAAATACACGCGCATCATTCCGTAACGGCACGGGGCGGCCCCGAGGGAGCTGCGCCGTCATTGCATCTTCGTATCCGGCCGTTTAACTGAAGGCTCCCTTCGGGCCGTCACAAACGGGAACCTCATGCCGACCGTCTTTCGCTGGCTTCTGCGTCTCTTCGCTTCGCTGCTTGTTCTGATCGGCCTGACGCTGCTGGGTGTCTACTACCTGGCCACCCGGTCGCTGCCTGACTACGACGCCAGCTATGCCATCGCGGGCCTGTCCGGCCCGGTCGAGATCGTGCGCGACAACGCCAGCATCCCGCATATCATGGGCAGCACCGACGAAGATGTGTTCTTCGGCCTCGGCTTCGCCCATGCGCAGGACAGACTGTGGCAGATGACCATGCTGCGCCGCACCGCGCAGGGCCGGTTGAGCGAGGTTTTCGGCGAGCGTACCGTCAAGATAGACGAGTTGATGCGCCGCTATGATCTCTACGGCGCGGCCATCTCCTCGGTCGCGGTACAAGATGCCGCCACCACAGCGGCGCTGCAGGCCTACGCGCGCGGCGTGAATGCCTGGATCGCCGAGGTCAACCGCGGCGCCCGCGGCCGCGGCGCACCGGAATTCTTCATTTTTTCCAATGAGATCGCCTTTTGGCAACCGGCCGATTCCATCGCCATCGGCAAGCTGATGGCGATGGAGGTTTCCGATACTATCGCGCAAGAGGTTTTGCGTGCCCGCGTGTCTCTGGCCCTGCCCGAAGAGCGGGTGCGCGACATTCTGCCAGACGTGCCGGGGCCGGGCGTGGCTGCCCTGCCCGATTATGCCGCGCTCTTTCCCGATGCGCCGCGCAGCTTTGCCGCGCTGGACACTGCCACCGACCCGCTGTCGCCGGTCAGCCCCCGCAATCTGGCCGGCGCGTCGAATATCTGGGCCGCCGCGCCCTCGCGCTCGGCCGCCGGCGGCACGCTGCTGGCCAATGACCCGCATCTGGGCTTCTCGGCCCCGGCGCTGTGGTATCTGGCGCGGCTTCAGCTTTCCAGCGGCGGGGTGATCGGCGGCACCATTCCCGGCGCGCCCGCCGTGCTGCTTGGCCGGTCCGACAAGCTGGCCTGGGGGCTGACCACCACCTATCTGGATGATCTGGACGTCTATGTCGAAAAGCTGAACCCCGACCATCCCGAGGAATACCTGACCCCCGATGGCTACAAGCGGTTCGAGACCCGCCGCTCCATCATCAGGGTCAAGGATCACGATCCGGTCACCATCACCCTGCGCTGGACCCAGAACGGCCCCGTCCTGCCCGGCGGCCATTACGACCTGCGTTCGATCACGCCCAGGGGCCATGTCATCTCCATCGCCTGGACCGCGCTCGGCGGCCAGGATACATCGCCCACGGCGGCGCTGCGGCTGATGATGGCCGGGTCGGTCGACGAGGCGCTCGAGGCGGGTGCGCTCTGGCAGGCGCCGGCGCAGAACCTGGCGCTGATCGACAAGGAGAATATCGCGCTGCAGGTCGTCGGCGCGATGCCGCGCCGGGCCGCGCGGCACCAGACGATGGGCCGCCTGCCCAGCCCCGGCTGGCGCCCGGAAAACCGCTGGTCGGGCAGCTATGCCTATGCGGCCAACCCGCGTTTCGTGAACCCCGAGGGCGGCATCCTGGGCAATACCAACAACAAGATCGCCGATCGCCCCTTCCCGCTGCACCTCAGCTTCGCCTGGGGCGATACCCAGCGCATTCAGCGCTGGCGGCAGCTGATGGAACGGCGCGAGGTGCACACCCGCGAAAGCTTCATCGAGGCGCAGCTCGACACGGTCAGCTTCACCGCCCGCGCGCTGCTGCCGCTGGTGGCGCGCGATCTGTGGTTCACTGGCGACGCCGCCCCCGACGGCACGCCCGAACGCCGGCGCCAGCACGCGCTGGAACTGCTGGCCAACTGGAACGGCGAGATGAACGAGCATATGCCCGAACCGCTGATCTATGCCGCCTGGATGCGCCATCTGCAGCAGCGGCTGATCCGCGATGATCTGGGGCCGCTGGCCGATGCCTTCACCCATCTGGACCCGCTGTTCATCGAACGGGTGTTCCGCGATGTGGATGGCGCCTCGGCGTGGTGCGACGTGGTGCAATCCACCGTGCCCGAAACCTGCGCCGACATCGCCCGCCAATCGCTCGACGAAGCTCTGATCTGGATCGCCGAGCATCACGGCGCCAACCTCGACAGCCTGCGCTGGGGCGATGCCCATCAGGCGCGGCAGGATCATCCGGTGCTGGGCGAAACGCCGTTGCTGAAATGGGTGGTCAACATCCGCCAGTCGACATCGGGCGGCGACAACACGCTGCAGCGCGGCCTGACCGGCGGCACCGGCCCCGCGCCCTTCGCCAATCTGCATGGCGCAGGCTATCGCGGGGTCTATGACTTCGCCGATCCCGACAGTTCGGTCTTCATCATCTCGACCGGCCAGTCCGGCCATCCGCTGTCACGCCACTATGACGATCTGGGTGATCTGTGGCGGCGCGGCGAATATGTTCCCATGTCGCTGGATCCCGATCTGGCCCGCGCCGGCGCCGTGGGCATCACCCGGCTGATCCCGGCCCGGGGCGGTTGAGGCGGCGTTCTTGAGTACCTGACACCGAAAGGCGCGCGGCCTACCGCCGGTGAAGGCGCAGCCAGATGCCATCCTTCGCGCGTACCGTCAGATGCGCGACCGGCACCGGGGCGCGGCCCTGCACCGGTTCGAGGCGCCAGTCCTTCAGCAGCAGCGCCAGCAACAGCGGCCCTTCCAGCATCGCGAACCCCGCGCCGGGGCAGACGCGCGGCCCGGTCGAGAACGGAATATAGGCCGCCCGGAGGCAGGCCCGGCCCGCCTCGGTGCCATAGCGGCCGGGGTCGAACGCATCGGGCCGGTCCCACAACAGCGCATGCCGGTGCAGGTGCCAGGGCGAAATCACGATCTGGCTGCCGGGCGCGACATCACGGTTGCGAAACCGTTCGCCGCGCGTGGCCTGCCGCACCATCATCGGCACCGGTGGGTAAAGGCGCAGCGCCTCGCGGAACACATCCCGGGTGAACGTCAGCTTGGAGATATCTGAAAACGCCGGGTTCTCGCCAAGGGCGGTGGCCTCTGCCGCCACCCGCTCCTGCGCGTCGGGGTAGAGCGCCAGAAGATACAGCGCCCAGGCCAGGGCCGAGGCCGATGTTTCATGCCCGGCCAGAAAGAAGATCGCCACCTGATCGACCATTTCCCCGGTGCCGAAGCGCCGCCCGGTTTCGGGGTCGGCGGTCGTCATGATCTTGGTGGCCAGATCGTCGGGCGCGGTTCCGGCGGCGATCGCGGCGGCGCGGTCCGCCGTCAGGCGCGTGATCAGGGCGCGGATAGCCCGGGCGCTGGCCTTGGTGCGGGAACGGTGAAACCGGGGCATCCAGCCGGGCAGCGGCACAAAGGCGGCGAGGTTCAGCACCGGCTGGCTGCGCTGATAATCACGAAACCGGGTGAAGACCTGCGCCGCGACCTCATGCTCGATCGGGATCGAGAACAGCGTGCGAAAGATCACATCCGCCGCCGCGTGGCTGGTCTGCGCCTCGATCTCCGTCACCCCTTCGGACAACCGGGCCGAGGCCGCCTTGCCCGCCGCGACCATCGCGGGGAATGTGTCGCGCAGGCGCCCGCCCTCGAACGCGGGATCAATGATGCGGCGCTGGCGCTGCCAGTCGGCCCCGTTGGTCAGAAACACGGAATCGCCCAGCAAGGGCCGCAACCCCTCGCCGACCCGCCCGGATTTCGGGAAATCCATGGGGCGTTCTTTCAGAACAAGATCAACAAGATCGGGCTGGTTGATGAGATAAGACCTGAAGAACGGCGTGCGGAATTCGGCCATCTTTGCGCGGTAGAGCCTGGCGGGCTGAGCCGACAGGATATCGCGCCGAAAGAGGCGCAGGTAACGCAGCAGCCCGACCCGCTCCGGCCGGCTGGCGGGTTTGGGCGGGGTCGTCATGCCGCCATCGACCGATAGCGCGAAGCCGGCCGCGCGATCATGCTTTTTGACGGGGCGCGGCCCGCATAGCGCGTACCCAGTGTCAGCGACCCGGCGGTGATGCGGAAGTAATCGTAATCTCCGGGCCGGTCGAAGGCGCACAGATACTGAAAATGCAGCCGGAAGAACCGCCAGCGCAGCGCCTTCCACCGCGCGGGGCTGAGCGTCTGGGTGAAGGCGGCCGAGATTACCAGCGGCCAGCGCTGATTGTCGGGGGCGACGCCCGTCACCGCCACCGGATCGCACAGGGCGAAAGAGCAGCCATCGCCGGGGGCCGTGACATCGACCCAGGTCAGTTCTTTCCGTGCCGACAGGAAATGCAGATCGGCGCGTAACCGGCCGGCCCCCGGCAGGAAAGACACCATCGGCACCACCTGCCCCAGCGACAGGAATGACAGCGCCGGGCCTTCGTCGGGCAGCGGCCCGCCCCGGATCAGATCGGCCAGAATCGACACCGCCAGATGCGCGCCCGAGGAATGCCCGACCACCAGCACCTCGTCCACGTCATCGTTCAGCGCGGCGGCGATGGTCTTGCGGAACGCGGCCATCCGCGTCTCGAGCTCGGGCGGGTTGGCGCCGTTCCAGCGGGCCGAATAGGCATAGTCATGCATCAGGTAATAGGCGAACAGCCGGTTGTCGGCGCGGCGGAACCGATCCAGCACCGGCCAAATGATGCCCAGCCCCAGCCAGCCGATCAGGGGCAAGCCGCTGAGCGCCAGAAACGCCCCCAGAAGACGCGCGGCCAGCAGCGCCAGCGCCAGTTGGCCAAGCAGCATCAGGATCGGGTAGAGCGCGGCTATGACAGGCCCCTTGCGCAGCCGCATCAGCCCGAACAGCGCGCCGGATGCCACATAGACCCACACGGTGCGCAAAAGCTGGCCGTAGGTGGCCCAGATGCCCTGCGCCATCGAGCCGCGCACGATATCGGACCAGACCAGCACGTCGATATCGCTTTCGACCTGCGCGCCCTCGATTCGCCCCACCGCGTGCCAGCCATAGGCGCCGCCGCCGGTTTTCGGTGTCAGTGCAAGGTCGTAGCCGGAGATCTTCGCCTGTGCCCGGCCTTCCTTGCGGTAGAGCTCGCGGTAGCGGCGGGGATGAATCGGATCGTAGCCGGGGATATAGAACACCCGGCGGCGCCGCACCCGCTGCTGCACAGTTTCCGTCATCTTCCCCGCTCGTGCCCGTTTCGCGCCAGCATAGCGCCCGAAGCCGGCGAAAGTAAGCCGGCTAGCCGATCGTGGCCAACGCCGGGAAGGTTTCCAGCAGCCAATAGGAGAAGGACGAGAAACCGCCCGTGAGCATCAGCAGACCGATCGTCCACAGCAGCAGGCCCATGATCCGCTCGATCTGTTCCATATGCCGTTTCATCCAGCCCATGACCCCGGTCAGCCGCGGGAAGAAGGCCGCGACCAGCAGGAATGGAATGCCCAGCCCCGCCGCATAGACCGCCAGCAGCAGCGTGCCACGCGCCACGTTGGCCTCGCTCGCCGCCATCGACAGGATCGCGCCAAGCTGCGGGCCGATGCAGGGGGTCCAGCCGAAGGCGAAGGCGAGACCCAGCAGATAGGCGCCGAAGGCCGATCCGCCGGTGTCGCCCGCATCCATCCGCGCCTCGCGTTCCAGAAACGGAATGCGGATCGCGCCAACGAAATGCGCGCCGAAAATCATCACAACGATGCCGGCGAAGATGTTGAAGTAATTCTGGTTCTGCAGAAAGAACGCGCCGAAGGCCGAAGCCGTGAAGCCCAGGAACAGGAACACCGTGGACAGGCCCAGAACGAAAAACACGGCCGACAACAGCGCGCGGCGGCGGGCGCTGGCAACCTCGCTCAGCTCGCCCATGGTGATCCCGCTCATATAGGCCAGATAGGGCGGTACGATCGGCAGCACGCAGGGGCTGAGAAAGCTCAGCAGCCCGGCCATCAGCGCCACGATCATGGCGGGGATCAACCCCGCGTCGATAATCTCTATTCCGAACATTCCCGTCCCCTTCGTCCCCGACATATCGAAAGGCGCGGGCAAGGTCACGCCGTGCGCACTCACAATAGCGTGGACATGCTGTCACATCGCGCCTAGATGCGATGGCCATGAACTGGGATGCGGAAATCGACGCGCTGGGGCTGAAATGCCCCCTGCCCGTGCTGAAGGCGCGAAAGCGGCTGGTGGCGATGGCGCCGGGCGAGGTGCTGCGGATCTGCGCGGATGATCCAATGGCGCTGATCGACATGCCCCATTTCTGCGCCGAGGCAGGGCATGAGCATCTGGGGGTTCGGGAAGATGCCGGGGCGCAGGTTCACCTGATCCGCCGGGGAAAATGAAAACGCCGGGCACAGGGCCCGGCGTTTCATCACGTCAGCTGCGAAGCGACCACCAGCCGCGCTTCTTGGGCTTGTCATCCTCTTCGGGCGCATCCGCCGTCAGTTCGGGCTCGGGCTCGGGTTCCGGCGCGGTTGCGACCGGCTCTGGCTCAGCCTCGGCCTGCGGCGCTGGTTCAACCTCGGGCTCGGGTTCCGGCATAGCCTGCGGTTGCGGCTCTTCGGCCACCGGCACCGGCTGCGCTTCTTCCGCCTCGGCCTGAACCGGGGCGGCAATCTCTGCCTCGGTCGGGGTTTCTTCGGTGATAGCCTCCGGCGCGGCCGGGGTCATCTCTTCGATCTGCGCGGGCGCTTCCGGCGCCGCAACCGGCGTTTCGGCCTGCGCTTCGCCCGTCACCGCCTGATCACCGTTCTGATCACCATTCTGCTGATCACCGTTCTGCTGATCGCCATTCGACGATCCGCTTTTCTTGCGCCGGCGGCGGCGGCGGCGTTTCTTGGGCGCCTGCGTCTCTTCGGTGGTGGCCTCTTCGGGCGCCGCCTCTTCTGCCACGCTTTCGACTTCGGGTTCCTGCTCGGGCTCTTCAGCCTCGGGCATATCCGACATGTCGATCGAAATCGCCTGCGTCGCCACCTCGGCCACATGGCGCGTGGCGGTCTTGAACCGCTCGATCGAGAAATCGGGCGAAATCAGGAACGGGTCGGCCTCGACCCGCACGGCGATGCCATAGCGCGCCTCGATCTGTGCGATATGCTCGCGCTTCTGGTTCATCAGATAGTTGACGATGCCCACAGGCGCCTTCAGCAACACCTCTTTGGAGCGGCCGCGCACGCCCTCTTCTTCCAGCTGGCGCAGGATCGACAGCGCCAGATTGTCATCCGAGCGGATCAGGCCGGTGCCGTGGCAGGCCGGGCATGGCTGTGTCGTCGCCTCGAGCATGCCGGGGCGCAGACGCTGGCGCGACATTTCCAGAAGGCCGAAGCCCGAAATGCGGCCCACCTGAATGCGGGCGCGATCGGTCTTGAGCTTGTCTTTCAGCTTCTTCTCGACGGCGGCGTTGTTCTTGCGCTCTTCCATGTCGATGAAATCGATCACGATCAGCCCGGCAAGGTCGCGCAGACGCATCTGGCGCGCCACCTCTTCGGCGGCCTCCAGGTTGGTCTTCAGCGCGGTTTCCTCGATCGAGCCTTCCTTGGTGGCGCGGCCCGAGTTCACATCCACCGCCACCAGCGCCTCGGTGATGCCGATCACGATATAACCGCCGGACCTGAGCTGCACCGTCGGGTTGAACATCGACGACAGATAGCTTTCCACCTGATACCGCGCGAACAGCGGCATCGGGTCGGTGTAGTGCTTCACGTTCTTGGCGTGGGACGGCATGATCATCTTCATGAAGTCCTTGGCGACGCGATAGCCGGCCTCGCCCTCCACCAGAACCTCGTCGATCTCGCGGCTGTAGAGATCGCGGATCGTGCGCTTGATCAGGTTGCCTTCTTCATAGATCGGCGCGGGCGCGACGGATTTCAGCGTCAGCTCGCGGATCTGCTCCCACAGGCGCTGCAGATATTCGTAATCGCGCTTGATTTCCGATTTGGTGCGGTTGGCGCCCGCGGTGCGGATGATCAGGCCGGCGCCTTCCGGCACCTCGATCTCGCCCGCGATTTCCTTGAGCTTCTTGCGGTCGGCCGCGTTGGTGATCTTGCGGCTGATGCCGCCGCCACGCGCGGTGTTGGGCATCAGCACGCAATAGCGCCCGGCGAGGCTCAGATAGGTGGTCAGGGCCGCGCCCTTGTTGCCGCGCTCCTCCTTGACGACCTGCACCAGAAGAATCTGGCGGACCTTGATGACTTCCTGGATCTTGTAGCGTTTGGGGCGCGGCTTGCGCGGCTGGCGGATCTCTTCGCTGACATCCTCATCGGCGACCGACTCGATGTCGGAATCGCGCTCCGACGCGTCGGAGCGATCATCTTCGCTGTCATCGCCGTTGTCTTCATCATCGCCGGCGTCGCTGTCATCGCCCTTGGCCGTCGCATCGGAAGGGTCCTCCGCGGCCTGTCCGGCCGACGGCTGCGGCGGCGAAGCCTGTTCGGCTTCGGGGGCATCTGCCATCGCGGCGTCACCGGTCAGCGGCAGCGCCTCGTCGCTGTCATCGCCAAGATCGACCACATCCATTCCGGGGATCGCCTCGGAAACCTCGCGGGTTTCCACCGCATCCCCGTTTTTCGCCTCTGCCGCCTTGGGCTTGGAGCGTGACCGCGAACGCGAACGCGAGCGGCTGGAGGATTTCGCCTTGGCCGGTTTTTCGTCTTCCTCTTCGAGCGACGCGGCATAGGCGCGTTCCTCGGCGAGCAGCGCCTCGCGGTCGGCGACCGGGATCTGATAGTAATCCGGGTGAACCTCGGAAAAGGCAAGGAAACCATGCCGGTTTCCGCCGTAATCGACAAAGGCCGCCTGAAGCGAGGGTTCGACCCGTGTTACCTTTGCCAGATAGATGTTGCCAGCAAGCTGGCGCTTGTTGACGCTTTCGAAATCGAATTCGTCAACCCTGGTTCCGTCAACCACCACAACGCGGCATTCTTCCGCGTGGGTGGCGTCGATAAGCATTTTCTTAGCCATTGTGTCTCTTTGCACCGCGGCAAACGCCCCTGCCCCGAAGGGGCCGGACGTTGCGGGTGGTGTCTTGTTTGGGCGTGGGGGTGTGCGACGGCGGTTTTACGGGCGGCGACGTGCCTGCCTGCTGTATGCCTGTCCGTGCTCACGCGTTCCATCGCGGTTTGTCTCCGATGCCTGTATTGGCATCCGTTGGTTAATACCCGCCCGCATCGGGGGGCAATCTTGTGGTCCGTGGGACCGATCGGTCTGGCCTCGCTCCGGTGCCGGACTTTCTGCCGGGGCCGCGCGAAAACAGCGAAACTGAACATCGTCAGGCTGTAATATAGGAACAACCTGACGTTTTACGACCTTAGCGGCGGAATACATGCAAAGACAATGGTCTTTTTCCCGACACGGCCAATCAAAGGTAATCAGACCGGCTCAGCCCGTATTTCGCCATCTTCTCGTTCAGGGTGCGGCGCGGCAGGCAAAGCTCTTCCATCACGTTGACGATAGAGCCCCGGTGCCGCCGCATGGTGTTGTCGATCAGCATCCGTTCGAAGGCTTCCACGTATTCCTTCAGCGGCTTGCCTTCGGTGGTCATCACCGGCTGCGCGTCATCCTCATCGTTGCTCATCAGAAGCGAGGCGATGGTGCCCGAGCCGCGGCGGCTTTGCAGCACGGCGCGCTCGGCCACGTTGATCAGCTGGCGCACGTTGCCCGGCCAGGGCGCCTGCAAAAGCTGCGCGGCCTCCTGCGCGCTGACCTCGGGGGCGGCGCAGCCGTATTCCTCGGCGAACTGTTCGCTCAGCCGGGTGAACAGCGTCAGGATGTCCTCGCCGCGCGCGCGCAGCGGCGGCAGGGTGATCCGCATCGCCGCCAGCCGGAAGAACAGATCGGGGCGCAGCACGTCCTCGCAGGTCTTGCCCTGCTCCTGCAGGTTCGACACGGCGATGATACGGGTTTCGGGCGGCGATCCCTGATCGTTCAGAAAGGTCACCAGACGCGCCTGCAGCGTGTGCGGCAGCGCCTCGATATCCTCCAGACACAATGTGCCGCCGCGCGCCTCTTCGACCAGCGGCAGCTCGCCGCCCTCTTCCATCGGGCCGAACATCCGGGTGGCCAGGTCACGCTCTGACAACGCCGCGCAGGAAACCTGCACGAACTTCCGCCCGGCGCGCGGGCCGACCGCGTGCAGCGCGTGCGACACCAGCGTCTTGCCGGTGCCTGTCTCGCCGTCGATCAGCACATGACCGTCGGCCTGGCCCAGATCCAGGATATCCTCGCGCAGCCGCTCCATCAGCGGCGACGAGCCGATGAGTTTCTTCATCAGCACCTTGCCATCCGACAGCTCGCGCCGCAGGGCGCGGTTGTCGAGCGTCATCCGCCGGTTATGGGCGGCACGCTTGGCCAGTTCGGTCATGCGGTCGGGGTTGAACGGCTTTTCCAGAAAGTCATAGGCGCCCACGCGCATCGCCTCGACCGCCATCGGCACGTCACCATGGCCGGTGATCATGATCACCGGCAGGTTGCTGTCGAGGCTCATCAGCCGCTTGAGAAAGGCCATGCCATCCATTCCCGGCATGCGGATGTCCGATACCACGATCCCCGGAAAATCGGTTCCGATCACCTTCAGCGCCTCTTCGGCCGAAGGGTAGGTTTCGGTATCGAACCCCGACAGCGCCAGCCACTGGCTGATCGATTGGCGCATGTCCTGCTCATCGTCCACGATGGCGATCCTGATTCCGCGGCTCATCGCACTTCCTTCGTTTCTTCTGTTCATTCCGCTGCCTCGACCTCGTCACTCAGGATGGGCAGTTGTACCTCGAATACCGCGCCGCCCGACGGCGCGTTCAGCGCGGTCAGACGACCGCCAAGGTCGTTTATTATGCCCGATGAAATTGCAAGCCCCAGGCCGACACCGTCGCCCGGCTGCTTGGTGGTGTAAAACGGCTCGAACAGCGATTCCAGATCGTCGATCCCGTGGCCGTTGTCGCGCACCGTCAGCGTGGCGGTTTCGCCCGACGACAGGATCAGGTCGATCTGCGGATCGTCGGCCATCTTGGTGGCGTCGAGCGCGTTGCGCAGCAGGTTGATGATCACCTGTTCCAGCCGCACCCGATCGACCATCACCATCACCGGCTGCGGCGGCAATGTGCGGGTGATGGTCACCTTGCGGCGCTTGAGCTGCGGCTCCATCATCGCCAGGGCCGATCCGATACATATCTTGAAATCAATCGCTTCCACCCGGTCGCCGCCCTTGCGCGCGTAGCTCTTGAGCTGGCGGGTGATCGAGCCCATCCGCTCGATCAGATCGTCGATCCGCAGGAACGAGGCCAGCGCCTCTTCGTTGCGCTTGCGCTGCAGCAACAGGCGCGCGCCGGCCAGATAGGTTTTCATCGCCGCCAGCGGCTGGTTCAGTTCATGGCTGACGGCGGCCGACATCTCTCCCAGCGCCGCCAGCTTGGAGCTTTGGGCCAGCGTCTGTTCGGCCACTTCGAGGTTCTTTTCGGCCTTTTCACGTTCGGCGATTTCCCGCTGCAGCCGCATGTTCAATGCGCGCAACTCCGCCGATTCCATCTGAAAGAACGCCGAGCGAGACTGGGCCCGCCGCGAGATCAGGTAGAAACCGACCGCCAGCAACAGGGCGAATCCCATGATCTCCAGCGACAGAACGCCGTTCACCCGTTCGCGGATCGACGAATAGGTGGTGAAACTGACCAGCCGCCAGCCCTGAAACGGGATGCGGGCCTCGTTGCGCATCACCGCCTCGCCGAGGATATAGGCATCGGCCGGCAGCGCGGCCCAGTCGGCGGTGGCCTGGATCGCGCGGCGGATGGCGGAATTGGCCGATTGCGCGGCCAGCGCCTCTTCGACGGTGCGGCCGCGCCAGCGCGGTTCGGTCGCAAGAATGATCCGGCCTTCGCTGTCGGTGATCATCACCGCGTCGGAAATGCCGGCCCAGCTTTGTTCGAACTTGGCCAGATCGACGGCCACGGCGATGACGCCCACATTCTCGCGCTCGCTGATCACGCGGCGCGAATAGGTGAAATCCATCACCCCGGTTTCATTCTGCTCGGCGGTGAAAACCGTGTCATTGGCGCGCAACGCCTCAACAAAGAAATGTGCGCCGCGCAGATTGGCGCCCAGAAGTGAACGATCCGTGGCCGATACCACCCGCCCCGAGGCATCCAGCAGCATCATCGAGGCGGCGCCGATCTCCTCCAGATAGGAAATCAGGCGCTGCGAACTTTGCGAAAAATCGTTGGAGTTCAGCGCCCCGATCAGCGTCGGGTCACGCGACAGGAGCAGCGGCACGACAGAGGCGCGCTGCAGCTCTGACAGCACGTTGCCGGAATAAAGCGCCAGCCGTACCTCGGCCCGGTTGCGGGTCGCGGCGGTGAACCGTTCGGTCAGCCAGGTGTTGGTGATCCAGACGAGCGCGACGGCAAACAGGAAAAACCCGATCAGAATGGCGCGCACGCGCCAACCTTTTCCGCTTTTCAGCATCTTTTGTTCTGTCGGTTTGCCGGTCTCTGACATGCACAGAGTTTATGCATCGCGGCAGGCGCGAACAAGCGCCCGCGGCTCAGGCCGGCGCCATCCTGTTGGCAAGTGCGCGAAAAAGCGCCGCACCGTCAGTGCCGCCGAGCGCCGGATCGGCGATCCGCTCGGGGTGGGGCATCATCCCCAGCACCCGCCGGTTTTCGCTCAGCACACCGGCGATATCTGCGACAGAGCCGTTGGGATTGTCGAGATAGGTGAGGGCCACCCGGTCTTCGGCCTGCAATCTCGCGACCGTTTGCGCATCGGCGGTGTAGTTGCCGTCATGATGGGCGATCGGAATGTTGATCCGCTGTTTCGCCTCATAGCCTGCGGAAAAGGCGCTGTCGGTGGTTTCCACCTGCAGCGGCACGGTCTTGCAGATGTATTTCAGCCCCGCGTTGCGCAGCAGCGCGCCGGGCAGCAGGCCGGTTTCGGTCAGCACCTGAAAGCCGTTGCAGACCCCCAGCACATAGCCGCCCCGATTGGCGAAATCGACGATCGCGCGGGCAATCGGAGAGCGCGCGGCGATCGCGCCGCAGCGCAGGTAATCGCCAAAGGAGAACCCGCCGGGGATGGCCACCAGATCCAGCCCTTCGGGCAGGCTGGTTTCCTTGTGCCAGACGATCCGCGTCTGGGCATTGCCCGCGACCTGATCCAAGGCAACGGCCATGTCGCGGTCGCAGTTGGAGCCGGGGAACTGAATGACCGCGGCGCGCATCAGGCGATCTCCACCGCGTAGCTTTCGATCACCGTGTTCGCCAGCAGCTTTTCGCACATATCGGTGACGGTGGCCTCGGCCTTGCCCGCGTCGGTCTCGGCCAGTTCCAGCTCGATCACCTTGCCCTGGCGCACGCTTTCCACCCCGTCGAAGCCGAGGGTCTCCAGCGCGTGGCGCACTGCCTCGCCCTGCGGATCCAGAACGCCCTGTTTCAGCATGACTTGTACGCGCGCCTTCATCGGCCTGCCCCCTTGGTGACTCTGTTCACCGGCTGAATACTTGTCTGCCCGCCCTCCGGCAAGAGCCACGCAAAAAGAAACCCGCGCCTTGTGGGGCGCGGGCAACCTCGTCTTCGGGCCGCAATCAGCCGCGCCGGCGCTTGCGCACGAAGCCCAGCAGCCCCAGCGCCCCGATCAGAAGCGGCGCGCCGGCCGGCAGCGGAACCGCGGCGGTGTTGATCGTCAGCTTCGAGAAATCGACGCCGATGCCGTTGCCCCGGAACCGGCGGTCGCCGGTTGCCACTGCGAAGATACCGACCTCGAGCAGCCCGTCGCTCAGCAATGCGGGATCGACGAACATGCTGCGCACCGTCACCGCGCTGGGCAGCGCGCCCGAGGCGCCCCGCCACACCGTATCATCCTGCAGGATGCCGTCAAAATAGATGTCGAGCGTATCGACCGGGTTGAACGCGGGCGAATCGTGATCGAAAATACCGATCTCGATCGAAGCGGACACCGGCGCCGCGCTATTCAGCGAAAACGCGTGGCTGTATTCGACCGAACCGAAGGTGCGGAACGGATCGGAGCCCACGAAGATGTTGAACGGTGCCGGATCGCCGGCAGACGCGGCTTCGAAATCCGTGACCCAAAGCGGTGCCGTGCCATCGGCGAAATCCTGATCACCGATCATATCCACGACCGTGGCCGAAGCCGCGGCCGCACAGAGGGAGAATGCCGCCGAGGCAGCAAGTGTCTTTAGCAGTGTCATTGAATTACCTCCTCATACTCTTCATGCGCGCCTGAAACAAAACGCCAATTGCGATATGCCAATCGCAACATCATGCCGTCTTCCTGGCACAAAGTTAATACATGTTAATAGAAACCACTGTTGCCGCGAGGGAAACAGAAAGTTTCGTGTTTTAGTTGATCAGTGTCGGTTTCGTCGCGTGGGTGACGTTCGACGGCAACACGCCCAGGCGCCGGGCCACTTCGGTATAGGCGTCGGTCAGATTGCCCAGATCGCGGCGGAACACGTCCTTGTCGAGTTTCTGGCCGGTCTTGATGTCCCACAGCCGGCAGCTGTCGGGGCTGATCTCGTCGGCCACCACGAGGCGCATGTAATCGCCGTCATAGACGCGCCCGATCTCGATCTTGAAATCCACCAGCTTGATGCCGACGCCATACATGACCCCCGACAGGAAGTCGTTCACCCGCAGCGCCAGCGCGACGATATCGTCCATGTCCTGCTGCGAGGCCCAGCCGAAGGCAATGATGTATTCCTCGGGCACCAGCGGGTCGCCCAGCTTGTCGTCCTTGTAGGAAAACTCGACGATCGGCCGCGGCAGCGCCGCCCCCTCCTCCAGCCCCAGCCGCTTGGCCATGGAGCCGGCGGCGAAATTGCGCACGATGATTTCCAGCGGAATGATCTCGACCGCGCGGATCAGCTGTTCGCGCATGTTGATCCGCTTGATGAAATGGGTCGGCACGCCGATCGCGTTGAGCCCGGTCATGAAATATTCGCTCAGCCGGTTGTTCAGCACGCCCTTGCCTTCGATCGTCGCCTTCTTCTCGGCGTTGAACGCGGTGGCATCATCCTTGAAATACTGCACGAGGGTGCCGGGCTCTGGGCCTTCGTAAAGGATCTTCGCCTTGCCTTCGTAGATTTTTTTGCGCCGTGCCATGGAAACTCCGATCTTCGGGCGCGATGGGCCGCAATGCCCCGCCCGCATTTTCATTTCTCTTATGCCAAGGCCGCCCTCAGGGCAAGGCGGCCCGGAATTGCGACGATTCAGCGGGGTTTTGGTCCGATGGTAGCGCCCACGGCCCCTAGGCAGCGCCGCCGCGATACCTTAAAACCGGCGCGACAGGATTCTGGAGGACCAAGGCCGATGACCACCTTCGACGATCGCGAAAACGCGTTTGAGAACAAGTTCGCCCATGACGAAGAAATGAAGTTCAAGGCGCAGGCGCGCGCAAACAAGCTGCTGGGCCTGTGGGCCGCCGAACTGATGGGCTTGTCCGGCGAAGAGGCCGCGGAATATGCCAAATCCGTGGTCAAGGCCGATTTCGAAGAAGCCGGCCATGAAGACGTGTTCCGCAAGGTGGCCGGCGATCTGGGCGACAAGGCCGATGAGCGCACCATCCGCACCCGGATGGTCGAGGTTCTGGCCGAAGCCAAGGCGCAGCTCATGACCGAACTCTGATCCGCCACGGCGGATCGCAGTTGTAACGCGCCCGGCCGCTCCGGGCGCGTTTATTTTTGCGCAAAATTCGAACTGTTAAGCCGATCTGCGGATCTGCCGCGCTACCCCTGCGCGATCACAGACGGGTGGAGGGACCATGCCGACAGATGCCTCGGGCATGCAAATCACTGCGAACGGGCCGCTGCGCGGCGGCAAAACCCTGCTGCGGCGGGCGGCGCCGCTGATCATTGCCGGGCTTTTCGTTCTGGTGATGCAGGACCGGCTGAGCGGGATCGACCGGGCCGAGGTGATGCAGGGCCTGCGCGCCATTTCGGCCGGCCAGTGGGCGCAGGCGATGCTGGCCACCGCGCTCAGCTTCTGGGCGGTGGCCCGATATGACGGGCTGTTGCACGGGCTTCTGGGCACTGGCGTGCCCGCCCGCGCGGCCCGGCTGAGCGGGGCATCGGCGATCGCGGTCAGCCAGACGCTGGGCTTTGGCATCGTCAGCGGCACGCTGGTGCGCTGGCGGATGCTGCCCGGATTGGGATCGGCGGGCGCGGCGCGGCTTTCGGCGTTGGTGGCCGCCTCTTTCCTGGCTGGCTGGGCGGTGTTCACGGCGCTGGTTCTGGTGGTTCGGCCCGCGCCGGTGGCCTGGCTGGGGCCGTTCCAATGGGGCGTGCTGGCCGCTGCGGCCGGCGCGGTCATGCTCTCGCTCTGCGCGCCGCGGCTGGTGCTGTTCGGGCGGGCGCTTCGGCTTCCCAGCCTGCGGGCGATGGGCACGCTGCTGGCGCTGACGGCGCTTGATTGCCTGGCCGCCGGCGCCGCGCTTTATGCCGTGCTGCCGCCGGGCACCGCCCCCGGTTTCGCTCTGTTTCTGCCCGCCTTTCTGATTGCGCTCGGCGCCGGGCTGTTGTCGGGCACCCCCGGCGGCGTCGGCCCGTTCGAGGTGACGCTGCTGGCGCTGCTGCCGCAGGCGGACAATGCCGCGCTGCTGGGCGGGGTTCTGGTCTGGCGCGCGGTCTATTACGCCCTGCCCTCCTGCCTTGGCGCCGCCGCCTGCGCGCGCGGCCGGGTGGCGGAGGGCGAGCGCGACAAGCCCGGCCGGCCCCTGACGCCCCAGAGCCTGACGCAGGGCCAGCGCGGCACCCTGTTCAACGCGCCGCGGGCCGAGGCGCAGCTTGCCTATCAGGGCGACAAGCGGCTTCTGGCCGACGGGCGCGACCGACCCGAATGGGTGATCGCCCGGACCGGGCAAACCCTGGTCGCGCTGGGCGAGCCGCTCTTGGGCGATCATGGCCCGGCGCTGGACAGGCTGATCACCCATGCCCGCGCCGCCTATCGCGCGCCCTGCCTCTACAAATGCAGCGCGAGGATGGCTGCGGTGGCGCGCCGGCGCGGCTTCGCCGCCCTGCCGATCGCGCGCGAGGCCCGTCTTGTGCCCGCGTCCTTCGCGGTGCAGGCGCCGGGTTGCCGGCAGTTGCGGCGCAAGCTGCGCAAGGCCGAGCAGGCCGGGCTGCGGATCGAGGCGCCGCGCCACCTGCCGATCGCACGGATGCGGGCGGTCAACGCCGCGTGGTGCGCGGAAAACGGCGGCGCGCGCGGCTTTTCGATGGGTATGTTCTGCCCCCGTCACCTTGCCCGGCAGCGGGTCTTTCTGGCCTGGATCGGCGATGATCTGATCGGCTTTGCCAGCTTTCACGTCGGCGCGCGCGAACAGACGCTGGATCTGATGCGCCAGCGCGGCGATGCGCCAGACGGCACGATGCACGCGCTGATCGCGGCCGCCATCGCGCGGGCGGCGGCCGAGGGCTGCCCGCGCCTGTCTCTGGCGGCCGTCCCCTACGACGGGCCGCTGGCCAGCGCGGTGCTGGCCCGTTTGCGGCACCGGCTGGCGCCCGCCGGCCTGCGCCAGTTCAAATCCGCCTTCGCGCCGGAGTGGGAAACGCTTTATATCGCCGCGCCCTCTCGTCTGGCGCTGGCCGTGGCCGGGGCGGAGATCGCGCGCGAGATCCTGCGCCCGCCCGCCGAGCCGGGCCAATATGCGCCTGCTTCAAGATGATTATGACCATTAAGAGTTTGCGAAACCGCCGCGATCATGGCACCTGTCGCGCGAATGGGCGGCCTGAACCGCCCTTTGTGTGTTTCCGAAAGGACGTGACAAATGCCCGATGCGCTCTCCCGCCTGCTTGAAACCCGCGACTGGCTTCTGGCTGATGGCGCCACCGGCACCAACCTGTTCAACATGGGCCTCAGCTCGGGCGACGCGCCGGAGCTGTGGAACGTGGACGAGCCCGAGAAGATCCGCACCCTGTATCGCGGCGCGGTCAATGCCGGATCGGACCTGTTTCTGACCAATACGTTCGGCGGCAATGCGTCGCGCCTGAAACTGCACAGCGCCGAGCACCGGGTGCGCGAGTTGAATCGCGCCGCCGCCGAACTGGGCCGTGAGGTGGCCGATGCCGCCGGTCGTCCGGTCGTGGTGGCGGGCTCCGTCGGGCCGACCGGCGAGATCATGGTGCCGATGGGCGCGCTGACCTATGCGGTGGCGGTCGAGATGTTTCACGAACAGGCCGAGGGGCTGAAAGAGGGCGGCGCCGATGTGCTGTGGGTGGAAACCATCTCTGCGCCCGAGGAATACAAGGCCGCCGGAGAGGCCGCCAAGCTGGCGGGAATGCCCTGGTGCGGCACCATGAGCTTTGACACCGCAGGCCGCACGATGATGGGCGTCACCTCGGCCGGGATGGCCGAGATGGTGGAAAAGCTGCCCTACCCGCCGCTGGCCTTCGGCGCCAATTGCGGCGTCGGCGCGTCCGACCTGCTGCGCACGGTGCTGGGCTTTGCCGCCTCGGGCACCGAACGCCCGCTGATCGCCAAGGGCAACGCCGGCATCCCGAAATACCACGACGGGCATATTCATTACGATGGCACCCCGGCCCTGATGGCCGATTATGCGGTTCTGGCCCGCGATTGCGGCGCCACGATCATCGGCGGCTGCTGCGGCACCACGCCCGAGCATCTCAGGGCGATGCGCGAGGCGCTGGAAACCCGCCCGCGCGGCCCGCGCCCTTCGCTGGAAGAGATCACCGAAAAGCTCGGCGGTTTTTCCTCGGCCTCCGACGGCACCGGCGACGATGAAGTCCCCGCGCGCACCCGCCGCCGCCGGCGGGGCTGAAACGGCGCAGCCATGTCAGAACAGGGAAAGCTGATCGCCGGCGCGGGGCGGCACGCGAAAGCGGTCGCAGCGGAGCGGCGGCAGGGGCGCATCCAGCCCCAGCCGTTTCGCCGCATGGGCAAAGCGCGCGCCGATGAGCTTGGCGTAATGCCCCTCGCCCCGCATCCGCTTGCCCCACTCGGGCGAATAATCGCGTCCGCCGTGCATCTCGCGCAGCCGCGCCATCACGCGGGCGGCGCGGTCGGGGAAATGCTCGGCCAGCCACTCCTGAAACAGCGGCGACACCTCCAGCGGCAGGCGCAGCATGATCCAGCTTGCGGCACGCGCCCCGGCCTCGGCGGCGCGGGCCAGGATCGCCTCCAGCTCATGGTCGGTCAGGGCGGGCACGATGGGCGAAACCATCGCCCGCACCTCGATCCCCGCGCCGGCCAGCTTGCCGATCACGGCGAGGCGCCGTTCGGGCGTGGGCGCGCGCGGCTCCATCGCGCGCGACAGCTTGCGGTCGAGCGAGGTGACGGAAATGCCGACCCGCACCAGCCCCAGCGCGGCCATCTCCTGCAGGATGTCAATGTCCCGTTCGATCAGCGCGCCCTTGGTGACAATGCCGACCGGGTGCCGGAACTCCAGCAGCACCTCGAGGATGCGCCGCATGATGCGCTGCTCCTTCTCGATCGGCTGATAGGGATCGGTATTGGTGCCGATGGCGATGGTGCGCGGACGATAGCGTTTCGCCGACAGCTCACGCGCCAGAACCTCGGGCGCCGTGGGCCGGGCCACCAGCCGCGTTTCGAAATCCAGCCCCGGCGACAGGCCGAGCCAGGCGTGGGTGGGCCGCGCGAAGCAATAGATGCAGCCATGTTCGCAGCCCCGGTAGGGGTTGATCGACCTGTCAAACGGAAGGTCGGGCGAGCTGTTGCGGGAAATCACGCTGCGCGGACGCTCCAGGCTCAGCTCGGTGCGCAGCGGCGGCAACGCCTCGTCGCGCGGCCAGCCGTCATCGACCGCGATGCGGGCATAGGGCTCGAACCGCCCGGTCCGGTTGGTGGCGGCGGCGCGCGCCTTGCGGCGCTCTGCGGGGATGTCTTGGTATTCATGGGGCGACATGGAACGAATATAGAACATCCGAAGGCGCACCGCCAGCCCCGCGCCGCCCCTGCCCTGGTGAAACCGGTGCCGGGGCGGACATTCGGTGCCGCCCGCGTCGGTTGCGTGGGCGCCCATGTCGCAATATGCCAACCCCCGGCGCGGCAAAGCTTCAAACTTGATCAAATACCTGACGGAAATCGGCGCGCCCCAGCGCCCCATCTGAGGAAACGCAAAGATGGCTGAAGAAGAAGACGAAATCATCCTCTCCGAACTGCCGGATGAGGAACTGGTGCTGCAGATGCATGACGATCTGTATGACGGTCTGAAGGAAGAAATCGAAGAAGGCGTGGGCATTCTGCTGGCCCGTGGCTGGACCCCCTACAAGGTGCTGACAGAGGCGCTGGTGGCGGGCATGACCGTTGTCGGCAACGATTTCCGCGACGGGATCCTGTTCGTGCCCGAGGTGCTGCTGGCGGCCAATGCGATGAAGGGCGGCATGGCGATCCTGAAGCCGCTGCTGGCCGAAACCGGCGCGCCGCGCATGGGCAAGATGGTGATCGGCACCGTGAAGGGCGATATCCACGACATCGGCAAGAACCTTGTCGGCATGATGATGGAGGGCGCGGGGTTCGAGATCATCGATCTGGGCATCAACAACCCGGCCGAGGATTACATCGCCGCGCTTGAGCGGGAAGAGGCGGATATTCTGGGCATGTCGGCCCTGCTGACGACCACCATGCCCTATATGAAGGTGGTGATCGACACGCTGAAGGAACAGGGCAAGCGTCAGGACTATATCGTTCTGGTGGGCGGCGCGCCGCTGAACGAAGAGTTCGGCAAGGCGATCGGTGCCGATGCCTATTGCCGCGACGCGGCCGTGGCGGTGGAAACCGCCAAGGATTTCATCGCGCGCAAGCACAACCAGATGGCGGCCGGCTAGGTCGCGCCGGGGGCCGGATGACGCCAGATGATCAGCAGCTTACCACCGACGGGGCGGCGTTTCCGGCCCCGACGGCGCGTATCCTGCTGCTGGCCTGCGGCGCGCTGGCGCATGAGATCCTGGCGCTGATCCGCACCAATGGCTGGGATCACCTCAGCCTGATCTGCCTGCCCGCGATCCTGCACAACCACCCAGAGCGGATCACGCCCGCGGTCGAGACCGCCATCGCCCGCCACCGCCCCGAATATGACGAGATCTTCGTGGTCTATGCCGATTGCGGCACCGGCGGGCAGCTCAAGGCGCTGTGTGACAGGCTGGGCGTCGGCATGGTCGAAGGGCCGCATTGCTATTCCTTTTTCGAGGGCAACGCCGCCTTCGCCGAGCGGGCGGAGGTGACGGCCTTTTACCTGACCGATTTCCTTGTCCGGCAGTTTGACGCCTTCGTCTGGAAACCGCTGGGCCTCGACCGGCACCCCGACCTGCGCGATATGTATTTCGGCAATTATGAAACCCTGGTCTATCAGGCGCAGACTGATGACCCGGCGCTGGATGCCAGGGCGCGGGACTGCGCCGCCCGCCTGGGCCTGAGCTATGAGCGCCGGTTCACAGGCTATGGCGATCTGGAAACCACCCTGCGCGGTGTCGCACGGCCCTAGATCTCGCGGAACCGGCTTTCCTGCCGCGCGGTCCAGCGCACATGCAGGCGATAGCCGTCTTCGACCTGTTCCTCGCTCTCCACCACACCCTGCTGAAACAGCCAGGCCCTGCGCTTGCCTTCGTCGAAGCCCAGATGCAGGTCCAGTTCGAACCTTTCTTCATCCAGCGCCGCCGAGACCGCGGCCAGCAAGGTATCGACCCCCTCGCCTGTCAGGGCCGACAGGCTGAAGATATCGGGCTCACGCTCCGCCTTCACGGCCAGGGCCGCGCGGCGGGCTTCGTCCAGCCGGTCGATCTTGTTCCAGACCTCGAACAGCGGCGTGGTTTCCGAGACGCCCAGTTCGCCCAGAATGGACGCCACATCGCGGGCCTGTTCATCACTGTCGGCATGCGAGATGTCGCGCACATGCACGATCAGATCAGCCTCGAGCACCTCTTCCAGCGTGGCGCGAAAGGCGGCCACGAGCTGTGTCGGCAGCTCGGAGATGAAGCCCACCGTATCGGACAGGATGATCTTGCGCCCGGAAGGCAGAACCACACCGCGCATCGTGGGGTCGAGCGTGGCGAAAAGCATGTCTTTCGCCATCACCTCCGCCCCGGTCAACCGGTTGAAAAGCGTGGATTTCCCGGCGTTTGTATAGCCCACCAGCGCGACCACGGGAAACGGCACCTTCTTGCGCGCCGCCCGGTGCAACTCGCGCGTTTTGGCAACCTTGGAGAGCTGACGCTTGATCCGGGTGATCGCCTCGTCGATGGCGCGCCTGTCTGCCTCGATCTGGGTTTCGCCGGGGCCGCCGACAAAGCCGAGCCCGCCACGCTGGCGTTCCAGATGGGTCCAGGCGCGCACCAGCCGGGTTCGTTGATAGGAGAGCGCCGCAAGCTCGACCTGCAGCACACCTTCGCGGGTGCGGGCGCGATCGGCGAAAATCTCGAGGATCAGCCCGGTACGGTCCAGAAGCTTGACCTTCCATTCCCGTTCCAGGTTGCGCTGCTGTACCGGGGTCACATGGCCGTCGACGAGTACAAGCCCGACCTCTTGCGCGGCCAGTTTGGCGCCGATCTCCTCGACCTTGCCAGTACCGAAAAGCAGACCGGGCCGGGCCTTCGGCAGGCGCACGACCTCCGCCCCGACGACCTCCAGCCCGGGAAGCGCCGCGGCCAGCGCCACGGCCTCTTCCAGCGCGGGCCCGGAGGCCCTGCGCGCGCGGTCAGAGGTGATTTCGGGGTGCAGAACCCAGGCCCGCGTGGGCGTGGGGCTGTGGTCTTCGAAGCCCGTAATTATTCCTCACCGTCATACAGGTTGATCGGCTGGGCCGGCATGATGGTGGAAATCGCATGTTTGTAAACAAGCTGCGACTGGCCGTCGCGACGCAACAGCACACAGAAATTGTCAAACCAGGTGATCACACCCTGAAGCTTTACACCATTGATAAGGAAAATCGTCACCGGAACCTTTGTTTTTCGGACGTGGTTCAGAAATGCGTCCTGCAGGTTCTGTTTATCGGCAGCCATTGTTTTTCTTGCCTTTTTCTTAATTGACACCCGGCTCGGGGTGACCTTCCGCGCATACGCGGCCAAGTATGAAGTGCACAATCAGGAGATTCCAGCCCAAAACTTCCTGTCTGCCCAAACATTTTGCGGCTGCGGCATTACTGCCGCCAGAACTCCGGGTTCAGCAGCGCGATGATGGCCAGCGCCTCCAGCCGCCCCAGCACCATCGCGGCGGAAATGATCAGCTTGCCGGCGGTGCCAAGCTCGGCAAAGCGGATGACCTGTTCGCCGGCCACCTCGGCCAGCGGCCCGGTGGTTGCCAGCGCGGCCACCGACAGGATGGTGACGTCCTCGAACGGCAGACCCGTCAGCGACAGCGCGGTCATGACCAGCGCGATGCTGAGCGCGAACAGCATGAAGAATACCCAGGCCACATAGGCCCCCTGCCGCCGGATGCGCCGCGCCCGCGCGCCCGCGCCGCCGACAGAATGCGGGTGGATCAGCTTTTCCATCTCGCGCACCCCGTGCTTGTACAGCGCATAGACCCGCAAAAGCTTTACCCCTCCGGCGGTGGTGGCCACCCCGCCCCCGGTCAGCGCCAGCCCCAGCAGGATCAGGCCCGGCGTCTGCAACCCCGACCAATCGCGCGCCTCGGCCCAGTCGGCCGACACGAAGCCGGTGGTTGTCAGGAAGGACAGCACCGAAAAGATGCTGCCCCACAGCGCGTTGAGCGCGGCGGCGACATTCTGCTGGTCGTCCACGTCATAGGCCCCGATCCAGTGGCGCAGGAACAGGAAGGCCGGCAGCAGCGCGACGCAGAGCAGCGCCATCAGGAATTCGGAATCGCGGGCCAGCCGGCGCCAGCCCTCGCCGCGCTGATCGGGGGCGAAGCTCTGGCGCGAGATGGCGAAGATAAAGAAGGCGAAGATGAACATCTCGCCCGGCACCCCGGCCTGCGCCCCCGACAGCCCGCCGACGGGGGAAATGCCGCTGGTGGCCAGGGTCGACATCGCGTGGCAGAGCGCCACGAACGGATCCTCGCCGGCAATGAGCAAAAGCAGAAGAAGCACGCCGGTCAGCGCCGTATAGATCGGGAGCAGTTGCAGGCTATAGCGCATCAGCCGTTCGCGCGGATCGGTCCGGCGCACGCTGTCCTGCCCGAACCGGGTGCCGCCGCCCAGCCCGTCGGTGGCCAGCACCTCGAACCCGCCGAGGTTCATCGGCGCCAGAATGGCGATCGCCGTGATCCAGACGAAAAGCCCGCCCAGCCAGCCCACAAGTGCGCGCCACAGATGCACCGAAGGCGCCAGCCGCGCGGGATCGTCGAACAGCGTCGCCCCGGTGGTGGTCAGGCTCGAGACCATTTCGAAATAAGAATTCAGATAGCTGGTGTCGCGCACCGCCTCGTCAAACGGCACGGCCAGCATCAAGGGCAGGCACAAAAAGCAGATGGGCAGCGCCATCAGGTGGCTGCGGGCGAGGTTGCGGGCCCGGCCGTTATAGGTGGCGATGCCGATCAGCGTGGCCAGAAAAAAGAACACAAGCCCCGAATAGAAGAAGCTGCGCGCGCTCATCCAGTCGCGCAGGGCCATCGCGTGCAGAAACGGCACGAACATTGCCAGCGCGCCGATCCCCATCAGGATGACAAGAAGCGGAATGTTCAGAACGCGTTGCATCGGCGTCAGAAGAAATCGATGGAGACCTGCAGCAGGCGCTCCACTTCGGGCACGTCGGAGGTGAGCGAGAAGATGGCGATCACATCGCCCTCGTCGACGCGGGTGCCGCCGTTGGGCCGCACCACCTTGCCGCCCTTCATGATGGCGCCGACCAGAACGCCCTCGGGAAAGTCGATCTCACGGATCATGCGGCCCGCGATCGGCGAGGTGGACAGGACCTGCGCCTCGATCACCTCGGCCTCGGCATCGCCGATGGAATAGACGCCGCGCACCCGCCCGTGCCGGATGTGGCGCAGGATGGAGCTGACGGTGGTGGCGCGCGGGTTGATATAGGCGTCGATGTCGAGCGGGCCCATCAGCGGCACCAGCGAGGGGTCGTTGACCAGGCAGATCGCCATCGGGCAGCCCGCCGCCTTGGCCCGCACCGCAACCAGCAGGTTGGTCTTGTCATCGTCGGTGACCGCCAGAACCGCATCGGCGCGGTCGATATTGGCCTCGGTCAGCAGCGCCATATCCATGCCGTCGCCATGCAGCACGATGGTGCGTTCCAGCGCGTCGGCGGCGATCTCGGCCCGATGCCGGTTCTTCTCGATCACCTTGGCGCGCACCCGGTCGGTGCGGCTTTCGAGTTCGCGCGCCACGCTCAGGCCAACGTTGCCGCCGCCGATGATGACCACGCGTTCCTGCTTTTTCGTTGATTTCCCAAAGATTTCCAGCGTGCGGTTCACGTCTTCGGTATGGGAGAACACATAGATCTGATCGCCCGGGAAAAGCTGATCACCCGGTTCCGGCGAAAACAGCGTGCCGGCGCGGCGAACCCCCACGACCAGCGCGCGCAGGGTGGAAAACAGATCGGTCAGCTGGCGCAACGGCGTGTTGACCACCGGGCAATCGTCATCCAGCAGAATGCCCAGAAGCTGGGCCTTGCCCTCCAGAAAGCTTTCGGTGTCAAAGGCCGCGGGCGCCGCGAGCCGCTGCAGTGCCGCCACCGAAACCTCGCGCTCGGGGCTGATCACCACGTCGATCGGCATGTGGTCGCGCCGGTAAAGATCGGAATAGATCGCCGTCAGATAGCTTTGCGCCCGCAGGCGCGCGATCTTGCGCGGCACCGCGAACACCGAATGCGCCACCTGGCAGGTGACCATGTTCACCTCGTCCGAATAGGTGGCGGCGATGATCATGTCGGCGTCGCGGGCCCCGGCCCTTTCCAGCACATCGGGGTAAGAGGCAAACCCCGCCACCCCCTGAACATCCAGCGAGTCGGTCGCCCGCCGCACCAGATCGGCGTTGCTGTCGACAACGGTGACGTCGTTCTTTTCATTGGCTAGATGCCGCGCGATCTGCCAGCCGACCTGGCCCGCGCCACAGATGATGACCTTCATTCCCGCATCCCGGCTGCGACGTTGGCCTCATCCATTGCAGAACCGGGTGAGACGGTCAATCACAGCTCGCTTTCGTTTTCCACATGGGCCACGCGCCCGCCCGCCTTGTTGGTGGTGACAACGCCCAGCGATTTGAGCTTGCGGTGCAGCGCCGAGCGCTCCATCCCCACGAAACTGGCGGTGCGGCTGATATTGCCGCCGAAACGGTTGATCTGGGTCAGCAGGTATTCGCGCTCGAACAGCTCGCGCGCCTCGCGCAGGGGCAGCGTGGCCAGTGCGCCGGCCATCACCAGCCGCCCCTCGCCCATGGGTTCATCCGCCGGCATCGGCAATTCGCTGGTTTCGATCGGCCCGGCGCCGTCGCCCAGGATCAGCACCCGTTCGATCACGTTCTTCAGCTGGCGCACGTTGCCCGGCCACATCATCGTCTGCAACAGTGCCTCGGCCTCTTCGCTCATCATCCGCAGCGGCAGGCCCTGGGTCCGATTGAACTCTTCGATGAAATGCGCCGACAGTTCGGGTATATCCTCGCGCCGCTCGTCCAGCGAGGGCACCGGAATGGGCACCACGTTCAGCCGGTGGTAAAGCTCCTGCCGGAACGCGCCCTTGTCGATCGCGGCCTTCAGATCGCGGGTGGTGCTGGAGATCACGCGCATATCCACCCGCACCTTGCCGGTGCCGCCGACACGGGTGAATTGCTGATCGACCAGCACGCGCAGGATCTTGGACTGGGTGCCAAGCGGCATGTCGGCGATCTCGTCGAAGAACAGCACGCCGCCATGCGCCTGTTCCAGAAGCCCCGGCTCCACGCCGCGGTCGGGGCTTTCGCGGCCGAACAGCACCTCTTCCATCCGCTCCGGTTCGATCGAGGCGGAGTTGACGCTGACGAAGGGCCCGGAGGCCCGGTTCGAATTGGCGTGGATATAGCGTGCGGCGACCTCCTTGCCGCTGCCCGCGGGGCCGGTCAGCATCACCCGCCCGTTTGATTTGTTCACCTTGTCGAGGCTCGATTTCAGCGCCTTGAAGGCCGAGCTGGACCCGACCATGTGCGACGAGGCGACATCGCGCCGCTTCAGATCCAGGTTTTCGCGCCGCAGCCGCGACGCCTCCATCGCGCGGCGCACGACCACCAGAAGCTGGTCGATGTTGAACGGCTTCTCGATGAAGTCATAGGCGCCCTGCTTGATCGCCGCCACGGCGATCTCGATATTGCCATGGCCGGAAATGATGACGATCGGAATATCGGGGTTGTCGCGCTTGACCGTGGTCAGGATGTCGATCCCGTCCATCCGGCTGTCCTTCAGCCAGATATCCAGAACCAGCAGCGCCGGCGGTTCGGAATTGATCTCGGACATGCAGCTGTCCGAGTTGCCGGCAAGCCGGGTGGTGTAGCCCTCATCGCGCAGGATGTCGGAAATCAGTTCTCGAATATCTCTTTCGTCATCAACAATAAGAATGTCGCCCATGTTGCTCTATCCTCTTCTCTTATTCTATTCCGCGACGGGGGCCAGCAGCATCGCCGGCGCCAGCGGCAGGCGAATCTCTGCCTCGGCGCCGTGATGGCCGCAGCCCTCGAACACCGGCGCGTCGCGCAGGGCCAGTGCTCCGCCATGCTCTTCAACGATTTTCTTCACGATGGGCAGGCCAAGGCCGGTGCCCTTGTCCCGGGTGGTCACGTAGGGTTCGAACAGGCGCGCGCGGTCTTCCGGAAGGCCGATGCCGTTGTCGGAAATGCGCAGTACCGCCTGATCGCCATCCAGCACAAGGGCGATCCTGATTTCAGGGATAAAACCCTCGTGTTTTCCCCGTTCGCGCAGGGTTTCCGTGGCCTCGCCCGCATTCTTGATCAGGTTGGTCAGCGCCTGTGAAATCATGGTCTCATCCAGCTCTGCCAATACCGGCCCGGCCGGAAGATCGGTCACAAAGCGCACGCCGGGCTGGCCGCTTTCCTGCAGCAGCACCGCATCGCGCGTGATCTTGACCAGATCGCCCAGCCGCCGGTCGGGTTCGGGCATCCGCGCGAATTTGGAGAACTCATCGACAATGCGCCGCAAGTCATTGGTCTGGCGGATGATCACGTCGGTGTACTGATCCAGAAACTCGGCGTCTTCGCCCGCCGCCTTGCGGAACCTGCGCTTCAGCCGTTCCGCCGAAAGCTGGATCGGGGTCAGCGGGTTCTTGATCTCATGCGCGATACGCCGTGCCACATCGCCCCATGCGGCCATGCGCTGGGCGGTCACCAGATCGGTCACGTCGTCGAAGGTCACCACATAACCTTCCAGCGTTCCGGCGCTGTTGCGCCGGGTGGCCATGCGCACCAGCAGGTTGCCCGATTTGCCCCGGCGCGTGACCTTCAGCTCGTCCTGCGCGGCCTCGTCCGATTTTTCGCGCAGCCGGGCAAACAGCGGCCCGAACTCGGGCACCACCGCCGCCAGCGGCAGGTCGTGATCCTGCGCCTCTTCCAGCCCCAGCAGGCGCAGCGCCGAGCGGTTCATGAATTCCAGCCGCCCGTCGGCATCAAGGCCGATCACCCCCGCCGTGACCGACGACAGAACCGAATCGAACAGCCGCCGCCGGCTTTCGATCTGCCGGTTGTTTTCCAGAAGCGCGTCGTGCTGCAGCTTGAGCTGGCGGGTCATCTGGTTGAACACCCGGCCCAGCATGGCGATTTCATCGTCGCCCTTTTCCTCGATCACGCGCACATCGAAATCGCCCGCGCCCACCCGCTGCGCCGCCCCGGCAAGCCGCCCCACCGGGCGCGAGAGCCTTTCGGCGAACCACAGGCCCAGCCAGACCGCGGCAAGGATCAGGATCAGCGCGAAGCCCATGTAAACCAGGCCGAATTCGAACAGAACCTTGCCCCGTTCGCTTTCGAGCTGTTGATAGAAAAGCGCGGTTTCCTGCGCATTGTCGAGCAGGTTGAGGATGTTGCCGTCCACCTGCCGCGAGATGTAGAGGTAGCGGTCGATATAGGCCGCCAGCTTGATCAGAACGCGGAATTCGTCGTTGTCCCAATCCTGCACCAACACCGTTTCGCCCGCTTCGGCGCGGGTGATCTGCAACGGGGTGGGTTGTTCATAGTCGAAAAGGTACGATCGCTCGCCGCGGGCGCGGATCTCGCCATTGGCGTCGATCACATAGGCCTCTTTCACCCCGCGCTGCACCTGACCCTGCGCCGAGGTCAGCAATTGCCGGATGTCGCCATCCGTCAGGAAAAACGTGGAGCGCCGCGACTGGTTCAGGAAATGGGCCACCGCCTCGACATCCTCGACCAGGTCGTGGCGCTGCGCCTGTTCATAGGCCTGCGCGGCGGCGAGCGAACTGCCGACCACCTGCCGCACCCGCACCGAAAACCAGCCCTCCAGCCCGGTGTTCACCGTCAGCACCGCGAAAACCGCCACCAGCACCGTGGGAATCAGCGCGATCAGGGCGAAGACGCCGGTCAGCCTCAGGTGCAGCCGTGACCCGGCCGAGCGCCGGCGCCGCGCCGCGATCATCTGCGCGACACGCTGCATCACCAGCGCCGCCACGACCAGAATATACACCATGTCGGCCAGCAGGATACCCCGCAGGCCGGCAGCCGAGGCGCCCTGATCAAGCGGCCCGAGCATCAGGAATGTCACGATCGCCAGAAGCGGTCCCAGGATCACAAGACCCAGAGTCGCAAAGTTCTGCACGCGTCTTTGACGCCGCAAAGCCTGCAGCCGCTCCCAGGTTGCGCTCCGCGCAGGGCTTCGCACCACCAGCCTCTTTATATTGCGCCGCTTTTCGCGGCTGACCGCCATATCTCGCGTGCCCTTATCGGCATGACGCCGATGGGCCACGCCCGTGTTGCGATTTTACATCAACTTTCGACGGCGTGTCACGCGAATATCCAGATCGGTGATCTTCTTGCGCAAAGTATTGCGGTTGATGCCGAGCAGGTCGGCGCATTTGGCCTGATTGCCGCCGGTCGCGTCCAGCGCGATCTCGATCAGCGGAAGCTCCACCTCGCGCAGAATCCGGGCGTAAAGGCCCGGCGGCGGCAACACCCCGCCATGCAGATCAAAGTAGCGCCGCAAGTGTTTGGCGACCGAGGAAGAAAGCTTTTCGCCCTCGCCGCCGCCGACCAGCGGCTCGATCTCGGGTTGCGAGCCCAGCACCGCCTCGACCTCGTGGCGTGAAATCACGTCTTCGGAGCTTGTGACCAGCAGATGGCGGATCGTGTTTTCCAGCTGTCGCACATTGCCCGGCCAGCTGTAGGCGCGGATCAGATCCATCGCGTCATCGGCGAATCGGCGCGGCGACAGCCCGTCGCGTTCGGCGCGGGCCAGGAAATGCTCGGCCAGCAGCGGGATGTCATCGACCCGTTCGCGCAGCGAGGGCACGTTCACCGTGACCCCGCCCAGCCGGTAGAACAGATCCTGCCGGAACTGCCCCTCTTCCATCCGGCCCATCAGATCGGTCTGCGATGTGGCCATGATGCGCGGGGCGTTGTCGCCGAACCCGTCGAGCATCCGCACGATCCGCGCCTGGGTGTCGGCATCCAGATCCGACACTTCATCGAACAGGATGGAGCCGCCGCGCGCCCGCGCCAGCAATTCCGACGGGCCGTCGATGCCCGTCAGATCCGCCGCCGAGGCAGTGACGAAGGGCAGCGTGCGCCGGTCGGAAAAATCGTGGATCGCACGGGCGATCAGGGATTTTCCGGTACCGCTTTCGCCGGTGATCAGAACCGCCAGATCGGTGTTCATCACCCGCGCCACCAGCCGGTAGAGCGCCTGCATCTGCGGCGTGCGGCCCACCAGCGGCAGGTCGTCCGACGGTTCGGCGGCCACCTCGTGGCGCGGGCTGGGCGCGCGGCGCTTGGCCTCCAGCGCGCGGGCCGCCCGTTTCATCAGATCGGGCAGATCGAACGGTTTGGGCAGGTAATCATAGGCCTCGGCCTCGGCCGCCTGAATCGCGGTCATGATCGTGTTTTGCGCGGAAATCACGATCACCGGCAGGCCCGGCCGCTCTTGCGAGATGCGCGGCAGGGCGTCGAGCCCGTTGCCATCGGGCATGACCACGTCCGAGATCACCAGATCGCCCTTGCCCTCCTCGACCCAGCGCATCAGCGTCATCAGCGATGATGTCGCATGCACCTTGCACCCGGCGCGGGTCAGCGCCTGGGTCAGAACCGTGCGGATCGTGCGATCGTCATCCGCGACCAGAACAGTGCCATCCATCAGTAATCCTCCGACCGGTGTGTCGTTGTCATGTCTTGGGCTCCTCGACCTTGGTCTTGGCGTTTTTCTTCGGGGCAATGGGCAGCGAGATGCGGAACACAGTGCGCCCCGGCGCGGACTCGACCGCGACCAGCCCGTCGTGGTCCGATATGATCTTCGACACCAGCGCCAGGCCCAGCCCGGTGCCGTTCTCGCGCCCTGAAACGAACGGGTCGAAAATGTCGCCGGCGATCTCCTTGGGCAGGCCCGGACCATCGTCAATGATCTCGACCTGAAGCGGTACCGGCAGGCCGGACCCGTCATCGCGGCGACGGCGCAGCGACTGGTCATAGAAGGTGCGCATCGTGATCGTTCCGCCCTCGCCGCTGCGGCCGATGGCCTCGGCGGCGTTTTTCAGGAGGTTCAGGAACACCTGCAAAAGCTGATCGCCATCGGCCCAGGTCGGCGGCAGCGACGGGTCATAAGCCTCCACGATCTTCAGCCGGGACGCAAAGCCGACCGTTGCCGATTTGCGCACGCGGTCCAGGATATCATGCAGGTTCACCGGCTTGCATTGCGGCGGGCGCAGGTTGCCGAACTGCTCCACCTGTTCCAGCAGCTTCACGATGCGGCGGCTTTCGGCCACGATCAGATCGGTCAGCTCCAGATCCCCGTCGCTCAGGTTCATCGACAAAAGCTGCGCCGCGCCGGTGATACCGGCCAGCGGGTTCTTGATTTCATGGGCCAGCATCTCGGCCATGCCGATCGCCGACTTTGCGGCCGATTTCGACGATTGCGCGCGGCCCAGCCGCTCTGCGATCTCGCGCGGCGAGATCAGCATCAGGATGGTGCCCTCATCCTCGCGCAGCGGCGCGATCTGGATGTTGCACTGAACCGGCGGGCGGCGCGGGGCCGAAACCTCGACATCGTTGATCACCAGCTCGGAATGGTTGTTGCGCACCCGGTCAAAGGCTTCGTCGAGCAGGGTGTCGACCGTGACCCGTTCCCACACTTTCGCGCCGCGCAGCGAGCGGATGGATTTGTTGACGAACTGCTCGGCCGCCGGGTTGATCTCGCGTATCCGGTTGTCGCGATCCAGGATGAACGCGGGCAGCGGCAGGGCCGACCATATGATGTCACGCTCGGTGGTCATGCGGCCTGACGCACGCCGCCGGCAAGCGCGTCCTTCAGCAGCGTCAGAACGCGCCGGGGCGAGGGTTCGGTCAGCACCGCGCGGCGCAGCCCGGCGGGCGTGCCTGCTTCGTCCATGTACCAGCCCAGGTGCTTGCGGGCGACGCGGGTGCCCAGGGCGTTGCCGTAAAAGGCGAGCATCGCCTCGTAATGGCCCGAGACCATGCTGTAAAACGCGTGCCCCCGCAGTGGCTGCGGCCCCTGCACGCCGGACAGTGCCGCAGCGATCTGCGCCAGTTGCCAGGGCCGCCCCTGCGCCCCCCGCCCGACCATCACGCCATCGGCGCCCGACAGCGCCAGCGCCTGTCGCGCGGTCTCGGCATCGACGATATCGCCATTGGCCACCACCGGCACGCCGACCGCATCGCGCACCGCGCGGATCGCGGCCCAGTCGGCCCGGCCCTTGTAGAACTGGCAGCGTGTGCGCCCGTGGATGGTGATCATCCGCACCCCGGCCGCCTCTGCCCGCCGCGCCAGATCGGGCGCGTTCAGGCAGGCGTCATCCCAGCCCAGCCGGGTTTTCAGCGTCACGGGAATCGACACGGCGCCCACAACCGCCTCGATCAGGCGCAACGCGTGATCGGGGTCGCGCATCAGCGCCGAGCCGGAGTAGCCGTTCACCACCTTCTTGGCCGGGCAGCCCATGTTGATGTCGATGATCCGGGCGCCGTTGGCCTGGACCTTGCGCGCGGCCTCGGCCATCCAATGTGCCTCGCGCCCGGCAAGCTGCACGGCGGTGTTGGCCGAGCCGAAACCGAGCTCCGCCCGTTCGCGCACGCCGGGCTTGGCCTGCACCATTTCCTGGCTCGCCACCATCTCGCTCACGACCAGCCCGGCCCCGAAAGACGAGACCAGATCGCGAAACGGCAGATCCGTGATCCCCGCGAGCGGCGCGAGGAGAACGGGCGGGTCGAGGGTGATATTCGCCAATCGAATGGCCAACTGCTTAATCCTTGTGCAATTAACGTTCGAGGTAGTTCTCATTCCCGGTAAATGCAATTGCACTGGCCAAAGAACGGGCGCGGAATCATACTGTGCCTGTTTTTTACTCATTATGAATGACCATTTTGCGGCATTGCCCCCCCCGGCGGCAGCACGTACACGGGAAAGAGCAAAACGGGAGACGTGATGAAGACCGCCGCCATCATCGTGGCCGCCGGGCGCGGCACCCGCGCAGGCGGGGATATTCCCAAGCAATACCAGATGCTTCGGGGGGTGCCTGTGCTTGCGCGCTCGGTTGCTGCCTTCGCGGCGCATCCGGGTGTCTCGCAGATCATCGTGGTGGTGAATTCCCAGGATGACGCGCTTTTCAGCGAAACGCTCGGGGAAGGATCACGTAACGTCACGCTTGTTCATGGCGGCGCAAGTCGCGGCCAGTCTGTCCGGGCCGGGCTGGAGGCGGTCACGCCGGGAATCGATGCGGTTCTGATCCATGACGGCGCGCGGCCGCTGGTCAGCGCCGAGGTGATCGGGCGCGTGCTGGCGGCGCTGGAGCACGGCCCGGGTGCCGCCCCCGCCCTGCCCGTCACCGATGCGCTGTGGCGCGGCGCGCAGGGGCGCGTACGTGCCCCGGAACCGCGCGACGGGCTCTACCGGGCCCAGACGCCGCAGGGATTCCGGCTGGCGGCGATCCGCGCCGCCCATGCCGCCCACCCCGGCGGGGCCGCCGATGATGTAGAGGTGGCGCTGGCTGCCGGGCTTGACGTGGCGATCGTCGAGGGGGATGAAAACAACCTCAAGATCACCCATCCCGCCGATTTCGCCCGCGCCGAACGGCTGTTGCAGGAGGATGCCATGGATATTCGCGCCGGCAACGGGTTCGACGTGCACCGTTTCGGCCCCGGCGATGCGGTCACGCTGTGCGGCGTCAGCATTCCGCACGGGCGCGGCCTGCAGGGGCATTCGGATGCCGATGTGGGCATGCATGCGGTTACCGATGCGATCTATGGCGCGCTCGGGATGGGCGATATCGGCCAGCATTTCCCGCCCTCCGATCCGCAATGGAAGGGCGCGGCCAGCCATATCTTTCTGGATCACGCCGTCGCGCTGGCCCGCGCGCGGGGCTTTGCCCTGACCCATGCCGACGTCACCCTGATTTGCGAACACCCGAAGATCGGCCCGCATGCGCCTGCGATGAAAGCGGAAATGGCCCGCATCATGGGGCTGGAGCCGGACCGGGTCAGCGTAAAGGCGACCACGTCGGAGCGGCTGGGGTTCACCGGCCGCGAGGAAGGCATCGCCGCCCTGGCAACCGCAACATTGGTGAAACCATGATCCGTTTCGTGACCACATTCTGCTATGTCGGTCGGCTGCGCCCGGCGCCCGGCACCTGGGGCTCGGCCGTGGCGGTGGCGCTGGCGCTGCTGCTGCATGGGCTGGGGGGCTTTCCGCTGCTGGCCCTCGCCACGCTCGCCGTCACCGTTCTGGCCTTCTGGGCGGTGGCCCGTGACATTGCCGGGCGCGTCGACAAGGACCCGTCGGAGATCGTGATTGACGAGGTCGCGGGCCAGTGGCTGGCGATGCTGGCCCCGTCGCTCGGGTTCTGGATGGCCGGGCTGGACGGCTGGAATTTCCCTTGGCCGGGCTGGGTCGGGGCCTTCGTGCTGTTCCGGCTGTTCGACATCTGGAAACCGGGGCCGGTGGGCTGGGCCGACCGGCGCAGCGGCACCGCGGGGGTTATGCTGGATGATCTGATCGCCGGTGCCCTTGCCGGGCTCGGGGTGATTCTGGCGGCAGGGCTTTATCACGGGGTGCTGATGCGATGACGCTGGGCCCCGCCACCACGCTGCTGGAGCTTGCCCGCGCGCGCGGCGTGATGATCGCCACGGCGGAATCCTGTACCGGCGGGCTGATCGCCGGGGCGATCACCGATGTGGCGGGATCGTCGGATGTGTTCGACCGGGGGTTCGTGACCTATTCCAACGCGGCCAAGACCCAGATGCTGAACGTGCGCGCGGCGACGCTGGCCACCCATGGCGCGGTGTCGGAGCAGGTCGCGGCCGAGATGGCGGAAGGGGCGCTGGCGCGTTCGGATGCGGCGCTGGCCGTTTCGGTCACCGGGATAGCCGGGCCCGGCGGATCGGAGCACAAGCCCGAGGGGCGGGTCTGTTTCGGGCTGGCGCGGGACGGCGCGCCCACGCGCAGCGAAACGGTCGATTTCGGCGCGATTGGCCGGGGCAATGTGCGCCGCGCCACGGTGGAACATGCGCTTGGCCTGTTGGTGGCGGCGCTGCGCGACATGGGCTGAGCGGGCGCCGCGAAGAGATTTTTGCCTCCGGCGGGGATATTTTCGGAAAGATGAAGGGGCTGATCAGCCATTCGGCTGGCCGTAGAGCTGCGCGGCGCGGGATTCGAATGCCTTGACGACGCGCAGCATCGCTTCGTGGAACACGACGCCGATGACGCCTTGCAGGATCCGGTTGCGGAATTCGAAATCGACGAAGAAATCCACCTCGCAGCCGCCCTCGTCGAGATCGCGGAACGCCCAGGTCGATTTCATGTGGCGGAAAGGACCATCCAGGTATTCGGTGTCGATCCGTTGTGCTTCGGGCCAGAGCGTGACGCGGCTGCCGAATTTTTCGCGGAAGACCTTGAAGGAGATGACCAGATCGGCCTCCATCACCTCGCCCCCCGGGATCGGGCTGCGCGAGCGGATGCGCGCCGCGGCTGTCCAGGGCAGGAAATCCGGATAGGCGGCGACATCGGCGACCAGATCATACATCTGTGCGGCGGAATACGGCAGTTTGCGAGTCTCGGAATGGGTCGGCATGGGCAATCTTTGCTGATAACAGTGAGGCGTCATTTCGACCACCGAGCCGGAGAAATCAAGAGATTGCCATGCCTGAAAGACCTTATGTCATAGATGAAATGATCTCGGCCAAGACGATCGCCGCGCGGATCGAGGCGCTGGCGCAGGAGATACGGCTCTCTTTCGCGGGTACTGACAAGCTGATCCTGGTGGGGCTGTTGCGCGGCTCGTTCGTGTTTATCGCCGATCTGGTGCGCGAGCTGGACCTGCCGGTGGAGGTGGATTTCCTCGAGGCCTCTTCCTACGGGGACGCCATGCAAAGCGCGCGCGAGGTGCGTATCCTGAAGGATCTGCGCGGCGAGATTTCGGGGCGCGATGTTCTGGTGGTGGAAGATATCGTCGATACCGGATTTACCCTGTCGCATGTGGTGCATCTCCTGGAAGGCCGTCAGCCGCGGCGGCTGGAGACGATCGCCCTGCTGGACAAGCCGTCGCGCCGGGAGGTGCCGGTGAGGGCGAGTTGGACGGGGTTCGAGATTCCGGATGAATTCGTCGTCGGCTATGGCATCGACTTTGCCCAACGCAACCGCAACCTGCCCTATATCGGCAAGGTGAGGTTCATCGAATGAATCCGCGCTGGTTTTTGCGCATGGCCCGCTGGGCCCGGAACCCGCCCGGTGAAAAACGGGTAAAGCTGGTGCTGGGGGTCATCGCCCTGTGCCTGGCGCTGCTGGCGGTCGAGCGGTTTGTCGGCTGGCCGGACTGGCTGACCGTTGACGGCACGCGGGGTGGCCGCTGGTGACATAGCTAGAGCGTGTCTTCGAGCTGACGCCAGAGCCTGACCAGCGAGGGTTTCCGGTTTTCGCTGTCGCGGTAGAGCCGGATTTCCAGTGATGTGGCATAGGAGGGATCTGCGGCAAGGCAGAGCGTGCCGTTCTGGATTTCGGATTTGCACAGTTCTTCGGGCAGCCAGCCCATGCCGAAATCCTCCTGGATCATCGCCTTGATGCCCACCGCGAGGCCGTTGTGGTTGACCACCAGCACATTGGGCCGTGTCAGCTGTTGGCGCAGCACATGTTCGACGACCGAGCTGAGCACCGACGCCGAGCCGTAGCCCAGAAGCGGTACCGATGTGCCGCCGCGCGCCGGCAGGCGATAGCGCGGGCTTCCGTCGGGCTCGGGGCGTGACACGGGCAGGAACCGGTCGTTCGACAGGGTCAGGTAATCGCATTTTGACACTTCGAGCGGCGACAGGAAATCCATGGCCGGGTGCCAGTAGGTCAGGATCACGTCACAATAATGCTGTTGCAGCGCCGTCACGAACTGATCCGCGGCCCAGGCGGTGGAGTTGAGATCTATGTCGATGCCGCCCGCCTTTACCAGCGGCGCGATGCGCGACTTGTAATGGGTCAGGTAGAGCGACTGGGTGGTGGCGAAGCGGATCACGTCGCTGTCGGCGGCGTCGATGATCTGGCAGCGCTCGATGGTTTCGGCATAGGTTTTGAGGATGCGTTGGGCCTGAACCAGGAAAAGCTCGCCCGCCGGCGTCAGCGACAGCGGCAGGGTTTCGCGGTTGATCAGGCTGACCCCCACCTCGGCCTCCAGAATGCGGATGCGGCGGCTGAAGGCGGGTTGGCTGACGTGGCGGTCTTCCGCCGCGCGCGAGAAATTCTTCAGCGCGGCCAAAGACTCGAAGTCCTTTAACCAGAGAATATCCAATCGACTGTCCTACCGCAGGGGCGCGCCTGTCACCCTAACCTGTCTTCCTCGACCGCATGACAGGCCACGAGGGCGCCGTCAGGCTGCCGCAGCGGGCGCGGTTGTTCGGCGCCACACCGATCATTGGCATAGCTGCAGCGCGATTTGAAGGGACAGCCTGTCGGCATGTTGATCGGGGTCGGGATTTCTCCGCGCAGGCGGATGTGGTTGGGGTGATCGTCCTTCAGCTGCGGCACGGCGCTGAGCAGGGCCTTGGTATAGGGATGGCGGGGGTTCGCGAAGAGCGTGGCGGTATCGGCCAGTTCACACAGCGTTCCGAGATAGAGCACGGCGACCCGCGTGCCGAAATGCTGCACCACCGACAGATCGTGGGTGATGAACAGATAGGTCAGGCCGCGTTCGTCCTTGGCCTCCAGCATCAGGTTCAGCACCTGCGCCTGGATCGACACGTCAAGCGCCGAGATCGGTTCATCGGCGACCACGAAGTCAGGATCGACGGTCAGGGCGCGGGCGATGGCGATGCGCTGGCGCTGACCGCCGGAAAACTCGTGCGGATAGCGTTTGGCCCAGTTCGGGTCGACGCCGACCGCGCGCATCACCTCGGCCACCTTGTCTTCGACCTGCGCGCGCGGCAGGCCGTGGAAATGGTTGCGCACCGGTTCCTCGAGCGTCTGCTGGATCGTCATCCGCGGGTTCAGCGACGCATAGGGGTTTTGAAAGATCATCTGCATCTTGCGGCGGAACGGCCGCAGTGCCCGGCCCGAAAGCGTGTCGATCCGGGTGCCGTCGTAATGCACCGAGCCGGAGCTGGGCGTCAGCAGGCCGGCGATAAGCCGAGCCACGGTGGATTTGCCGCAGCCTGACTCCCCGACCACGCACAGCGCCTCGCCCCGCGCGATGCCAAGCGAGACGTCGTTGACGGCATGTACCTCGCGCCGCTCGCGGGTGATGTGGCCCTTGCGGAACCGAAGCGTTTCGAGAAACCCCTGATCCAGCGCGAAGCGTTTTTCCAGATGCCTGATCTCCAGCAGCGGCTGGCCGATGTCATCGCCTCTCATGCGGTTTGTTCCTCGGTCTCGGTATCGCGGTTCATGCGCTGCACCTCATGGCAGGCCACTTCGACCGGCCCCACCCTGACCAGCTCGGGGATCGTGGTGCGGCAGCGGTCGACGGTATATTCGCAGCGCGGGTTGAACGGGCAACCCGGCGGGATGGCCGACAGCGCCGGCATGTTGCCGGGGATCTGTTTCAGCCGCTCGCCCGGCAGCGTCTGTTGCGGCAGCGCCTTGATCAGGCCCTGGGTATAGGGGTGCTGCGGATCGTTGATGATGGCGCGGGTGCGGCCGCTTTCGATGATCCGCCCGGCATACATCACCAGGGTGCGCTCGGTCATCTGCGACACCACGCCAAGGTCATGGGTGATCAGGATCAGGCTGACGTTGTTGCTCTGGCACAGCTCCAGCAGCAGCTCCATGATATCGGCCTGGATGGTCACGTCGAGCGCGGTGGTCGGCTCGTCGGCGATGATGAGCTGCGGGTCGAGCAGCAGCGCGATGGCGATGATGATGCGCTGGCGCATGCCGCCCGAAAGCTCGTGCGGGTATTGCTGCAGCCGTTCTTCGGGCGCCGGGATATAGACCTCGCGCAGCTTCGCCACCGCGATCTTCTCGGCATCCCTGCGGGTCAGGGAACGGTGCGCCTGCAACGTCTCGACCATCTGCTGGCCGATGGTCAGAACCGGGTTCAGCGTGACCATCGGATCCTGGAAGATCATGGCGATGCGGTTGCCGCGGATCGTGCGCAGCGCCTTGTCGCTCGTATGGGCCAGATCCATCCCGTCGAACATAACATGGCCGGAATCGATGAAGCCGGGGCGGCTGATCAGGTTGAGGATGGCAAAGCCGGTGATCGACTTGCCGGCGCCGGATTCGCCGACGATGCCCATCCGTTCGCCCCGGTTGAGATCGAAGGAAATGCCGTTGAGCGCGGTCACGGTCTGATCCCGCATGGCGAATTTGACGACAAGGTCGCGCACGGAAAGCAAGGACATCAGCTTATCCCTTGTAAAGCTTGGGGTTCAGCACATCGCGCAGCCAGTCGCCCAGCAGGTTGATCACAAGGACCAGAACCACCAGAACGATGCCGGGAATGGTGGTGATCCACCAGCTGCCCGAGAAGATATAATCGAACCCGCTGGAAATCAGCGAGCCCAGCGAGGGCTGCGACACCGGCATCCCCAGCCCGAGAAACGACAGCGACGCCTCTGATATGATCGCGTTGGCGACCTGCACCGTCGAGATCACGAAGATCGGCGAGATCGAGTTGGGCAGGATATGCTTGATCATGATGCGCAACGGCCCGAAGGCCAGCACCCGCGCCGCATCGACATATTCCTTGCGCTTCTCGGCCAGCACCGTGGCACGGACGGTCCGGGCGTATTGCGGCCACTCGGCCACGCCGATCACGATGACAAGAATGAACAGCGCGTATTCGTTGAAGGTTTCCGACCCGAACAGCGCCTGGCTGATGGCCAGAAAGATGATCGCCACCATCAGCGTCGAGAAAGAAAGCTGCACATCGGCCAGCCGCATCAGCAGGCTGTCCACCCTGCCCCCGACATAGCCCGCGACCAGCCCGATGGTGATGCCGAGCAGCGCCTGCACCGCCACCGCGCAGATGCCGATGATCAGCGACACCCGCGTGCCGTAGAGGATCGCGCTCCACAGATCGCGGCCCTGGGCATCGGTGCCGAACACGAACCGCGCCTCGCCGCCCTGCTCCCACGCGGGGGGCAGTTCGGAATCCAGAATGTTGAACTGGGTCATGTCATAGGGATCGAACGGGGCCAGCAGCGGCGCGAACAGCGTCGACAGCGCGATCAGCAGAAACACCGCCAGGCTGACGATCGCCACCGGGTTGCGCCGGAAGCTGTAGGCGATGTTCGAGTGCCACATCTTTTGCATGCGGGTCTTTTCGGGATTGGTGCTCAGGTTGCTCATGCGCCCATCCTCGCCAGTTTCACGGTCGGGTTGACCAGCCCGTAGATCAGATCGACGATCGTGTTGGTGACCACGAAGATGAAGCCGACCACGATCAGATAGGCCACGATCAGCGGAGTATCGACGCGGTTGACCGCTTCAAGGAACATGAACCCCATGCCGGGCCACTGAAACACGGTTTCGGTCAGGATCGTATAGGCGACCATGGTGCCGATCTGCACCCCGCCGACCGTGATCACCGGCAACAGCGTGTTCTTCAGCGCATGGACGAACCAGATGCGGCGCGGGCGCAGGCCCTTGGCCCAGGCAAAGCGCACGTATTCGCTTTGCAGCGTCTCCATCATCTCTGACCGGATCAGCCGGATGAACAGCGGCAGCATGATCGAGGCCAGCGCGGCCGAGGGCAGCAGGATATGCTTCCAGCCGTCCCATGTCAGGAAATTGGTCGACCAGTAGCCGAACACATGCACCACGTCGCCACGCCCGTAGGACGGCAGGATGCGCATCTCGACCGAGAAAACAAAGATCATCAGGATCGCGGTCAGGAACACGGGCACCGAAATGCCGATGATGCTGAACCCCATGATGACGCGGCTGAAAATGGAGTGCGGCCGGATCGCGGTAAAGACGCCAAGCGGCACCGACAGGCCGATGATGATGAACGTGGCGCCCAGCACCAGTTCCAGCGTCGCCGGCAGCTTTTTCAGGATCACCTCAAGTGCGGGTTCCTTGAAGAAATACGAGGTGCCCAGATCGCCGCGCATCGCCTTTTTGGCGAACCGGCCGTATTGCACCAGGAAACTGTCGTTCAGCCCCAGCTCGTCGCGCAACTGCTCGCGCACCTCTTCGGACACGGACTGACCGACGAGTTCGCGCAGCGGATCTCCCAGATTGTCCTGTATGGAAAAGCTTATCAGCGAGATGACAAACATCACCACCGCGGCCTGAAAGACCCGTTTGACGAGATAGGCGAACATTCGATCTTACCTTGTTGGGCGCGGATCACGGCGCGGCGGTGCGGGCGGTGATCCGTGAAAGCAGTGTGGCAGGAGGTGTGGCGGGCCGAAGCCCGCCACGTCCTGTTCTTATTCGTCGACCACGAGATCGCCGAAATAAGGGAAGTCCAGCGCATTCACGATGCTTTCGGCGTGAACGCCCTTGCGCGCGCCCCAGGCGAGGTCTTGCCAGTGCAGGGGAATGAACGCGGCCTCTTCGTAAAGGATGCCTTCCAGCTCCTGCAGCAGCGCGGTGCGCTTGGCCACATCGGTTTCGGCATTTGCCTTGGTCATCAGCGCGTCGGCCTCGGGGTTGCAGTAGTTGCCCGAGTTATACTGCCCGTCGCCGGTCTCGGCGTTGAAGCAATGGGTCAGGAACTGATGGAAGTTCGCCGAATCCTCGGTGTCCGAATGCCAGCCGATCATCATCATGTCGGCGGCACGCGCATCGAACTCGGGCCAGTACTGCGCCTTGGGCACGGTTTTCAGATCGACCTTGATCTTGATCTTCGCCAGCATCGTGGCCACCGCCTGCGCGATCTTGTCGTCGTTCACATAGCGGTTGTTCGGCGCCATCATGGTGATCTCGAAACCATCGCCATATCCGGCCTCTTCCATCAGGGCCATGGCCTTTGCCTCGTCGAAACGGGGGGTAAGGCTGGCGTCATAGCCCAGATAGCCCTCGGGGCTGGCCTGGGCGGCCACGGTGCCAAAGCCCTTCATGATGCGGTCGACGATCCCGGCGTTGTTGACGGCGTAGTCGATCGCCAGACGCACCTTGGGATCCTTGAACGCCTCGACCCGCTCCTGGTTCATCTGGAAGGTGATGATCCGGGTGCCGGACATGGTGATCAGATTGGTGCTGTCGTCGGCGTCGATCCGGGCCAGGTCGGTCGGCGGCACCGGCGCGATGAAATCGACATCGCCCGACAGCAGCGCCGCGACGCGGGTGGGATCTTCCTTGATCGGGGTCAGGGTGATGTGATCGACATTGCCCTTGCTTTCACTGTCCCAATAGCCGGGAAAGCGCTCGAACTCCACCTTCACGCCCTGCTCGCGCTCGGTGATCACATAGGGGCCGGTGCCCGAAACATTGCGCGAGGCAAAGGAATCGCCGTGCTTGACGATGGCAGCCTTGTCGTTCCCGCCGTCATCGGCGCCCGAGTAAAAGGCCGAATCCATCGGGAAGATATAGGTCGCGGTGTGCAGGACCAGCGGATAGGGCTCGCTCGTTTTCAGGTCGACGGTGTAATCGTCGACAATCTCGATGCCGGTGAAGAGATTGAAAATACCTTTGAAATCAGGGCTTTCCTTGAGGCGATCAAAGGTCCACTTCACGTCTTTCGCGGTCATTTCATTGCCCGAGTGGAACTTCACGCCCTCGCGCAGCGAAAACCGCGTTGTGGTGGGGTCGATCTGCTCCCAGCTCGTGGCCAGGCGCCCTTCGAACTGCAGATCCTGGGTCCAGCGCACCAGCGGATCGAAGACCATATGCGAAAGTTGCAGCGTGCCGCCCGAAAGCTGTTCATGCGGGTCCAGCGAAACCGGATCCGCGTCATAGGCGACCTTGATCGAGGCGGCACCCGCCCCCATCGCCAGCGCGACAGACAGCGCGCATGCCGATGCAATCGTTCCAAATAGCTTCATGATAAGCTCCCTGCTTGTTGATTTCGGGAACGATAGACACCGGGTTTTGAAGATACCAATGCCAATACTGAATAGGTGAATACAAATAACAACTCACCCCGCGGCGCGATGCAAATGGCGGCTGAATCCAGGGCAAAGCTTGGATTTCCGCCGCCTTCGCGGGCACAATCGGGCGGTTGTAGAGTCGGGCTCTGGGCTAGAAATCCAGACCCAGATCAAGGGTTCGCGCCGAATGGGTCAGCGCGCCCGAGGAAATGTAATCCACCCCGGTCGCGGCGACCTCGGCGATGCGCGGCAGTTGCATGTTGCCCGATGCCTCTGTCACCAGCCGCCCGGCCACCAGCGCCACCGCCGCGCGCAGGGTCGGCGTATCCATATTGTCCAGCAGCACCACATCGGCCCCGCCCGTGGCCAGCACGGTTTCAAGCTGATCGAGCCGGTCCACCTCGATCTCGACCCGCACCATGTGCGACGCGACCGCCTTGGCCGCCTCGAGCACTTCGCGCACACCGCCGGCGGCGGCGATGTGGTTGTCCTTGATCAGGATCGCATCCGACAGGCCGAACCGGTGGTTGAAGCCGCCGCCATGCAGCACCGCCAGCTTTTCGGCCACTCGCAGCCCCGGGGTGGTCTTGCGGGTGCAGGTGATGCGGGTGTGCGTGCCGCTGGTTTCGGCCACAAAACCCGCGGTCAGCGTGGCGATGCCGCTCAGCCGGCCGGCAAAGTTCAGTGCCACCCGCTCGGCCGACAGGATGGATGCGGCCGGGCCTGAGATCTCCATCAGCGTATCGCCGGGGTTGCAGGCCGCGCCATCGGGCAGGCGCGTGGTGACCTTCAGCGCCGGATCGACCAGACGGAACGCCAGCGCGGCGATCCGCATGCCCGACACCACCCCCGGCTCGCGCGCGTTGATCCGCGCGTCATAGGTGGTTCCGGCCGGGATCACGGCGCGGGTGGTGATATCGCCATATTGTCCCAGATCCTCCAGCAGTGCGCCGCGCACCAGCGGCTCCAGGATCAGGTCGGGCACGGTCATATGGGCAGGGGTCATACGGTTTCCTTCATTACCTTGTCGCGCAGCGCCAGCGCCTGTTTCAGCGTCAGCCGGCTGCGATGGGCCATGTCGGGGCGGGCCTCGGGGAAATCATCCCGGAAATGGCCGCCGCGCGATTCCTCGCGCATCAGGGCGCCGGCGGCGATCAGGGTCGCGGTGGCCGTCATGTTCAGAAAGCCGGGGCAATTCGCCTGTTCCGCCTCGAGCCCGGCAATCACCCGCAGCGCGGCTTTCAGCCCCGCCGCGTTGCGCACCACGCCGACGTGATCTGTCATCTCCCGGCGCAGCCTGGCCACGGCGGCGGGATCGGGGGCAACGCCGCCCGGCTGAAACGCGATCGAGACTTCGGGGCAAGCTCTGGGCACCACATCACCCAACGTTTCGGCAATGCCGTTGGCGCAGCTCCGCGCGAACACCAGCGCCTCGAGCAGCCCGTTGGAAGCAAGGCGGTTGGCGCCGTGCAGCCCGGTGGAGCTTGCCTCGCCGCAAACCCACAGGTTGCCGAGGCTGGCGCGCCCGTCGATCGCCGTGTCGATGCCGCCCATATGGTAATGCGCCGCCGCAGCCACCGGGATCGGCTCTTTCACCGGGTCGATCCCGGCGCGGGCGCAGGCTTGGGCCACAGCCGGGAACCGGGTCAGAACCTCGGTGCCAAGCGCGCCGCGCGTATCCAGCATCGGGCGGTTGCCGGCCCGGGTCTGGGCAAAGATGGCGCGCGCCACGATATCGCGGGGCGCCAGTTCCATGTCGGGGTGCAGGCCGCGCATGAACCGCTCTCCCTGCTTGTTGATCAGGGTCGCGCCCTCGCCGCGCAATGCCTCTGTCGCAAGGGGGGCCGGATCTTCGCCGATGTCCATTGCCGTGGGGTGGAACTGCACGAATTCGGCATCCGCGATCACCGCCCCTGCCCGCGCCGCCATGCCGATCACCTGACCGCGGATGCGCGGCGGATTGGTCGTCAGCGCATAGAGCCCGCCCGAGCCTCCCCCGGCGAGCAGATAGGCCGCGCCCCGGATCAGCACCGGCAAAGAGCGGGCCTCGGACGCGGTTTGAACCCAGATCCCGGTCACCACGCCGCCGTCGGTCTCCAGCCCCGAGGCCATCACCCCTTCCATCACCTGCACCGAAGGGGCGCGGCGCACCTGTGCGATCAGGGTTTCCATGATCTGGCGCCCGGCCTGATCGCCCTGCACACGCACCACGCGCGCCATGCTGTGGGCGGCCTCGCGGCTGAGCATGTAATGGCCTTCGGCATCGCGGTCGAAGGGCGTGCCAAGATCGGTCAGGTCAAGGATATAGTCGCGCGCGTCATGGGTGACATGTTCGGCCACCTTCGCGTCAACCGTGCCGGCCCCGGCCCGCACCGTGTCTTCGGCATGTTTCAGCGGGCTGTCGGCGGTATCCATCGCCGCCGCCACCCCGCCCTGCGCCCAGGCGGAGCTTGCCCCCTCGCCCAGCGTTTCCGGAGAGATGACCAGCACCGGGCGCGGCGCCAGTTTCAGCGCGGCGTAAAGCGCCCCCATGCCCGCGCCGACAATAACGATGCGATCCGTCGTGACGGGCTGTGCCATGGCCGTGCCCGTTACCGGGCCAGCGAACGGCTGAGATCGATCATCCGCTCGACCGCGAGCCGGGCCTTATCGGCCACCTCCGGCGCAACGACCACCTCTTCGGTCATCGTGTGCAGCGCGTAGAGCACCTTTTCCAGCGTGATCTTCTTCATGTAGGGGCAGATGTTGCAGGGTTTGGCGAATTCCACCTCGGGCAGGCTGTCGGCGATGTTCGAGGCCATCGAACATTCGGTGACCAGCATCGCCTTGGCCGGCTTGTGATCGCGCACCCACTGGATCATGCCGCTGGTCGAGCCGGTGAAATCGGCCTCGGCCACCACATCGGGGGTGCATTCGGGATGGGCGATGATCTTGATGTCGGGGTCATGCTCGCGGTAGGCGCGCAGATCCTCGGCCGTGTAAAGCTCATGCACGATGCACGAGCCTTCCCAGAAGACGATCTTCTTTTTCGACTGGTTGGCCACGTTCTGCGCCAGATACTGATCGGGCGTCATGATTACCGTGTCGCTTTCCATCGCATCGACGATCTGCACCGCATTGGCCGAGGTACAGCAGATATCCGATGCCGCCTTCACCTCGGCGGTGGTGTTGACATAGGAAACCACCGGCGCGCCGGGATATTTGGCGCGCATCTGGGCCACGCCCTCGGCGGTGATGGATTCTGCCAGCGAGCAGCCGGCGGCGCTGTCGGGGATGAGAACCGTCTTGGCCGGGTTCAGGATTTTCGAGGTTTCGGCCATGAAATGCACGCCGCATTGCACGATCACCTCTTCCTCGACCTCGGTCGCCTTGATGGCAAGCTGCAAGCTGTCGCCGACGAAATCCGCGATGCCGTGATAAATCTCGGGCGTCATGTAGTTATGCGCCAGGATCACCGCGTCGCGTTCTTTCTTCAACTTGTTGATTTCAATTACATATGGCGCGAATATCGCCCAATCGGCGGGCGTGACCACTCGGTCCATCCGGTCATAGATGTCATACGTGGCCTCGGCCTTTTCGACCGACGGTTCCAGATCGTAATGCTCCGCCAGGGCGGATCGCATATTTGAAAGATCGAGCAACGGAAGTTCCCCCCTACGAAGCTTGTTCCGGCGTTATCTATACATCTTCAACGGTTTATTCCAGTCGAATGCACATCCGGGCGTCCGGATAAGCGCGCCGGCCCTGCCGGCCCTGCCGTTACGGCACCCGGCCCGGCTCAGTCGATCAGGTAGGTGGTGATCAGGCCGATGCCCTTGACTTCGTGATCGCGCGCATGCGCGGGGCCGGCGTCCTCTCCCAGCGCCCGAAGCGTCTGGCCCGAAATCTGTATCCGCCCGGCCATGCCCGTGGTTTCCAGCCGGCTGGCCAGGTTAACGGTTTCGCCCCAGACATCGTAGACAAAGCGCTTGCGGCCAATCAGCCCGGCCACCACGGGCCCCGAATGCACGCCCACGCGCACCTTCAGGTCGGGGTCCAGCCCCAGCCCTCTGGCCATGGACCGGATCAGATCACGCGAAAAGGCGATGGCGGCGCGGGCGTGATCGGGGCGCGGATCGGGCACGCCGGCGGCGGCCATATAGGCATCGCCGATCGTCTTGATCTTGTCGATTCCGTGCTTTTCGGCCAGATCGTCGAATTCCGAGAACAGCACCGCGAGCTGCTGCAACAGCATCGAGGGATCGGTCCGCGCCACCAGCGGGGTGAAATCGACGATATCGGCAAAGATGATGCTGACATCGTCGAACCGGTCGGCGATCTGGGCCTCGCCGTCGTTCAGCCGCCGGATCACCGGCGCCGGCAGCACCGCGTGAAGCAGCGCATCCGCGCGATCCTTTTCATGCTGGATCCGGGCGGTGAATTCCTTTTCCCGCTCGCGCAGGCGGAACCGTTCGAGGCAGGCCTCCACCCGGGCATGCAACAGCACCGGGTCGACCGGTTTCGGCAGATAATCCTCGGCCCCCGCCGCGATACATTTCACGATCGCGGCTGTTTCGTTCAGGCCTGAAATCATCACCACGGGCATATCGCGCCAGGTCGCGTCGCCCTTGAGCAGCCCGAGCAGCTCGATCCCGTTCATGTCGGGCATCAGAATATCCACGAGCGCCAGATCGAAACGTTCCTCGGCCAGGGTTTCGAACGCATCGCGTGCCGAACCGGCGGTGCGCACCACATGGCCCTTGCGCCGAAGCTGACGGGCCAGAATCTCTCTGTTCGCCGGTTCATCATCGACGATCAGGATGCGGCCGGTTTCCCGTGCCTCCGAGGATGCCGACTTGCGCAGGGTGCGTTCCAGATCCTCGGCCAGCCGCGTGTCGCTGTCTTCGCCGATCTCCGCCCCCGGATCGGCGCGGGACATATCGACCAGCGTTTCGATCTGCGCCAGCAGGCGGCGCGCCTCGGACAAAACGGTGTTGATGTCGGCGCAGGCGGTATCGCCCAGATCGACGGCGAAATCTTCCAGCACCATCTCGGAATAACCGAGGATCGCGTTGATCGGGGTGCGCAGATCGTGGCGCAGGCGGGCCTCCGTCTCTTCGCCGCCGCCCAGATCGACCTCGCCGCGCAGGATGGCGTGCACAAGCTGCTGAAGCGCGCGGGCCGCGCCCAGAACCTTTTCCAGATCCTCCCGCGCCTCTGCCGGGCCGCTCTGGCGCAGCTCTTCTAGGATCAGCGTCTGATACCCCAGGATCGCCTCGGCCGGGCCGGCGATCTTCTGCGCGACCCGTGTCGCCAGCGCCAGTGTGCCGATCCGCCCGGTGCTCATCACCTGCCCTACCGTTTCAGAAGGATGCTGATCTTTTCCAGCAACCCCGGCAGCTCGATCGGCTTGGTGTAATAATCGTCACACCCGGCCTGAAGCGCCTTTTCCCGGTCGCTGGCCATGGCATGGGCCGTCAGAGCGATCACCGGAATCCGCGCCGTGGCGGCGTTGGACTTGAGCCGGCGCGTCGCCTCCCACCCGTCGATGACGGGCAGGCTCATGTCCATCAGGATGAGATCGGGCAGGATACTGGCCGCAGCCTCGACACCCGCCTGCCCGTCCCGTGCCGCTTCGATGTCAAAGCCCTTGCGCTTGAGCCGGCGCGACAGCATGTCCAGGTTCATGTCGTTGTCTTCAACGATCAGGATTGTCGTCATGGTCTCGTGTCCTCCCAGGCCCGTCTCTATGCGGCCATATGCCTTTTCAGGGCTGCCACCAGTTCGGACCGGCCGTTCTGGCCCTTCTTTATCACATCGCCCGCATGGGATTTAAGCCATGCAAGCTCCTCTCCCGAAAGATCCTTGGACGTCACCACGATCACCGGCAGATCGCGGAGCGCGGCATTCGCCTTCAGCGCGCGCAACACCTCGAACCCGTCGAGGTTGGGCATCAGCAGATCCAGAACGATCAGCGTCGGGCGCCGCGTTTCAAGCTGCGACAGCGCGCGCTGCCCGTCCGAGGCTTCGCGCACCTGCCAGCCTTCGCGCACCAGAATGCGGCGAAAGAGGGTCCGGGTCGCGGCATCGTCGTCCACGATCAGAACCTCGCGGTCACGGTCGCCCGCGACGGCGTTCAGCGTGCTGATCAGGCGCTTGGGATCGACCGGCTTGGTCAGGTGATCGACCGCACCGAAGGCCAGCCCCATCTCGCGGTCGGTCACGACGGTGGACAGGATCACGGGCGTCTCGCACAGGTCGGGGTCGGATTTCAGCTCTTTGAGTACCGACCAGCCATCGCGTTCGGGCATGATCACGTCGAGGATGATGGCATCCGGGCGGTGCCTGCGCGCCAGTGACAATCCATCCTCGGCATTGCTGGCGGTGAACACGTCATAGCCTTCGTCGCGCACCAGCCGCGCAACGGCGGAACGGGCGCTGGCCTCGTCGTCGATCACCAGAACGCGCCCGGCATGCGCGGCCTCCTGCGCCCCCGCCCCGGCCTGGGGCTGCGCTGAAAACGACACCGGAATCGCGAAGGAAAAGGCAGAGCCCGCGCCCTCCTGGCTTTCGACGGTGATATGCCCGCCCATCATACGGGTGAACTGCTGCGCGATGGCCAGGCCCAGGCCGGTGCCGCCATAGTTGCGCGTGGTAGAGGAATCGGCCTGCACAAAGGCCTGAAAGAGCTTGGATTTCTGCACGTCATTCATCCCGATCCCGTCATCGGCGACGATGAACTCGAACATCTCCTGCCCGCCCCGGCGCACCCGTTTCACCGAAAGCGTGATGGTGCCGCCGCTGGTGAATTTCGCGGCGTTGGACAGAAGGTTGAACAGGTTCTGGCGCAGCTTTGTCTTGTCGGTCGCGATCTCGTCGGGGTCGATCTGGGCGTCCACGATCAGCCGGTTGCCGTTCTTGGCGATCAGCGGCGCGACGGTGGCCTCGACTTCGGCCAGCAACGGGCGCAGCGCGAAGGTTTCGACGTAAAGCTCCATCTTGCCGGCTTCGATCTTCGACAGGTCCAGCACGTCGTTGATCAGCGAAAGAAGATGCCGCCCCGAAGCCATGATCTTTTCCAGATCGTCCACCGGCTCTTCCTGCCCGATGTCCCTGGCATCCTCGATCAGCATTTCGCTGTAGCCGATGATGGCGTTCAGCGGCGTGCGCAGCTCGTGGCTCATCGACGCAAGGAACCGGCTTTTCGCCTCATTCGCGGCCTCGGCGCCGGCGCGCGCCTCTTCCAGCTCTTCCTGCTTGTCCTTCAGATCGGTGATGTCGCTGTAAACCGCCACCGTACCGCCATCCGGGGTCTTGCGTTTGGTCACCTGCACCCAGGCGCCCCCGATCCGCAGCACCTGGCGCAGCTCGTCGGGGTGGCGGTGAAACCGCAGCCGCGCGGCCACCCAGTCTTCACCCGGCAGCCCGCCGGTATCGACCGTGCCCCGTTCGACCTGGGCGCGCAGGATCTGTTCGAACGCCGTGCCGGGCTCGAGAATGTCGTCGACGCCGGTGAAAATCTTGCGGAACCGGGCGTTCATCAACAGCACCCGGTCCTCGGCGTCGAACAGGGCGAACCCGTCGGGGATGGTTTCGATCGCCGTCATGATCGTGTTGCGCTGCGCCTCGGCGGCTTCCTCCAGCCTGCGGCGCATTTCCTGACTGTCGCGCAGGGTGCGCAGCGTTTGCGAGATGCGGCCGAACTCATCCTTGCCCTCGGGCGGCAAAGCCACATCGGTTTCGCCCTCGTTCAGCGCCGCAATGGCCCGGTTCACCTTGTCGAGCGGGGTCAGGATCGAACGCAGCACCAGCCAGGTCAGCGCCGCGCCCGCGATCAGGATCACGACACAGGCGATCAGCGCGCGCATCACCGAACGCTGCGAAGCCAGCGTCGCCGATCTGTTGGCCTGATCGGCCTCGTCGGCCAGTTGGGCCACGAGCTGGCCCAGCGTCTGATCCACCGCGTCGCTGCCAAGCCGCGCCTCGGCCAGCAGCGTGTTGCCGATGATCCTGTTGCCATCGGTATAGGCATCCGCCGCATCCAGCGCCCGCGCGTAATAGGCGGCGGTGCCGGCCCGGATTTTCCCGGCGGCATCGGGGGCGAACTCCTCCAGCCGGGTCAGATCGGCCTCAAGCTCGGTACGGGCGGCATTCGCGCGCCGCTCTGACAGCGTCAGCAGGCTGACGGACAGATCCGTCATCCAATAGCGCATCTCGCCGAAATGCCGGTCGGCGCTGGCGGCGATCTGCAGGCGGTGAAACCGGGTGTTGGCATCCTGAATGCGGCGCAGGTTGTTCATCAGGTCAAAGGCCATGAACACCGTGCTGATCACCAGCGCCCCCAGAAGCACAGCCGAAAGCGAGCCGATGCGCAGCGGTATCTTGTTTTCCGCCAGCCAGCGCAGGCGCGAGGGGGCCGGGCCGGGCGTGCTCATCTGAAGAAGGTTATGCTGATCGCCCCTGCGAGATCGCCTTCGGCGCCGCCCTCTTTCGGAAATCCGGTGACATCCATTTCCCCGGCGGGGGTGCCGTGGCAGCTCAGGCAGGAGGTGGAGTAATATTCGGGAATCAGCATCCGGAACGCGCTTTGGCCGTCAAGCTGCACCTCTTCATAGAATGGCGCGCCCTTTTCCCAGCCGGCGCTGCGGAACCTGCCCTCGATCACGCCGTCTTCCCATGCGTCGGGGCGGGCCTTGCGGTTGCGCACCAGGTTGCCGGGCGCGGTTACCTTCACCCGGGCCTGCGCCTGCATCTTCTCGGCGAAACGCTCGTTGACCAGACGCGCGAAAATCGCCGGGATAAAGCCTTTGAACCCCACGCCCTCGGCGTTGAAAATGGTCTGGCTTTCGTCGATCACCTCGGCCATCGACGAAAGCTGCGCCTCCGTCAGCCGGCGCTGAACCTCGGACAGATCGTCGGTGACGGGCGGCGCACCGTTTTGCGCGGTATAGGCCGCGATCACCTGTGCCACGAACACGCTGCCTGTCAGACCCTTGTCGCCGATGGCGGGATCGTTGATCAGATCCTGATTGCTCGACAGTACGTTGCGCCCCGTCCGCAGGACGGCTGCAAGCCGGTTGCCATTGGCAAGCTCCGCCCCGGCCTGATCCGAGGTGCCGGCCGCCAGCGGCGCCGCGCAAAACAGGGAAACGAGCAATGCCGCGAAAGGTAATCTGTGTCGCATGTCAATCTCTGGTGTCTGGCAAAAGAAGCCATCGGAAACGATAATTTGAATCGGTCTTGGGTCGGCGGGGCCGTCGCCGCCGATACATTATGTCGCGCCACAGCATGGCAAGAAGCCGACGTTGGGTAAAGGTAAAACCGCACTCATGCCGATCGCGCGGCGCGCCTCATTCGAGGGTGCGGATTTCATCGTTGGCAGAGCGCAGCCTGTCGGAAATGCTGCGCACGATATTGCCCAGGATCACCGTCATCACGTTCGGATAGCCCGCCGAGATCTCCCGCACCCGCGCGACCGAGAACCCGTAGCACAGCACCGGCACATCCGCCGTCACGTCGGCCGACCGTTTCTCGCCGTCCAGCAGCGCCATCTCGCCAAAGGAATAGCCCGGCCCGACAGAGCCGATGCGCTTCGACCGCCCATCCTCGACCGTCACCGAAATGCTGACAGACCCGCGCGCGACGATGAAGAACAGATGCGCGTCGTCGCCTTCGTTGATGATCCGCTCGCCCGCGTCGAACCGAAAGGTGCCGACCGCGCTTTCCAGCAGCTTCAGCTCCTGCGTGCCCAGCCCCTCGAACAGATCGAGCGAGCCCAGCGAGAGCTTTTCCTCTTCGCGCGAAACCCCGGCCTCGGCCAGCAGCGCTTCCTCGTATGCCTCCAGCGCCCGGTCGGTATCAGGCACGATCTCGACCCCGGTCTCGGCGCGCTCTCGGTCGACGGCGGCGTGAAGATCGGACAGCGCGTCGAAGGACCCCAGCTCGGTAAAGACCAGCCGGCATCTGGTGGGCTCCAGCGTGCGCGCCATCTGACAGATCAGCTGAATGGCGGCCTTGTCGACGAAACCGGCACGCTTGAAATCCACGACGATGACATCGGCCTCTTTCGAGCGTTCCGCCATCCGCCGGATCAGCTTTTCGGTCGACCCGAAAAACAGCGCGCCCTGTACCTCGAACACCACCAACCGGTGCCCCTGCGCGCGCAGAACCGCGCTCTCCCTTGCCGGGCGGATACGCTTGGAGTGAACATTGCCGGCGGTATATTCGCGCCGGATGACCGAGCGGATATCGGTGCGGTCGTGATAGGCGTGAAGGCTGAAATCCTGCGCGAACTTCTGACAGACCGCGACCCCCCGGATACTGTTGCCGACAGAATCCAGCGGCGGCGAATAGACGGCGATGCCAAGCTGGCCGGGGATCACGGCGATCACACCGCCCGCGACCCCGCTCTTGGCCGGAAGGCCCACGTCGAACGCCCACTGCCCGGCATAGTCATACATGCCGCAGGTGCTCATGACCGACAGCACATCGCGCACATGATCGGGCGAAAGCACGCGCTGCCCCGAAAGCGGGTTCACCCCGTGCGCGGCCAGCGTCGCCGCCATCACCGCCATGTCCCGGCACGTCACCCGGATCGAGCATTGCCGGAAATAGGTCTCCAGCACCTCTTCGGGCGGCAGGCTCAGCATGCCGGTGTTCAGCATCATATAGGCGATTGCCCGGTTGCGGTGCCCCGTCGCATGTTCCGAGCGGTAGACCTGTTCATCGATCTCCAGCGGGCGCCCGGCGAACTGGCCGAAGAAGTCCAGCATGTTTTCCGTGCGTTCGCTGGTGTTGTCGCCTTTCATCAGCTCGGCCACGGCGATGGCACCGGCATTGACCATCGGATTGAAGGGCCGGTTGTTCACATCATCCAGAGTGATGGAATTGAACGGATCGCCCGTCGGTTCCACGCCGACCTGCCGGGCGACACGCTCCTGCCCGTGCTCGCGCAGCGCATAGCCGTGCATGAAGGGCTTGGACATCGACTGTATGGTAAACGGGCACCCGGCATCGCCGACCGAATAAAGCTGGCCATCGACGGTTGCGATGCAGATCCCGAATTTTTTCGGGTCCGCCAGCCCCAGCTCTGGGATATAGCTCGCAACCTCGCCCGCCATGACATCGCTCAGCGACATGTGAAGCGACTTCAGATAGGTCTCGATCGGTGTTGCCACATGCGGCGAGCGCGGCGGCACATCCGGCGCCGGGGCAACCGCGGGCGAACGGGGCATGTAATTCTGCCTTTCCTGAAACAAGCGCCCGAAGGCGCCACACATGTCGAAAATTTCGGGGAATGTGCTACAAGCCTTCTGCGCGACGCAAGTTTATTCCCGCCCACGCCTCCCCGTTCGCATGTTGGTGCACGGCAAACGGGCAAACTGATAACAATCCTTCGCCCGGTCGTGCAGGCCCGGCATCCAATTCGCCCGTCGGCCTCTCTTTACGCAAAGCGGATCAGACGGTAATTCATGCTGGTAGCATTTGCAGCGAGAAGACATTTGAAAGGCCCCGCATTTGAATAAATCCGTTCTCAATGATGCCGAGGAAAACGGGCGCGGTGATCTCTATCTGCAGATGCACGGCCTGTCGTCTTTCACGATCTATCTGTCGGGCCGTCTGGATGCCGCCGACCGCAGGGCCAGTCTGGTGATCGGCGGGGCCGCGGCCGTGCTGGGCATCATCGCCGCCGATCTTTTCACGATGAACGGCACCGCTACGGTGCTGGAGCGGTTCCAGTGGCTGGTGCAGAAACCATCGATCCTGTCGGCGACGGTTTCGGCGATCATGGCCTTCCGCACCGTCTGGCCGCGCAAGATGGTGTCGGACGACTGGATTTCGCAGATCTTCCTGAGCACCGAAAAACCCGCCGAAATCCTGGCCCGGGTCGGCCGGTCGGACCGGGTGTTCATGCGGGAGATGATGGCCGGGCAACAGCAGATCGCGGGGCTGATCCGCCAGAAAAACCGCTATACCGTCTATGCGATCCCGTTCCTGATGTTCAGCGTCATCCTGTTCGGCCTGGGTATGTAGCCTGGCGCCGGGGTGCGCGGCCACGAAGCGCGCCTGTCGCTTCGTGGCAGTTGATCCCGAGCCCCGGTTTGCCGCCTCAGCCCCGCCTGCCGGAGGGCTCAAAGAAGAAGCGGATCATCTCGGCGCTGGCATCGGGGCCTTTTTCATCGGTGTAGGAGCCACCCGGCCGCCCGCCCGACCACGCATGCCCCAATCCTTCCACCACCCAATGCTCCAGCTCTGCCGCCCCGCCAGCCGGCGCGCTGACTTTGCAGCGAAAGCGGCGGCCCGATATGTGGCCCTGCTCTTCGATCTCGACGGATTGCCGCGCCCCGCGATCCATCGCGTCGCGTGCGATGCGTTCGCCGTTCGAGGGATGCACCGTGGCATCGCCCGTGCCGTGAAACACGATGGTGCGGACGGCCGGCGTGTTGGACGCGGCGCCGGTGGATTGCTCCGCATTGCCCGCCATGGCGGCAAAGGCGGATGGCACATCCCGTGCCGCGCCAAACGGCAGCCCCGAATGGGCGCCCACGGCCGAAAAGACATCAGGGTAGGTTTCGCCAAGTATCACCGCCATCGCGGCCCCGGCAGACAGGCCGGCGACGAAGGTCTGCTCCTTCGACACGCCATGTTCGGCCATTGCCTCGCGCGCCATGCCGGCCAATATCGCAGGCTCGCCCCTGTCGCGGCGTTGATCACCGCGGCTGAACCAGTTCCAGCATGATTGCGCGTTGTCACCGCGCGATTGATGCGGGTAGATCACGACGAAACGATGCTCTTCCGCCAGGGTGTTCATGCCGGTTCCGGTGGCGAAATCCTCGGGGTTCTGCGTGCATCCGTGCAGCATGACGACAATGCCCGTGACGCCGTCACCTGCGGTGGAGGGGATGTAGGTGCGGTAGGCGCGGCTGCCGGCGGCACAGGAAAACTGCGCATGCCGGAACTCTGCCCCGTCAGGGATCGGAACGTCTTGCGCGGGGGGAGTGCCGAACGGCGATTTCAAACCGCCCAACAGGTTTTCCATCGAGGGCATGACCTGTTGCAGGCCCCTTGCCTGCCCGCCGTCCGGGCCGGGCATCAACCCGTGCCGGGCGAGTGTGCGTTGCACAAGGTCTTTGGCGGCCGCGATGCGCGCAGCGCGCGCGCCATCCGTCGCCGGGCGCGGGGCGCCGGCTTTGAAGTTGATCATTTTGTTCGTCCTTATCGTGTGTTGCGCGTCTTACCGAATGCGATCGGCAAGCGCCTTTTTGATGTCCGGGCTGGCCTGCAGGGCCCCCAGAACGGTGATCGAGCCAATGGTACGAAGGGCCAGGTCGGGCGTGACATCGGCACCGATGCGGGCAAGCCCGACGACCTTGATGTGCAAAATCTCGCCCGCGTCGCGCACGGCCTCAAGATCGGCCCTGCCATAGTCACGCAGGCCCAGTTCCAGGGTGTGCCGCTCGATCGACCTGGTGACGGCTTCGCCGTGGGTGTCGAGCTGATTGCGGATCGCCGTCCGGATGAAATCGCTGCGGTTGGAGTAAAACCCCTCCTGCACCAGAAGATCGATCCGTCCCAGATCGACGTAGCCGAGGTTGATCGTGATTTTTTCACTGTCCGGCGTCTTGTCGCGGATCTGCCTTACGTTGCTCATGGTCTTATCTCCATCTGTATGGATGGTATATGGATGTCGTTGCGCTGGATGCAAGTGCAGAACGCCGTATTTTCGTCCACGGCATCCAGACAGCCCACGGAAGATGTAAATCGCACGCTACGCCCGTTCGGTCACGATCCGCCCGCCATTGCGGCGCGGGCGGTATCCCGCCGTATCGACCTGTTCGTGGAACGCCTGCGGGGGCGGGATCGTTGAGCCTGCAAGATCACCTGCTTGCAGAAAGGATTTGGCCATGAACGCCTATAAAGCCGTTGAGAAAGACCCCCGCGCCGCCCTGATCAAGGAAATGAAGAACCTGCGCGCCGGGATGCTGGGCGTAGAAGGGTCGGCACAGCATATGCAGCCGATGACCCATTTTCCCGATTGGGACCGCAACCGGATCTGGTTCATCACCTCGAAGGATACCGATCTGGTGCGCAGCCTCGCGCCCGACAGCCACGCGCATTTTTGCGTGATGAGCACTGGCCAGGACTTTCAGGCCTGCCTGCGCGGAACGTTGACGGAAACCTGTGACAAGGCCAAGCTGGACGAGATCTGGTCGCCGGTGGCCGCCGCGTGGTTCCATGGCGGCAAGGAGGATCCGAACCTCACCATGCTGCGTCTTGAACTCACCGACGCCGCGATCTGGGGCAGCAGCGACAGCACGCTGAAATTCGGCTTCGAGATCGCGAAGGCGAATATGAAGGAAGACGAGCTGCCCGACATCGGGACCCACATGATCCTGACGTTCTGAGGGCCCGCGCGCCCGACCTGTGCTAGACCGGCCCTGTTCCGCGGGGCCGGTTTTCTCGATCAGCGGGGGGCATTCCGTTCCCTGCTCCATTTACAAGGGGCCATCATGCGCCGCTATCACTGCCCGTCCTGCCAGCAGGGACTCTATTTCGACAACACCGCCTGCCTGTCCTGCGGTGCCGAGCTGGGGTTTGATCCCGCTGCGGGCTTCCTCCTGCTCGACGACGACACCGCGCGCGCTTGTGCCAACCGCGCCATCATCGGATGCAACTGGGTGGCGGCGGGCCCGGACGGGCGCTGCCTGTCCTGCGCGCATACCGCGATCCTGCCGAACCTGTCGGTCGGTGGCAACGCCGAAAAATGGGCGCGGCTGGAGCAGGCCAAACGCGCCGTGATCCTGATGCTCGACAGGCTTGGCCTGCCGCTTGTCGATGCGGCCGGCGCCCCTGCCCCGGTGTTCGAGTTCAAGGCAGACCCGCCCGGCCCCAACGCGCCACGGGTTCTGACCGGCCATGAAAACGGCACCATCACGCTGAACATCGCCGAGGCCGACGATGCCGAACGCGCGCGCATCCGCGAAGAGATGCACGAACCCTATCGCACGCTGCCCGGTCATTTCCGCCACGAGGTCGCGCATCACTACTGGGATGTGCTCACCGGCGCCGATCCGCGCCTGCTCGACACGCTTCGGGCGGTGTTCGGCGATGACCGTCAGGATTACGGCGCCTCCCTCGCCGCCCATTACGCCGAAGGCCCCCCCGCCGACTGGGCCGAGCGCTATATCTCCGCCTATGCCAGTTCGCATCCGTGGGAGGATTTCGCTGAAACCTGGGCGCATGTGCTGCATGTTCTCGAGGGGCTGGAAACCGCACAGGCGTTTGGCCTGATCGCCGGCTCCGGGTTGCCGGAGGGCGGGTTGCGCGCCATGGCAGCGGTGCCGATGGAACAGCTCGCCCGCGCCTGGATCGATCTGTCGATCGCTCTGAACGCGGTCAATCAGGCGATGGGGCATGACACGTTCTACCCCTTTGTCCTGTCCCCCGCGATCATCGAGAAGATGGAGACGGTCCGCAGGCTGATCATTGAAGGCGGCCAGAAAGCCCCATGAGAACGAACCATTTGACATGAAAAGGGCGCGTCCTCGCGGGCGCGCCCTTTGTGTTTCTCGGCGGCTTTTTACGGCGCGGGGTTCACCATGGCCTCGCGCGCCCAGAGCCGTTCATGGGCGTGCTCGACCACGGCCGTGAGCGCGGTGCCGGCATCAAAGACGAACTCGTCCGGCTTGATGTCGACGGCCTCGAGCAGCTTGGTCGCGGCCTCGGTCACCACCATCGCCTTGAGATGCGCGAAGGCATCGGCCACGAAATCTTTCGCGGGCGCGAGGGTCGCAAGGTGATCGGCGGCGTCGGGTGCGGCCAGCACGGCCACCGCATCGAACAGCACCGAAGGTGAGCCGGCCAGTTGCCCGTCCGCCGCAAGCTTTTCGCCCGATCGGAGCGTCACGCCGCCGCGCGCTTCGGCGATGATCTTGACCGTCACGCCCGCCTTCTCGGCCGCCGCCATGATCTCGTCCACCTGCGCGTCCTCCGTGCCATCGGTGACCAGCACACCGATCATGCGGCCCTTGGGCGCCGTCGTCGCGGTCTTGTGGATCGAGAGCGCGTCCGAAACCGGCATGTCCACCGGCTCCCTGGCGGGTTCGGCGGCTTCCGGCAGGTCGATGTTCAGCCCCTTGGCGATGCGCGCGGCCATGTCTTCGTCGATGTTGCGCAGCTGCGCCAGCACCTGTTCGCGCACATGCTCCAGATCGACCTTCGACAGCTCGAAGGTGATGGCCGCGACGATGTGATCCTGCTCCGGTTTGGTCTGGCTCAGGTAGAACTGGCGCGCCTGGCTGTAATGGTCGGCAAAGCTTTCAGAGCGCACCCGCAGCTTCGGCCCGGCCTCGGCCTCCGGATGGGTGGTGAACGTGTGCTCCGCCGGGCGGGGGCCGGTTTCCTCTTCCGCCTTGTAAAGGCTGTTCGGCTCGTAATTCGCGCGCCCCTTGTGAACATGCGTCTGCATCATCCCGTCGCGCTGGAAATTATGCATCGGGCATTTCGGCGCGTTGACCGGGATCTGGTGGAAATTCGTCGTCCCCAGCCGCGATTTCTGAGTGTCGAGATAAGAGAACAGCCGCCCCTGCAGCAGCGGATCTTCGGAAAAATCGATCCCCGGAATGACGTTCGTCGGCAGGAACGCGACCTGCTCGGTCTCGGCAAAGAAATTGTCCGGGTAACGGTCGAGCACCATGCGCCCGACGATGCGCAGCGGGATGTCTTCCTCTGGGATCAGCTTGGTCGCGTCGAGCACGTCATAGGGCTGTTGCGCCGCCCAGTCTTCGTCAAAGACCTGAACGCCCAGCTCCCATTCGGGGAAGTCGCCCGACTGGATCGCCTCGAACATGTCGCGGCGCTGATAATCGGGATCGGCGCCGGAAATCTTGACCGCCTCGTCCCATGTCGTCGATTGCGCGCGCAGGGTGCTGCGCCAGTGGAACTTGACGAATTTCGCCGCGCCATCGGCATTGATGAAGCGGAAGGTATGAACACCGAACCCGTCCATCATCCGGAAGGAACGCGGGATCGCCCGGTCGGACATGACCCACATCACCATGTTCATCGATTCAGGTGTCAGCGAGATGAAATCCCAGAACGTGTCATGGGCGGACGCGGCCTGCGGAAAGCCACGGTCGGCCTCGGGTTTCACCGAATGGATCAGGTCGGGGAATTTCATCGCGTCCTGGATGAAGAACACCGGGATGTTGTTGCCGACGAGGTCCCAATTGCCCTCTTCGGTGTAGAATTTCACCGCGAACCCGCGCACGTCGCGCGGCGTATCCTTTGACCCTTTCGAGCCGGCCACGGTCGAGAACCGGGCAAAGACCGGCACCTTGGTGCCCTTTTCCCGGAACGGCTGGGCCATGGTCAGTTCGGGAATCGGATCAGTGCATTCGAAATACCCGTGCACGCCTGTGCCGCGGGCATGAACGATGCGCTCGGGGATGCGTTCATGGTCGAAGTGGAAAATCTTTTCGCGCAGCACGAAATCCTCAAGCAGCGTCGGGCCGCGCTTGCCGGATTTCAGGCTGTTCTGGTTGTCGGGGATCGGCATGCCGTGATTGGTGGTCAGCGTCTCGCCGCCGCGTTGCTGCGGCTCTCCTCCGGCGCCTTGGGTCATGGTGATTTCGGGGCTGGTCTTTTTCGGCGACATGGCGTCCTCCTGGTTGTGAACGAGCGGCGAAATGGCGCTCAGGGTCACAGGGGCAACGGGGGATGGCGCGCGCGGGTTCCCTGCCGCCGTGAAAACGGTCCGGCGGTCGGCAGGGTCCTGCCGGTATGGCCCCGATCAGGGAAAGGCGCACCCGCCGGCAAAGCGGCGCGAGAGTTTCGCCCGTGCTGGGGCGGGACGCGCCCGAGCCTGATGTCCGAATGCCGGGGGCCGCTTGGCGATCGGTGCCCCAAACGCGGCGGCCTTCCCGAGCGGAACGATCGGAGCGCCGAAAGGTTGCGTCTTTGGACATGCAAAGGAGGTCACCATGCCCGCAAGATCGAAAGCACAGCAAAAGGCCGCCGGGGCGGCCCTTTCCGCCAAACGCGGTGAAACGTCCGTCTCTTCGTTGAAGGGCGCGTCGAAGGACATGTATGACTCGATGACGCAGAAGGAGCTCGAGGAACTGGCATCGACACCGCGCAAGGGGCTGCCCGACACCGCAGACGGCGACGACTGACAGGCGCTTCACGGTTGTCCCGCCCTGCCCCCAACTCGCCCTTCCGCGCCGCCTGCAACCGCCCTCGCGCAAGGTGAGACCGGCGCGAGAGCAAAAGGATCCGCGCGCCGGCCGTTCGTCACGTTATGTTCTTCAGCATCACCTTGGCGGCGCTTCGGCCGCTCGCGCCCCAGACGCCGCCGCCGGGATGCGTGCTGGCGCCGGTTAGATAGACGCCCTCGATCGGCGTCTTGTAACCGGACAGATCCGGCAGCGGCCGGAACGAAAGCATTTGGTCCATGCTCATTTCCAGATGGGTGACATCGCCCTGGACCATCCCGATCACGCGCTCGATGTCCAGCGGTGTCTGGATGTAGCGATCAATCAGCTTGCCCTTCATGTTCGGCGTATAGTCGCAGACCACATCCCAGATCTTGTCGGCTTCGCGCTCGGCGATATCGTCCCAGTTCTCGCCCTCCAGGTGATAGGGATGATAGGATGACCAGCTGTAGAGCAGATGCTTGCCTTCGGGCGCAAGCGACGGGTCTACCGCTGTGAAGCTCATCTGCATCACCGGTGGCACCTCGGGCGGGCGCCCTGCGCGCCCGAGATTCGTGGAGCGCGTGAGCGTCTGGACGCTGGGGCAAAGCAGTTGCATGCCGTGATGGCATTCGCCGACCCCGTGCTCGTTCAGCGCCTGCCCCGCATAGGCCGGCAGCTCCGAGACGGCCTGACGGATCATGAAACCGGAGCCGTTCATCACCTTGAGCGCCTTCAACCGGCGCGCCATGCCAGGGTCGACCAGATCCGGGTCGAGCAGCTTGAGCAGCGCGGTCTGGACGTGGCAGCCGAACAGAACGTTTTCGGCGGTCACCGCCATGTCGCCGGCGCGCACCTCGAAACCATCGCCGGTTTTAACCACCCGCTCCACCTCGGCATCGGTCAGGATCGTGCCGCCGAACCCTTCCAGCGCACGGCCGAGCGCCACCGACACCATTCCAGAGCCGCCGATCGCGCGGAACGCGCCATCGTCATGGATCATGCCGTAATGGCCAAGGATGGTCGCGCTTGACGCCGTATCGGGATGCGGGCCGTTCTGGGCGCCGAGCCAGATCAACGCCGCCTTCAACTCCTCACTCTCGAAAAGCTCCTCGAGCAGGCGACGGGAATCGATGAGCACCTGGCGGACCAGATCATCGGATTTGAGCGCGGTACGCACGGCGCCGGGCCTGGTGAACGCTGTTTTCAGCACCGAGGCGATCGTCTGTCCCATGGAGGGCGGTTCCGACATCGCCGGCCAGATCAGACGCTGCACGTCGCCCCATGTCGTCATGAAATCCCGATAGGTTTCCGCATCGCGCGGGCTGATCGCGGCAATGCTCTCGCAGGTCTTGTCGAGGCTGCGGTAAAAGGTGATCGCCTTGTCGGTGCCCTTGACCGGATAGAAACCCCAAGGGTCCAGTTCGATATATTCGAGACCGTGCTTCTCGAGTTCCAGATCCCTGGCGATTCCGGTGGTCGGGAAAAGCACATGGATGGATGAGCCGATATCAACCTTGTAGCCGCCGAACATCTCCTCTGTGCAGGCGGCCCCGCCGATCACCGGCCGGCGCTCAAGGACAACCACTTTCTTGCCGGCCTTCGCCAGATAGCAGGCGCTGGTCAGGGCGTTGTGCCCGGCGCCGATCACCGCGACGTCATATTTGGTCATGTGTTCGTTTCTCCCGTCTTTCGCTTTTGAAAGCGTTGCGCTCGTTACCAATCGGTCCGGGCTTCGGTACGCGGTGCCTGCATGCGGTGCCTGTGCGCGCGGCCCGGGTGAAAAAGCGATCGATCCATGTGCAGACAAAGCCCCGGCGGGCTTGGCCGGGATATCTCCTTCATTGTCCGACAGCTCTGTTTCCCCGGGGCAATGTAGCGCGTCATTTTCAGAAACCAGCCCGCCGGACAGAGGCGATCCCGCAGCGTTTGAAACAGCGGGTGCCTTCGGAACCATCTGTAAAGTCAGCAAGACGGCCTGGCCGATATCGCCACGTTCCAACAGGTTCACGAACGCCCAGCAGCTGGTGCCACGGCCCTTGCGCGCAGGCAAATCCGTTTTGCCGCGCCTGATCGCCACTGTCGGAAACAGGGGGCTCGAATCCCGAATAGTTCCTGACCCTTCAAGGGGGCGGGGGAGATTTCAGCCGAGAGAAGTGAAATGGCGCACCCATCAGGATTCGAACCTGAGGCCTTCGCCTTCGGAGGGCGACGCTCTATCCAGCTGAGCTATGGGTGCGCAGTGAGATTCGAAAATCCCGGAATGCCTGCATACTGCTTACGCGAAGGGCCAGACCTTGCAACCGGAAACTTGTCCGTATCCGCAAGAGATTGCTTTCGCGCTACTTTTTACCTTCTACTCCCGCCCCCCCGTATCCGCCTGTCGCAGGGAAACACCCCTTGCGGCGCCACGGGGCAGCTCTCGTGCCGTCATATAGGGGAAAGCGTGCGGGGCTGCAAACCCTTTCCCGGCCCCCTTCCGCCCGGCGTCCGCCTGCCCTGCTGCGGGCTCAGGCGAACAGCTCGTGACACAGCTCCAGCGCCTCGATCAGCCGGTCGACCTCCTGCGTGGTGTTGTAGAGCCCGAAAGAGGCGCGGCAGGTGGCCGTCACCCCCAGATGGTCCATCAGCGGGCCGGCGCAGTGATGCCCCGCCCGCACCGCGACGCCCTTCTTGTCGAGCACGGTGGAAATGTCATGGGCATGGGCCGGACCATCGAGCGTGAAGGAAAATATCGCGCCCTTGCCCGCCGAATTGCCCTGCACGTTCAGCCAGTTCAGCCCGGCCAGCCGGTCGCGCGCATAGGCGGTCAGCGCGGCCTCATGCGCGGCGACATTCTCCATGCCCAGCCCCATCATGTAGTCCAGCGCCACGCCCATCCCGATTTGCTGAACGATTCCGGGGGTTCCGGCCTCGAACTTCATCGGCGGCTCGGCATAGGTCACGCTGTCCTTGTGCACCTCTCGGATCATGTCACCGCCACCCATGAATGGGCGCATCTCGGCCATGCGCTCCTTGCGGATATGAATCGCGCCCGACCCGGAAGGGCCGTACAGCTTGTGCCCGGTGATGGCATAGAAATCGGCCCCGATCGCATCCACATCCACCGGCCGGTGCACCGCCGCCTGCGAGCCATCGAGCAGTACCGCGACACCCCTGTCATGCGCGGCGTCCACGATCGGTTTCACATCGACCACCGTGCCAAGAACATTCGACATGTGGGTCAGCGCGATCAGCCTGGTCTTCGGGCCGATCGCGGCGATCACCGCTTCGGGATCGAGATCGCCATTGGCGTCCACATCCACCCATTTCAGCACCACGCCCTGCCGCTCGCGCAGGAAATGCCAGGGCACGATATTGGCGTGATGCTCCATCACGCTCAGCACGATCTCGTCGCCCGCCTGCAGCCGCGGCATCGCCCAGCCATGGGCGACAAGATTGATGCCCTCGGTCGTGCCCGAGGTAAAGACGATCTCGTTCTCGTCCTTCGCGCCGAGAAACGCCGCCACCTTGCCGCGCACGGCCTCGTATTTCTCGGTCGCCAGATTGCTCAGGTAATGCAGCCCGCGATGCACGTTGGCGTATTCCATCGAATAGGCCTGCGTTATCGCGTCGATCACCACCTGCGGCTTTTGCGCCGAGGCGCCGTTATCGAGATAGACCAGCGGCTTGCCGTTCACCTCGCGCGCGAGGATCGGAAAATCACGGCGGATGGCGTTGACATCATACATCATAAAGCTCCGGTACCATGAGCGCCCCGGTCATCGAGAGCAGCATGAAGAAGGTCAGGCCAAGGGCGAACCCCGTCAGCAGGATCATCAGAAACACCGGGAACAGCGATTTGAACCCGTGCAGCACCGCGACGAAATTGGTCAGCAGCCACAGGGTCAGGCCGATGTTCACAAAGCCCATCAGCACCGCGAAGGGCGGCAGGGCGATCAGAAAGAAGATCTGTACCGCGTTGAACAGCAGCATCACCGCCTGAAGCCAGACCGTCAGCCGCAGCGCGCCTTCAAAGCTGCCATGCCCCCCCAGCGCCCGCCCGACGCGGTGAATGCAGATCACCATCGCCAACGTGGCGCCAAAGGCGATCAGTGCGGTCACCAATGGCGCGTCGTTGAAAAACGCCATCATCGGATCGGCCGGGGCCGGGATCAGCGCGTTGCTGAGATAGGTCATCATCAGACCCAGGATCACCACCAGCGCCAGCGCCTGCCACCACAGCGCGCGCGGATACGGCAGCGCCAGCACCCGCCGCGCGCCATCCTGCGGGCGCAGCACCGTGTCGCGCGCCAGCCCGATCAGGGAAATCAGCGTCTCGCTCATACCTGCCTCTCCGCATGGCCATGTCCTTCGGCTTCCATAAGGCCTGCGCCCCAGATGTAAAGGAAGCCGAAGGTCACGAGGCTTGAAACCGCCGTCAGCGTGGCGCCCGACCCGATGAACCCTGCCACCAGCCCGTGCAACAGCCACAGCGGCGAGATCGCCAGAAACGCCCAGAACAGCGCCAGACGCGCGCCGAACCAGCTGCCCCGCCCGCCCAGCAGCCGGGCAATCAGATGACTGCCCGCCGCAATTCCGTAAAGCGCCAGCGGAACGATGAAGACCCAGCCCAGAAGCGCGCCGCCGATGCGCGCGTCCAGCGGGATCTCGGGGTTCAGATGCGTCTCGCGCGCAAGGCGCGGCAGGGTGGACAGAAACACCAGCAGACAGGCCGTGAAGACATAGACCAGCGCGCGATCCTCGCGCGGGCCGCCGTCAAGCTGCCGGCGCAGCGCCGCGCGCGGCGCACGATAGGTTTTCAGGATCTCGGTTGTGATCGCCATCTATCCCCGGCCTATCCCCGGCGCCGTGCAAGCCAGCCTTCGAGCCGGTCCAGAATTTCGGCGGCGATTTCGGCAGCGGCGATCTCGTCGATCGCCTCGGCCAGAAACGCCAGCGTCAGCATGTCGGTCGCCTCGCTCCGGGGCACCCCGCGGGCGCGCAGATAGAACAGCGCATCCTCGTCGAGCGCACCCGAGGTGGAGCCATGCGAACAGGCCACGTCGTCGGCATAGATCTCCAGTTCCGGCTTGGCCAGGAACTGCGCGTTGTCATCCAGCAGCAGCGCCTGGCTGATCTGGTAGCCGTCGGTCTTCTGCGCCCCCGCCTTGACCAGGATCTTGCCCTGAAACACGCCGGTGGCACCGTTACGCAGCACCTTCTTGAACACCTGACGGCTTTCGCAATTCACTGCGTCGTGGGTAACGAACACCGTGTCGTCATGGTGAAAATCGCCGTCGCCCAACGCCACGCCCGCGATATGCGCCGAGGCGTCATTCCCGGTCAGCTCGATCACCGCCTCGTTGCGGGTCATCACGCCATTGGCTGTCATGGTGAAGGATTTGAACAGGCTCTCGGCCCCGAGCCGGGCAAAGATATGGGTGACCGCCTGCCGCTCGTGATCACGGCCCTGGGCGCGGATATGGTGGAAGGCGGCCTTGTCGGCGACCTCCACCTCCATCACCTTGTTGAACCGTGCTGCCGCCGGTCCGTTTTCCAGAACGGTCAGTTCCGCCCCCTCCTCCACCTTGATCACATGGTGCAGCATCGCATCGGATGTCTCTGATTCATGGAGATAAACAAACCGGATCGGCTTTTTCACCACGCCGGTGGCGCGGAGCAGGATCCCGTCATGCGCGAAGGCGGTGTTGAGCGCGGCCAAGGGGCGCTGAACCGGCGCCTGCCCGCGCTCTTCCAACACGCCGTAAACGTCTTTCGCCCAATGGATATCGGCAAGCGCGGCCTCTCCAAGCCGCTCGATCACGACCCCTTCGAGCGACAGCTCGTCCGACGCACCCGCATCGAAGACACCATCCCGAAAGACGATATCGAGCGTATCCAGATTGCCGTAAATCGGGCTTTCATCCGAAACAGAAAACACCGCAGCGGCGGCCGCCTGCGGGGCGTTCAGACCGGTCGGGTTCGTGTATCTCCAATATTCATCCCGCCGCCCCGGCAAGCCCATCGCCCGCAGCCGGGCCAGCGCCCCGGCCTGTGCCGTCTCGATCCAGGCCGCGCCCGTCAGCGGCGAAAGGGCGGCGATCCGCGCCTCGGTGCTATCCAGTTTTGCTTGTGGCAGGCCCATCACGCAAACTCCGCCAGAATATCGGCATAGCCGTTTTGCTCGACCTCCAGCGCCAGCTCGGGCCCGCCCGTCTTGACGATGCGGCCAGCGGCCATGATATGCACCACGTCAGGTTTGATATGGTCCAGAAGCCGTTGATAATGCGTGATAACCACGAAGCCCCGCTTGCCGTCGCGCAGCGCGTTCACGCCTTCGGAGACCAGCTTCATCGCATCCACGTCCAGCCCTGAATCGGTCTCGTCGAGGATGCACATCTTGGGTTCCAGCATCGCCATCTGCAGGATCTCGTTGCGCTTCTTCTCGCCGCCCGAAAAGCCGGTGTTGACCGGGCGTTTCAGCATATCGGCATCAATCTTCAGCGTCTTGGCCTTGGCGCGGACCAGTTTCAGGAAATCGGCGGCGCTGATCTCCTCTTCGCCACGGGCCTTGCGCTGCGCGTTCACGGCGGTGCGCAGGAAGGTCATGTTGCCCACGCCGGGGATCTCGACCGGGTACTGGAACGCCAGGAACAGCCCCGCCGCGGCGCGCTCTTCAGGCTCCATCTCCAGCAGGTCCTCCCCGTCTAGCATTGCCGAGCCGCCCGTCACCTCATAGCCGCCGCGGCCCGACAGCACATAGCTCAGCGTCGATTTGCCAGAGCCGTTCGGCCCCATGATGGCATGAACCGAACCCGGCTCGACCGTCAGATCGACGCCCTTGAGGATTTGCTTGTCCTCTTCTTCAAGTTTGACCTGCAGGTTTTTGATCTCAAGCATTTTTCTCTCCGGAATATCTTTGGGCCGGCAGCAGGCCGGCGGCGCGCCATGCCGATGAGGCGATGGCGCCAGAAGGTGTCAGCTGTGCGCAAGGGCGCCATGCTTGCGGCACGGCACCAGATTTGTGCGGCGGCGCGAAGGCGCGGCTCAGCCGCCGATGGTCAGGAACAGGATAGAATTGGGCTGCGTACTGGCGATCACGCCGCGCACCCAGGCATCGCTGAAGATCAGCGCGAACAGGCCGGGCGCGCGATGCACGGCCATATGCATGCACAGCGCCGCAAGCCCGATGCCGAACCCCTTTGCCGCCAGATGCTCGGGCGATTTCATGTTGGTGGCCATGCGGATCACGAAAGACACGACCATCGACATCGCCATATCCATCGCCAGATAATCCGCCAGCACATCCGCCCCGGCGCCCGCGCCGCCCAGCAGATGAAACCGCACGTAGCGCGAGGCGAACAGGGTGAACAGCCCCAGGAAAAACGCCATGACGATCGACAGCGGGTAGAGCGCGTTGCCAAGACGCGGCGCCTTTTTCGCCGGCACCGCCCGGGGCCGCGCGACGACCACGCCGTCCGGCACGAACTGACGGCCCGAGCTGATCCGGGCCAGCCGCTGTTCGAACCCCGCCTTGTTCACATTCATGGTCATCCCTGCCTCCGACCGCGTGTTGCGGTGAAACTGGCGCCGAAATGTGGCAGGTTTTCGATAGAAAACGCGTCATTTTTCGCCTTATCCCAGTGTGACAGCCGTGCCGCTGGCCGAAACCATCAGCATGTTGTTGATCACCTCGTAATCCAGATCGACGCCGACCACCGCATTGCCGCTCACGGCCGCGGCGCGCTCTTCCAGCTCGCGCAGCGCGGTGCCGCGCGCCTCGGCCAGGCTCTGCTCATAGGCACCGGACCGGCCGCCGATGATATCGGTGATGCCCGCGAACAGATCGCGGAACACGTTGGCGCCCAGAATGGCCTCGCCCACGACGACGCCGTGATAGGCGGTGATCTTGCGGCCCTCGACAGAGGGCGTGGTGGTTACGATCATGTCCTGATATCCCTCTCCGGCCTCATCGCCACGCGTGGCATCACCCCACCGACCCTTCCAGCGAGATCGCCACAAGCTGCTGCGCCTCCATGGCGAACTCCATCGGCAGCGCCTGCAGCACGTCGCGGCAGAACCCGTTCACCACCAGCGCCACGGCCTCTTCCTCGTCCATCCCGCGCGAGCGGCAATAGAACAGCTGGTCGTCATCCACCTTCGAGGTCGTCGCCTCATGCTCGACCCGCGAAGAGCTGTTTCGAACCTCGATATAGGGCACCGTATGGGCCCCGCATTTGTCGCCGATCAGCAGGCTGTCGCATTGGGTATAGTTGCGGCTGTTCGTGGCCTTCGGGTGCATCGACACCAGGCCGCGATAGGTGTTCTGGGCCCTGCCCGCCGAAATCCCCTTCGACACGATGCGCGACTTGGTGTTCTTGCCCAGATGCACCATCTTGGTGCCGGTATCGGCCTGCTGCATGTTGTTGGTGATGGCGATGGAGTAGAACTCGCCCTGGCTGTCATCGCCGCGCAGAATGCACGACGGGTATTTCCACGTCACGGCAGAGCCGGTTTCAACCTGCGTCCACATCACCTTGGCGCGATCCCCGCGACAATCGGCGCGCTTGGTCACGAAGTTATAGATACCGCCCTTGCCCTCCTCGTCACCGGGGAACCAGTTCTGGACGGTGGAATATTTCACCTCGGCGTCTTCCTCGATCACGATCTCCACCACCGCGGCATGAAGCTGCGCCACATCGCGCTGGGGCGCGGTGCAGCCTTCCAGGTAGGACACATAGCTGCCCTTGTCGGCGATGATCAGCGTGCGCTCGAACTGGCCGGTGTTTTCGGCGTTGATGCGGAAATAGGTGCTCAGCTCCATCGGGCATTTCACGCCCGGCGGCACATAGACGAAAGAGCCATCGGAAAACACCGCGCTGTTGAGCGTGGCATAGAAATTGTCCGATTGCGGCACGACCGACCCAAGGTATTTCTTGACCAGTTCGGGATGGTTCTTGATCGCCTCTGAGATCGAGCAGAAAATCACCCCGGCCTTCTTCAGCTCCGCCTGAAAGGTGGTGCCGACGGAAACGGAATCGAACACCGCGTCAACGGCAACCTTGCGCCCCTCGGCAGGCATGTCTTCAGCGCCCTCGACGCCGGCAAGCAACATCTGCTCCTTCAGCGGGATGCCCAGCTTTTCATAGGTCGCCAGCAGCTTCGGATCGACCTCGTCCAGAGACTTCGGTTTCACATCCATGCTCTTGGGGCGGGCGTAATAGAACTGATCCTGAAAGTCGATTTCAGGATAGTCGACCATCGCCCAGGTCGGCTCTTCCATGTTTTCCCAGCGGCGATAGGCCTGAAGCCGCCAGTCGGTCATCCATTCGGGCTCTTCGTTCTTTTCCGAGATCAGGCGAACGATATCCTCGTTCAGCCCCTTGGGAGCATATTCCATCTCGATCTCGGTTTCCCAGCCGTATTTGTACTTTCCGGCCATGGATTGCACGGTCTCGACCGTTTCACGGTCCACGCCTTCCCGAACCTCGGTGTCTTTCACGGTTGCCATGATCGCATTCCCTCTCCGCGCCACGGGGGCGCTGATCCTGTGTTCCCTGTCACGCCGCGCGGGCGCGAAATTTCTCATGCCGCGCCAGCCAGGCGCGTGCGAATCTCTGAATCTCGTCTTCGGTCGTATCGGGGCCAAGCGAGACGCGAATCGCCGATCCGGCCATCGCCTCGTCAAACCCCATCGCCGCCAGCACCCGGCTGGCCTTCACCTTGCCGCTGGAACAGGCCGAACCGGCCGAGATCGCGAAACCGGCCAGATCCATCTGCATCACCTGCGTTTCGCCCTTCCAGCCGGGCGTGATGAAGCAGGATGTGTTGGGCAGCCGTCTCGCGTCTTTCCCGACAAAAATAGTCTCTTTTGAGCCATCCGCAATGGCGGCTTCCAGTTTGTCGCGCAACTCCGCCACCCTGTCCCAGACGCCGGCGGCCAGATCGCGCGCCGCCGCCTCGGCCGCGGCCCCAAAGCCCGCGATGCCGGTCACGTTCTCGGTGCCCGAACGGCGCCCCATCTCCTGCCCGCCGCCGCGAATCCGCGCCGAAACCTCGGTCCCGCGCCGCACGACCAGCGCCCCGACACCCTTCGGGCCGCCAAGCTTATGCGCCGAAATCAGCGCCATGCCGACGCCGGACCAGTTGAAGGCCACCGGCAGCTTGCCAAACCCCTGTGTCATGTCCGAAACCGCCAGCCCCTCGGGCAGTTCCTGCAAGATACCGGTTTCCGAATTTGCAAGCTGAACGCAGCTCTGCGCGGGATCCTCCACACGCACTTGCCCCATGCTGTCGACCGGCAGCACAGGCCCGGTCCAGGCCGCCACCGCGTCATGCTCGATCCCGCCCGCGCTCAGCCCGCGCCCCGCCAGCGCCAGCGCGGCCGCCTCGGTGGCCGAAGAGGTGAAAATCACATCCGCCCCGTCCGCGCCAAAGGCGGCGGTCACCTGCGCGCGCGCGCGCTCCACCAGCGCCTTGGCCGCCCGCCCCTCGGCATGAACCGAAGACGGGTTGCCCAGCACATCCATCGCACCGATCATCGCCGCGCGCGCCTCGGGCCGCAGCGGCGTCGTGGCGTTGTGATCCAGATAGGCCCGGCCGCTCATCCCCGCCCCCTGGCTTCTTCTCGGCGCAAATACTCCCGCCGGAGGCACCGCGCGCCGCCAGGCGCGCGCCCCCGAAAACCTGCCGCGGCACGCGGCCCTTGGCGGGCGGTCCGGTTCATACCTCGTCCACCACGGTGAACAGCGTCGGCACCGCCGGGCAGGGGGTCAGCTCATTGGTGATGACATCGGAAAGGCGGGTCTGGTGCAAAAACACATAGACATGGGCCGACAGCCCCTCCCACAACCGGTTGGTCAGCGATTGCGCCTTGGTGCCCGACAGCCCGCCCGACGCGCCCGCGCCGGTGTGCATCGCGCTCACGGTCTCGTCCACCGCGCACAGGATATCGGCCACCCGAATCTCCGCCGGGGCCTTGGCCAGCCGGTATCCGCCGCCCGGCCCCCGCGCCGATTCCACCAATCCCGCGCGGCGCAGCTTGACGAACAGCTGCTCCAGATAGGGCAGCGAAACGTTCTGGCGGCGCGAAATCTCGGCCAGAGAGGTCAGCGCGCCGTCGGGCTGCAGGGCCAGATCGGCCAGTGCAACCATGGCATAACGCCCTTTGGTGCTGAGTTTCATGGGATGACCCCTCGCAAATGGTTGACGGCGGGGGTCAGGGTTATTACCTCCCTATCCACCCGAAACCGGAGCACAGTCCGGATTTAGAATTGTTCTAGGTTGTCTGAGGGAATTCGTCAAGAATTCCGATCAGGCCCCGCAGTTAAAGAGACATATATGCCCGAGGTCATCTTTCCCGGCCCCGAAGGACGGCTCGAAGGCCGCTATCACCCGCAAAAGGAAAAAGACGCCCCGATCGCGATCATCCTGCACCCGCACCCGCAATTCGGGGGCACGATGAACAACAAGGTCGTCTATAATCTGCACTACGCGTTCTACAACATGGGCTTCACCGTTCTGCGGTTCAATTTCCGTGGCGTGGGCCGCAGTCAGGGCGAATACGATCAGGGAATCGGCGAATTGTCCGATGCCGCCTCGGCGCTCGACTATCTGCAGTCGATGAACCAGAACGCCAAGCATTGCTGGGTCGCCGGGTTCAGCTTCGGCGCGTGGATCGGCATGCAGCTGCTGATGCGCCGGCCCGAGATCACCGGCTTCATCTCGGTCTCGCCGCCCGCCAACATGTATGACTTTTCGTTCCTGGCGCCCTGCCCCAGTTCCGGCCTGATCATCAACGGCGGCGCCGACCGCGTGGCGCCCCCGGCCGATACCCATGCGCTGGTCGACAAGCTGCACGAGCAAAAGGGCATCACCATCACCCATCAGGAGGTGGAAGGCGCCGGGCATTTCTTCGAAGACCCGCATATGGACACGCTGATCGACAACGTGGACAGCTACGTGCGGCGGCGGCTGACGGAAAACACGCGCTGACGAGCCCGCGGCGGGCGTTGTCGAGGATCCGACAGACGCCCGCCCGGAAACACAACCGGAAACACAACACGCGGCGCGGCGCCCGGACGGGCGCGGCTTACAGGATTTCGATCGTCTCCAGAACCTGCGCCACGTTGGTGACATCACGCAGGATCAGATCGGACGCGCCCGGCAGGTCGACATGCAGATCGCCCGCGGTCACCGTGGCCGATTTGAACGCCTTGCGCAGACCGCTTTCCAGCAGCAGCGTATCCTCGGCGGGGTCGAAATCCTGAATCACGTCCTGGCCGTTGTCCTTGCGCAGAACGAAGCTGTCGGCCCCGGCCCCGCCTGACATCCTGTCATTGCCCTTGCCGCCGGTCAGCATGTCGCTCCCCTTGCCGCCATCAAGCTTGTCCTTGCCGCCGCCGCCCAGCAACACATCCCCGGAGCCGCCGCCGCGCAGGACATCCGCCCCCTTGCCGCCCTCCAGACGATCGTTTCCCTTGCCGCCAAGGGCGGCGTCGTTGCCCTGCTTGCCGGTGAAGTCGTCGTCTCCGCCGCCGAGATCCACAAAGTCGTCGAACTTGGTGCCGGCGATCTTGTTGTCATCATTCGAATAGGTCCTGGCGCCATAGCTGTAGCTGGCGGCCACGAACGCCCGCGCCGAATCCACCGACATCGAGGCAAAGGTCGGCGCACCGTTGAAGGTAGGGGAATGCAGGCCGCTGACGGCCACGTTCACCTCGAACCCCGCCTTGGGCTGCGCCAGCCCGGCCTCCAGCAACAGCGGCCCGGTGGTTTGCAACGCATAGGTATAAGGCAGCCCATAGCCATAAGGGGCCATGAAGGCTTCGGGTCCGATATTGCTGGATGAAACCACGAAATCGTCGAATTCGGGCGCCTGGCTGCCGGGGCTGAACTCGACCGCAAGGGTGCTGGACAGCCCCCCGTATCCATAGCCAGAGCCATAATTCACGACCAGCGCCTGCCCCAGCATTTCGGTGGTGAAATTCAGCACGACCTGTTCGATCCGGCCAAGCGCGGGAAGGCCCGGCACCAACACCGCCCCCCGGACAATTTCGGGCTGAATCGGCGATTCCGCGATGCTGCTTTCGACGGTAAATGTCTTTTGGGCCATACTGTTCCCCATTCATACAATCACTAATAAAGACGAATATGTCTGCGCCAGACCTCTAGACGCGGTTCATGTCGTTCATGCTTCAAACGGCAGACGCTCCGCCTGATGGGCAACAAACCGCGCAACCGCCACAGTTGCGGGCTGGTTTTCCAAAACGGCGCGCCACCTCTGTATACCTTTGCATACCACCTTTCCCAACGCCCCTCTTTGCGCTATGACGCGTGCAAGCGATTCACCCAGAAACAAGAGGGCCAGCCCATGACGAAGATCAAAGTCGAAAACCCCGTTGTCGAACTCGACGGCGACGAGATGACCCGGATCATCTGGGACTTCATCAAGAAGAAACTGATCCTGCCCTATCTCGACATTGATCTGCTCTATTACGATCTGGGCATCGAGGAGCGTGACCGCACCGACGACCAGATCACCGTGGACGCGGCCGAGAAGATCAAGGAAATCGGCGTCGGCGTGAAATGCGCGACCATCACCCCCGATGAGGCGCGGGTGGAGGAATTCGGGCTCAAGCGCATGTACCGCTCGCCCAACGGCACGATCCGCAACATCCTGGGCGGCGTCATCTTCCGCCAGCCGATCATCTGCAACAACGTGCCGCGCCTTGTGCCGGGCTGGACCAAGCCGATCGTCGTGGGCCGCCATGCCTTCGGCGATCAGTACCGCGCCACCGACTTCCTGTTCCCCGGCGCGGGCAAGCTGACGATCAAATTCGTCGGCGAAGACGGCACCGAGATCGAGAAAGAGGTGTTCGACGCGCCCTCTTCCGGTGTCACCATGGCGATGTACAACCTCGACAGCTCGATCATCGACTTCGCCCGCGCCTCGATGAACTATGGTCTCAGCCTCGGCTGGCCGGTGTACCTGTCGACCAAGAACACCATCCTCAAGGCCTATGACGGCCGGTTCAAGGATCTGTTCCAGAAGGTCTACGAGGAAGAGTTCGAAGAGAAGTTCAAGGCCGCCGGCATCACCTATGAACACCGCCTGATCGACGACATGGTCGCCTGCGCCATGAAGTGGAACGGCGGCTATGTCTGGGCCTGCAAGAACTACGATGGCGACGTGCAGTCGGATACCGTGGCGCAGGGCTTCGGCTCTCTCGGCCTGATGACCTCGGTGCTGATGACGCCCGATGGCAAAACGGTCGAGGCAGAGGCCGCCCACGGCACCGTCACCCGCCACTATCGCCAGCACCAGAAGGGCGAGGAAACCTCGACCAACTCGATCGCATCGATCTACGCCTGGACCGGCGGCCTGAAGCACCGCGCCAAGCTGGATGGCAACGACGCGCTGATGAACTTTGCCGAGACGCTGGAAAAGGTCGTGGTGGACACGGTCGAAAGCGGCTTCATGACCAAGGATCTGGCGCTGCTGGTCGGCCCCGATCAGAAATGGCTGACCACGATGGGCTTCCTGGAAAAGGTCGACGAAAACCTGAACAAGGCGCTGGCCGGCTGATCACGGCCACCTGACCGAACGGAAAGGGCCGGGTTTTTCCCGGCCCTTTGCTTTTCCGGCGCTTGAAAAATGGCAGCAGTTCTGCCCTAATATCGCCATGTGCCCCGCCCCTGTTCCGATTCCGACATCCGATTCCGCCCGGCATACGCCGCTGGAGGATGCGCAGGGCCTGTCGATCGGCATTCTGATCTGCGCCATCGGCATCAACCTGCTGACCTACATGGGGTTTCTGACCGGGCAGACCGCGGGCATCGCGCTGATCGTCTCTTATCTCAGCGGCCTGTCGTTCGGGCTGGTGTTCTTCGCGATCAACCTGCCCTTCTACTGGTTCGCCTACAAACGGCTCGGGCTGGAATTCACCCTCAAATCCATCGGCTGCGTCACCGCTCTTTCGGTGCTGACCGAAAAGCTGCCGCTGGGGTTCACCGTCGCCCATCTCAACCCCGCCCTAGGCGTGGTGATGTTCGGGGTGCTGACCGGGCTGGGCCTGCTGGCCGTCTTTCGCCACAAGGGCAGCCTGGGCGGGCTGGGCGTTATCGCGCTGATGATCCAGGACAGCACGGGGTTTCGGGCCGGATATGTCCAGTTGATCGTCGATGCGCTGATCTTTTTCTGCGCGCTGTTCCTGTTCGACACGCGCGTCGTGCTTTATTCGCTGGCCGGGGCGGCGGTGCTGAACGGCGTCATCGCCTTCAACCACCGGCGCGACCGCTATATCGCCGACTGAGAGCGGCGCGCGCCCTCTGGACAATCGAGCAGATTCGGGGTGACCTGCAGCATCATGTCCGACGCCAAGATCCACACCCCGCTGGAAGACGCCCAAGGCCTGCTGGTGGGCACCGCCCTTGTGGCGCTCTCGGTGCATCTGCTGCATGGCGCATCGCTGATCACCGGCCAGATCGCCGGGCTGTCGCTGCTGCTCTCCTATGTCAGCGGCTGGAGCTTCGGCGCCTTCTTCTTTGCGCTCAACCTGCCGTTCTACTGGCTGGCGCTGCGCCGTTTGGGCGGGGCATTCACGCTCAAGACCTTCTGCGCGGTGGGGCTGATGTCGCTGTTCACCGAACTGCTGCCCCATCTGATCACCTTCGAGCGGCTCGATCCCGCCGCCGCCGCCGTGCTGGCCGGGGTCACGGCGGGCGCCGGGCTGCTGGCGCTGTTCCGCCACGGTGCCAGCCTGGGCGGGGTCGGCATCGTGGGGCTGTACCTGCAGGACAAGACCGGGTTCAAGGCGGGCTGGACCCAACTGATCTTCGACGCCTGCGTGTTCATCCTCGCGCTGTTCCTGCTCCCGATCGCGACGGTGCTCTATTCGCTTCTGGGCGCGGTGGTGCTGAACATCATCATCGCCACCAATCATCGCCGCGACCGCTATATCGCCCGCTAAGGCCCCGCCCATGCCCGTACATTACATCTTTCTGATGATCGCCGTCGTGACCGAAACCATTGGCACCACCGCCCTTCAGGCCAGCCACCAACTGACCAGGCCGGTGCCCACCGCCATCATGCTGACCGGCTACACGCTGTCGTTCTACTTCATGTCGCTGGCGCTGAAGGTGATGCCGCTGGGCGTGGTCTACGCCATCTGGTCGGGTCTGGGCATCGTGCTGATCGGCGGCATGGGCTGGCTGCTGTTCGGGCAGCGCATCGACCTTCCCGCCGCGCTCGGCATGGGGTTGATCATCGCCGGGATCGTCATCATCCACCTCTTCTCGAAGGCCACACCGCACTAAGCGGCGTTTCGCCTCTGGCCTTTTGCCGGCGCAGCATGTATCGCGGCGCCAATCTCTTCTTTCTTTATGCAGGCAGGCCCCCATGGACCTTCGCAATATCGCGATCATCGCGCACGTTGACCACGGCAAGACCACACTTGTCGACGAACTTCTGAAACAATCCGGCACCTACCGGGAAAACCAGGCCACGACCGAACGGGCGATGGACAGCAACGATCTGGAGCGTGAGCGCGGGATCACCATCCTGGCCAAGGCCACCAGCGTCGAATGGAATGGCCACCGCGTCAATATCGTCGACACGCCCGGCCACGCCGATTTCGGCGGAGAGGTCGAGCGCATCCTGTCGATGGTCGATGGCGTCGTCTTGCTGGTCGATGCCGCCGAAGGCCCGATGCCGCAAACCAAATTCGTGACCTCCAAGGCGCTGGCCCTCGGGCTGCGCCCGATCGTGGTGCTCAACAAGGTCGACAAGCCCGACGCCGAGCCCGAGCGCGCGCTGGACGAGGTGTTCGACCTCTTCGCCAACCTCGGCGCCACCGATGAACAGCTCGACTTTCCGCATATGTATGCCTCGGGCCGTAACGGCTGGGCCGACATGGAACTGGACGGTCCGCGCAAGGATCTGCACGCGCTGTTCGACCTGATCCTGAAACACGTGCCCGCCCCGGCGCAGCAGCAGCATCGCGACGAACCCTTCCGCATGCTGGCCACCACGCTGGGCTCGGACCCGTTCATCGGCCGCATCCTGACCGGCCGCGTCGAAAGCGGCACCCTGAAGCCGGGCGAGAGCGTCAAGGCGCTGGCCCGCGACGGCAGCCTTGTCGAAAACTTCCGCGTCACCAAGATTCTGGCCTTCCGGGGCCTGGGCCAACAGCCGATCGACGTGGCCGAGGCCGGCGATATCGTCAGCCTGGCCGGGATGACCAAGGCCACCGTGGCCGACACGATCTGCGCCCCCTCGGTGACCGAGGCGATCCCGGCCCAGCCGATCGACCCGCCCACCATCACCGTGACCTTCGGCATCAACGACAGCCCGCTGGCCGGCAAGGACGGCAAGAAGGTGCAGAGCCGCGTCATCCGTGACCGGCTGATGAAGGAGGCGGAATCGAACGTCGCCATCAAGGTGACCGACACCCCCGGCGGCGAAGCCTTCGAAGTGGCCGGGCGCGGCGAATTGCAGATGGGCGTTCTGATCGAGAACATGCGCCGCGAAGGGTTCGAGCTGTCGATCTCGCGTCCGCAGGTGCTGTTCCGCGAAGAGAACGGCGTCAAGCTGGAGCCGGTCGAGGAAGTCACCATCGACGTGGATGACGAATATTCCGGCGTCGTGATCGAAAAGCTGACCGGCGTGCGCAAGGGCGAGCTGGTGGAAATGAAAGCCGCCGGTGCCGGCAAGACCCGGATCATCGCCCATGTGCCGTCGCGCGGGCTGATCGGCTATCACGGCGAGTTTCTGACCGATACCCGCGGCACCGGGGTTCTGAACCGCGTGTTCCACGACTGGGCGCCGCACAAGGGCCCGATTCCGGGCCGTCGCGCCGGGGTTCTGATCTCGATGGAATCGGGCATTTCGGTGGGCTATGCGATCTGGAAGCTCGAAGACCGTGGCAAGTTCTTCATCGGCGTGCAGGAACCGGTCTATCAGGGCATGATCATCGGCGAGCACAGCCGCGAGAACGATCTCGAGGTGAACCCGCTGAAGGGCAAGCAGCTGACCAACGTCCGCGCCAGCGGTACCGACGAAGCGGTGCGCCTGACGCCGCCGGTCAAGATGTCGCTGGAGGCGGCTATCGCCTATATCGACGATGACGAACTGGTCGAGGTCACGCCGAACGCGATCCGGCTGCGCAAGCGCTATCTCGATCCGCACGAGCGCAAGCGCCATGCACGGGCGGCGGGGTAACCCCCGCCGCGCGGCGCGTTCTCAGGCCTTGATGTCGAAGACGATGACCGGCAGGTCATCCATCTGAAGCGTCGCGGCCTGAACCGGCACCGGGCCTTTCTCGAACAGAGCCTGCAGATCCTCGGGTGTCGGATCGACACCCCGAACGATCGCCTGCGCGATCGGCCCCTCCTTGAGCTGGATATGGCCATAGACATAGGGGGCGATCTTTTCGAACCGCGGGTGGCAGGCGGGCGTGATGTTGTGGCTGGCGAACAGCAGCGTGGCCTCGCCGCTCAGCTCCACCCCCTCGACATTCCAGCTTCCGCAATGCTCACAGCACCCCGTCGGCGGGAAGGTGAGTTTGCCGCAATCGGCGCATTTTATGGCGCGGTAGACGCCGGCCGAAAGACCCTCGTAGTACCAGCGGATCATGCTCGGCTGTTCAGCAGTGGCTTGCATCTTACATCCCTCCCAGAACGATCACGGTGCCGATCATGGCGTAGCCGTGGGTGTGAATGACGGAGATCTCGGGCGGCTTGGCAATCTGCCGCGCCCCGGCCGCGCCGCGCATCTGAAGCACGGCCTCATAGGTATCGCTGCCGGCGCTGGCGCCCCAGGCGTGGCCGAACGCATGGCGGCCGCCATGGGTCGACATCGGCCGGTCGCCGTCATACCGCAACCGCCCGTCGCGCGCGGCGGTCAGCATCGTGCCAGGCTCCAGATAGCCGATCATTTCGGCGGTGCAGACGCCCGAGATATGCGAACAGTCATGGGTGTGCAGATAGTCGATGTCCTTGGCGCTGATCTCGGCCATTCCCATCGCCGCATCCACCGCGCGTTTGTCGAACTCCCAATAGGTGGGATCCTCGCCGTACCATGGCAGATCGCTGTAGCTGATGCCGAACCCCTTCAGCTCGACAGGCTGCGACTTGCCGCTTTTCGCCAGATCGGCCCGTGTCAGCACCATGGCCGAGGCCCCGTCGGCGGTCGTCACAAGGCTCAGCAGGCGCGACGGCCACGCCACGAAAGGGTTGCTTTCGGGCGACTGCCAATAGGCGTAGACATCATCGAACCCCTTGCGTTTGGCCGCATCCTCCAGCGTTTCCTGGATATTCGCCTTCGGGTTCATCGCCCCGTGCTGGCGCCGTGTGCGGCAGATCTCGAACATGCCGCGATCGAAGTCCTCGATCGAAATGCCGTATTTGCGGCAATAGCCCAAACCCACCAGACCGTTATAGGCGGAAAAGATATCGTATCCCTGCGGTACACCATAGGCCTGGTTCACGGCCATGTCCGTCCAGAGCCAGGTTTTCTGATGCGAAATCGGCTCGCGCTCGTAGGGGCTGTAGCCTTTCACCTTGGTCCGGGTCGTTTCCAGCCCGTAGACCAGAACCGTATCGTAGACCCCTGCGGCAATCGCCATCGCAGCCATCGCCGCCCCGACATTGGTTGTCGAGCATTGGGCCTCGAAGTGCACACCGCTCTTGAACTGGGTGCCGGTCCATTTCGACAGTTGCGAATAAGTTCCCGGCAGCTGAGAGCTGTGGGTCATCGCGTTACCGGCAAACACCGCATCGACATCCTGCCCCGTCAGTCCGGCATCGTCGAGCGCCTCTTTCACCGCGTCGGCGGTGAGTTCCTGAATGGTTTTTCCCTTCAATTCGGGGGTTTCCAGAAGATCGCCAAAACGTGAACAGCCCACACCGCTGATCGCGACGGGCTCTCGCAGCTTGTTGCGCATGAGACTACTCCCCACTTGTCGGCCGCATCGCGACCCGCACAACCGCGGGCCACGAGGGCGCTGGTAGCAAGGGGGAGTATAACGCCGGGCCGGATGCCGCCCTTGATCTGGCGCAAGCGGCGGCAAGCGCGGGCCAAGGCCCGGACGCGGCCCGCGATCAGCTGACTTCGACGATCACCAGTTCGCGCTCGGACGCGCCGCGCGCGTGGTTCAGGGCCTCCTGATATTCGGGGCTGTGGTAACAGGCCTCGGCCGCCTCGACCGAGGCGAACCGCGCCACCACGTTGCGGGGCCGGTCGGTGCCCTCAAGCTGAACATAGCGCCCGCCACGGGCGATGAAGCTGCCGCCGTGCTTTGTGATCGCGGGGCCCGCCAGCGCCGCATAGCGGCCATAGGCCTCTTCGTCGGTCACGGTCACATGTGCAATCCAGAGCGCGCCCATCCTATCCCCCGATCACCGCTTCGGCGGCGCTGATCGCGGCCTCTGCGTTCGCGGCATCCTTGCCGCCGCCCTGCGCCATGTCAGGCCGGCCGCCGCCGCCCTTGCCGCCCAGTTCCGCCACTGCGGCCCTCACCAGATCGACGGCCGAGACCCGGCCTGTCAGATCCTCCGTCACGCCCGCGGCCACCGCCGCCTTGCCGCCGGCATCGGCGATCAGCAGCACCGCGCCCGACCCGATCCGCGCCTTATGCGCATCGATCAGCGCCGGAAGATCCTTGCCCGACACGCCCGAAAGAACCTGAGCAACGAACGGTATGCCATTGATATCATGCGATTCCGGCGCTTCGGCCGCGCCGCCCGACATGGCCAGGTCACGGCGCAGCTGCGCCACTTCGTTGGTCAGCGCCTTGCGTTCGTCCATCAGCGCCTTTACCCGTTCGACAACCTCGGCCGGCTGCGCCTTCAGCACAGAGGCGACCTCGCTCAGCCGTTCGTCCTGGGCCGAGAGGTAATCCAGCGCCGCCTGCCCGGTCAGCGCCTCGATCCGCCGCACACCGGCGCTGGAGGCACTGTCGCCCAGCACCACGCACAGGCCGATATCGCCGGTCTGTTTCACATGGGTGCCGCCGCACAGTTCGATCGACCAGGTCTTGCCATCGGCGCCCTTGCCGGTGGGCGCGCGGCCCATCGACACCACGCGCACCTCGTCGCCGTATTTCTCGCCGAACAGCGCCTGCGCGCCGATGGCGCGGGCATCGTCCGGTGTCATGATCCGGGTCTCGACCGGGGTGTTCTGGCGGATGAAGGCGTTCACCTCGGCCTCGACCTTCTCGATCTCCTCGGGGCTCAGCGCCTTGGCGTGCGAAAAGTCGAACCGCAGCCGATCCTCCGCGTTCAGCGACCCGCGCTGCGCCACATGCGGGCCAAGCGCCTCGCGCAGGGCCTCGTGCAGCAGGTGGGTGGCCGAATGGTTGGCGCGGATCGCCGCGCGCCGCGCGTGATCAACCTCCAGCTCGGCGCCCTCGCCGGGCAGGATGCGCCCCTTCGTCACCTCGGCAAAATGGATGAACACCCCGGCGGTCTTGCGCGTGTCGGTGATGCGCGCCGCGCCGCTCTCGGTCTTCAGCGTGCCGCTGTCGCCGACCTGGCCGCCCGATTCCGCATAGAACGGGGTCTGGTTGACGACGATCTGCACCTTGTCGCCCTGTTCCGCCGCCGTCAGCGCCGCGCCATCGCGGACCACGGCTATCACCTGGCCCTCGGCCCGCTCGGTGTCATAGCCCAGAAACTCGGTCGGGCCGTGCTCTTCGGCCAGATCAAGCCAGATCGCCGCATCACTTGTTTCGCCCGACCCCGCCCAGCTTGCGCGCGCCTTGGCCTTCTGCCCGGCCATGGCCGCATCGAACCCGGCGGTATCCACCGCCCGGCCCTTTTCGCGCAGCGCGTCCTGCGTCAGATCCAGCGGGAACCCGTAGGTATCATACAGCTTGAACGCCGCCTCGCCCGGCAGGTCAGACCCTTCGGGCAGCTTCTCCAGCTCGTCATCCAGCAGCCGCAGGCCGCGCTCGAGCGTCTGGATGAACCGCCCTTCCTCCTGCTTCAGCGTCTCTTCGATCAGCGCCTTCGCCCGGCCCAGCTCGGGATAGGCCGCGCCCATCTGCGTGACCAGCGCCGGCACCAGCCGGTACATCAGCGGATCCTGCGCGCCCAGAAGATGCGCGTGCCGCATCGCCCGGCGCATGATCCGGCGCAGCACATAGCCGCGCCCCTCGTTCGAGGGCATCACCCCGTCGGCGATCAGGAAAGAGGTGGAGCGCAGATGGTCGGCGATCACCCGGTGATGCACATTGCCCGGCCCGTCCGGCTCGGTCGAGGTGGCATTGGCCGACGCCTCGATCAGGCTGCGCATCAGGTCGGTATCATAGTTGTCATGCTTGCCCTGCAGCAGCGCGCCGATCCGCTCCAGCCCCATGCCGGTGTCGATCGACTGCATCTCCAGCGCCTTCATCGAGCCGTCGGCGAACTGCTCGTTCTGCATGAAGACCAGGTTCCAGATCTCGATGAAGCGGTCGCCATCCTCTTCGGCGCTGCCCGGCGGGCCGCCCCAGATCTGATCGCCGTGATCATAGAAGATCTCGGTGCAGGGGCCGCAGGGGCCGGTCGGACCCATCATCCAGAAATTGTCATTGGTCGGGATGCGGATGATCCTGTCATCCGACAGCCCTGCGGTCTTTTTCCAGATCGTGGCGGCCTCGTCATCGGTGTGGTAGACCGTGACCAGAAGCTTGTTCCTGTCGATCCCGAATTCCTTGGTCAACAATTCCCACGCATAGGGAATCGCCTCTTCCTTGAAATAATCCCCGAACGAGAAATTGCCGAGCATTTCAAAGAAGGTATGGTGGCGCGCCGTATAGCCCACATTATCCAGATCGTTATGCTTGCCGCCCGCGCGCACACATTTCTGCGCACTGGTCGCGCGGGTGTAGTCGCGATGCTCCACCCCGGTGAACAGATTCTTGAACTGCACCATGCCCGAGTTCGTGAACATCAGCGTCGGGTCGTTGCGCGGCACGAGGGGGGAGCTTTCCACAACCTCATGGCCGTTCTTGGCGAAGTAGTTCAAAAAGGTCGAACGGATTTCGTTCAGGCTCGGCATGCTCTTCTGGCCTTTCGCGGCGTAACTTGGCGGATCAGCCCCGTTTATCGCCGCATGCGGGGCCTGTCCACAGCAAGAAAAAGGCCGGGGGCGCGGCCCCGGCCTCTCGCGTGATCATGCTGCCAGGGGTCAGGCTTCCAGAATATCGTCGTCGGATCCGTTGAATTCCAGACCATGCGCCGCGCGGATCTTGTCTTCGATCTCCATCGCCATCTCGCCGTTCTCGCGCAGGAAGGTCTTGGCATTCTCGCGGCCCTGGCCGATGCGCTCGTCACCATAGGAATACCAGGCGCCGGATTTCTCCACCACGCCGGCCTTGACCCCAAGGTCAAGCAGTTCCCCGGTCTTGGAAATGCCTTCGCCATACATGATATCGAATTCCACCTGCTTGAACGGCGGCGCCACCTTGTTCTTGACCACTTTCACGCGGGTCTGGTTGCCCACGACCGCGTCCCGGTCCTTGATCGAGCCGATGCGGCGGATGTCCAGCCGGACGGAGGAATAGAATTTCAGCGCATTGCCACCGGTCGTGGTTTCGGGCGAGCCGAACATCACGCCGATCTTCATGCGGATCTGGTTGATGAAGACCACCATACAGTTGGAACGTGAGATCGAGCCCGTCAGCTTGCGCATTGCCTGGCTCATCAGGCGCGCATGGACGCCGACGCTGCTGTCGCCCATATCGCCTTCAAGCTCCGATTTCGGGGTCAGCGCGGCAACCGAATCGACCACCACCATGCTGACCGCGCCGGAGCGGACCAGCGTATCGACGATCTCCAGCGCCTGCTCACCCGTGTCGGGCTGGGAAATCAGAAGCTCATCCAGGTTGACGCCCAGCTTTTTCGCATATTGCGGGTCCAGCGCGTGCTCGGCATCGACAAAGGCGCAGACCCCGCCCTTTTTCTGCTCTTCGGCCACGCAATGCAGCGTCAGCGTGGTTTTGCCGGAACTTTCAGGGCCATAGATCTCGATCACCCGGCCCTTCGGCAGCCCGCCGATGCCAAGCGCGATATCAAGACCCAGCGATCCGGTCGAGGTCGCCTCGATCTCCGTCACCGGGTTGTCGCCGCCCAGCTTCATGATCGACCCCTTGCCGAACTGCCGCTCGATCTGCGCCAGCGCGCTGTCCAGCGCCTTTTGCTTGTCGGAATTGCGCTTGTCACTCATGGTAAGAAGGTCCGCCGTGGCCATTGTCCTGCATCCTTATTCCACAGCCGCGCGGGGGCGGCAATCGTTGCTCTTGTTCGCCTCTTGTTCTCACCCTTATGAGATCAAAAAGAGAACATTTCAAGAAGTTTCTCTTAAAACTATGTTCAGCCATCGTTGGTTAAAGAGTAGTTTACGCAAAATGCCGAAATTTAAGAAAAAGCGGGGCAATCGGGCGATGATGGTTTTCTGGGAGGCGGGGCTGGCCTTGCTGGCGGTGCCAAAGACGGGGACACAGGCCCTTGCGGCGGCGCTCGGGGAACGGGCCGATCTGGTGATCCGCAACCCGCCCGCGCTCAAACATATGACGGCCGACCGGTTCCGGCGGCGGCTGCGGCCGGTGCTGGAACAGAACAGCGCGAAAAAGCTGACCACCGTCGCGGTTCTGCGCGACCCGCTCGACTGGCTGGGCAGCTGGTACCGGTATCGCGGGCGGCCGGGGCTGAGCGGCCGGCCCAATTCCACCGCCCGCATCAGTTTTGACCGGTTCGTTCTGGATTATCTGTCCGACGCCCCGCCGGCCCATGCGGCCGTCGGCTCTCAGTTTCGCTTCGTGACCAACGGCAATGGCAAGGTCATCGTTGATACGCTGCTGCCCTATGAGGCGCCGGAGGCCTTGCTGGCCTTCCTGTCGGCACGCCTGGGGTTTCCGGTATCACCGCCGCCCCAGCGCAATGTCTCGCCCGAACGCCCCCTTGCGCTTTCCACAGAAACAGAGGCCCGGCTCCGGACACAATTGGAGGCGGATTTCGCGCTTCATGCGGCTGTCCGGAACGGCGCCCACGGGGCATGAGACGGACGGCTCAATGCAACTGGTCGCGCACCGTCATCGTGAGTTCGGCCAGAGAGAAGGGTTTGGGCAAAAACACCGAGTTCGGAATCCGTGGCTGCGTGTCGGAAAACGCATCCTCGGCATAGCCAGACACAAAGACAACCCGCGTGTCCGGGCGATCCTCCAATGCCCGCCGCACCCAGCTTGGCCCGTCCATTCCGGGCATCACCACGTCGGTGACAAACACGTCGACCCGGATGGCGTCATCGCTCAGGGTTTGCAGGGCCTCCTCGGCGCTTGCGGCCTCTAGCACCGTATAGCCCCGCATCCGCAATGCGCGCGAGGCGAAGGCCCGAACCGGCGCCTCGTCCTCGACCAGAAGAACAACGCCCTCTCCCGGCCTGGGCGCCGCTTCTGCGGCCGTTTTCGGGGCCGCGCCGTTCCGCGCGGCGCCTGATACGAGATCCGCCAGCCCGTCACCGGCCGCGCGCGGCCCCTTGTCATCGGGGCACGGCTCGGCGGCCGCAACCTTTGGCAGGGCGGGCAGAAGATCCGCGCGGTCGCCGGCCCGCGCGTCCGGCAGGACCGGGCCCAGAACCGGCAGGTAGATCGTGAAACAACTGCCCGAGCCCGGCACGCTGTCGACGAAGATGAACCCGCCTGACTGCTTGACGATGCCATAGGCCGTCGACAGGCCAAGCCCCGTCCCTTCGCCGACACGCTTGGTGGTGAAGAACGGCTCGAAGATCTTCGACAGCTTGTCCGCCGGGATACCCTGCCCCTCGTCCACCACCCGGATCAGCACATAGTCGCCGGGCGGCACCACGGCGCGATCGCGGCGCAGCTCCTGCTTCATGTGGTGCAGCGCGGTCTCGATCCTGATCTCGCCGCCGGTGGGCATCGCGTCCCGCGCGTTGACCACAAGGTTCATGATCACCTGCTCCAGCTGGCGCTTGTCGGCCCGGATCGGTGCCAGCGCCGGGTCATGCGACACCGTCAGCGAAACCCGCTCTCCCACGAGGCGATTCAACAGATGGCTCAGGTCGGTCAGCGTATCGCTCAGATCCAGCACCTCGGGCCGCAGGGTCTGCTTGCGCGAGAAGGCCAGCAACTGCCCGACAAGGCTGCCGGCGCGGTTGGCATTCTGGTTGATCTGCATCAGATCGTTGTAATCCGGATCGCCCTGATCATGCCGCAACAACAACAGATCGCAATGGCCGGTGATCGCGGTCAGCAGGTTGTTGAAATCATGCGCCACACCGCCCGCCAGCTGCCCGATGGCCTGCATCTTCTGGCTCTGAACGAACTGTGCCTCCAGCGTTTTCAGCTCGGTCGCGTCGTGAAGCACGGCGACAAGGCCGTCCTGGCCGGGTTCGGCGGGCGCCAGCGTGATCTGCAGGAACACGTCTTCGGCGCTGCGCCGCACCCGCAACACCTCGGAGCGGTGGGCGGCCGGGCCTTCGGGCACCGACGCCAGCCAATCCAGCACCGAGCGGCCCAGACCTTCGACCAGATCGGAAAGGTTGATCGGACCGCCGGGCTGGCCAAGCAGATCACGCGCCAGACGGTTCGCCATTCTCACCGTGCCATCGCGCGAAAGCCGCAACAGCGCCACCGGAAGCGCATCGAACGCTTCGCCGTCGAACTCGGCCGCCGGCGCGACCGTGCCCGAGGGCAGAAGATAGACCTCTTTGCGGCCGTTCTGCCCTTCGATCTCGACGCATCTTGCGTCTACCGGGCCATCGGCGCCGCGAAGCCGGGCCAGATCGCCGGGATGTGCCGGCGGCGTGGCGAAAACCTCGTCCACCGAACGGGCGCGGGTGCCCAGAACCCGCCGCAGCGCCTCGTTCATGAACAGAACCGTACCGTTCCGGCCGACCGTCATCAGCGGCAGGCTCAACCCCTCTGCTGCGCGTGTGGTGCCACGCTCCTGCATCTCGTCGAAGCGCCAGAAGAAGGTGCCGGATTGCGCGGAATGAACCGAGACCCGGACATGCCCGCGCCGCGTCACCACGTCTTCGCGCGCGGCGCCCTGCGCGTCGGCACGGGACTGCAGGCGATGGATCACCGAGGCGGTATTGGCGAAAAGCTCGCCCATCGCGCGCACGAGCGTTTCGTGCCGCCCGGCACCGAATCGCGTGCCCGCCGCCGGGTTGCGATAGATAACGGCGCCATCCCCATCTGTGGCAAAGGCCGGAACCGGATCGTTTTCGGAAAACGCAGCCAGTGCGCGCAGGTCGGGCGGGCGCGGGCCGAACCGCGGCAGGATCCACGCCAGCGCCACCAGCGTCGCGAGCGACAGGCCCGCCGCGGCCAGCACTCCGCCCGGCGCGCTGTCGCGCGACACGAAGGCACCGGCCAGACAAGCCAGCGCGGCCAGCATCATCCGCACGCGCCGCGCCGAAAGGGCGGCCGCGATGCGCAGCATTGGGCCGGGACTGTGCGCCGGGATGGACACCATCTGCCTCCGTTGCGATTCGGGTCCGGTCCATTTCGGCGTGATAAGGTTAAGCGGCTCTTAACGCAGGTGATTCAAGGCTGTGCCGGGGCGGGCATCATCCCCGCCGCAGCACCGCCACAAAGAAACCGTCGCCGCCATCCAGCGGGGTCAGACGGCGTGACGCGATCTGTTTCCAGCCCGGTGTCCGCGCCAGAAAGGCGCTGATCTGATCGCCGTTTTCCGCATCGAGTATCGAGCAGGTCGCATAGGCCAGATGCCCGTCCGGCCCGACCAGCGGCGCGGCGCGGTCGAGAATTTCCGATTGCACGGCAAGCAGTTGCGCCATGTCGCTCTCCTGAAGCATCCACTTGCCTTCCGGGCTGCGCCGCCAGGCGCCGCTGCCCGAACAGGGCACATCGCACAGCACAAGGTCGAATGGCGCGGCGGCCTCGGGCTCATCCGGCGCCAGCATCGTCACAGACACCCCGGCCCGCGCCGCCCGCGCGGGCAGGTCACGCATACGCCGGGGCTGGGCATCATGGGCGAAGAACCGGGCGTCGGCGCGCGCGGCCATGGCCAGGGTCTTGCCCCCGCCCCCGGCGCAGTAATCCAGAACGCGCTGGACAGCCGCCACCGGCAGCATGTCGACCACCGCCTGCGACGCTGCATCCTGAAGCTCCACCAGCCCCGAGGCATAGGCTGCGCTGGTCTGAACCCGGCGCGGGTTTGTCCGCACCTCCAGCGCCGTGGGCGACAGCGGGTGCGGCGTGGTGGTGATGCCCTCTTGCGCGAGGGTCTGCATTGCCTCGTCGCGAGTGCCGCGCCTCAGGTTGACGCGCAGGAACACCGGTGCCCGCTGGCGCAACGCCTGCATGACCGGCGCGAAATCCGGCCCCAGACTGCCGCGCAGCAGCGGCGCAAGCCAGTCGGGGCAATCCAGCGCCACGTTTTCGGGCAGATCGGCGGGCGTGACGGTCAGCGCCTGCTCGGCGTCGCTCAGCGGCGGGGGCGCATAGGCCTCGCCCGAGAACACCTCTGCCGGATCAACCCCGGCGGCGCGCAGGGCGCCCAGCATCAGCCCGCGCCCGGTCTCTCGCCCGCCGAGCGCCGCGAAAGAGCGGCGGCAGCGCAGCGCGTCGAATACATGATCGCGGATCGCGGCGCGGTCTTTCGACCCGGCGAAACGATTCTGCCGGCCCCAGGTTGTCAGCAGCTTTTCGGCCGGGGCGCCGGCCAGAACCCCGTCGAGAATGTCGATGGCGGCGGCAATGCGGGCGGCGGGTTTCACAGCCGCCCGAACCTTGCGTTATACGTTATCTTGCAGGCATAACCCATTTGAATGCCTACATGATCCGGTAGTTCGGGCTTTCCCGCGTGATCTGCACGTCATGCACATGGCTTTCCTTCAGCCCGGCGCCGGTGATCCGCACGAACCGGCTCTGGGTGCGCATCTCGGCGACCGTGCCGTTGCCGGTATAGCCCATGGCCGCCCGCAAACCGCCGACCAGCTGATGAATGACCGCGCCGGCCGAGCCCTTGTAGGCCACCTGCCCTTCGATCCCTTCGGGCACCAGCTTGTCCGACGCGGCATCCTTCTGGAAATACCGGTCGGCCGACCCGCGCGCCATCGCGCCCAGGCTGCCCATGCCCCGATAGGATTTATAGCTGCGGCCCTGATAGAGAATGACCTCGCCGGGGCTTTCATCGGTGCCGGCGATCATGCTGCCGACCATGGCGCAGGACGCACCCGCCGCGATCGCCTTGGCGAAATCGCCGGAAAACTTGATACCGCCATCGGCAATCACCGGCACGCCCTCTTTGCGCGCGGCGGCGGCGCAATCCATGATCGCCGTCAGCTGCGGCACGCCCACGCCGGCGACCATCCGCGTGGTGCAGATCGAGCCCGGCCCGATGCCGACCTTCACCGCATCCGCGCCCGCCCCGATCAGCGCGCGGGTGGCCTCGCCCGTGGCGACGTTGCCGGCCACCACCTGAACCGCGTTCGACAGTTTCTTGACCCGCTCCACCGCCTTGGCCACGCCTTCGGAATGGCCATGCGCTGTGTCGATCACGATCAGGTCGCAGCCCGCGTCGATCAGCGCCTCGGAGCGTTCGAAGCCCGCATCGCCCACGGTGGTCGCGGCAGCCACGCGCAACCGGCCAAGCTCGTCCTTGCAGGCCTGCGGGTTCAGCACGGCCTGTTCGGTGTCCTTCAGCGTCAGCAGCCCGGTCAGCTTGCCCTTGTCATTGGTGATCAGAAGCTTCTCGATCCGGCGGGCGCGCATCAGGCTCAGCGCCTCGGCCCGGTCGGCGGGTTCGCGCAGCATCGCGAGGTTCTGCGACGTCATCATCACGCTGACAGGCGTGCTGTCGTCCGAGGCAAAGCGCATATCGCGGTTGGTGACGATGCCCACCACATGGCCGGCCGCGTCCACCACCGGAAAGCCGGTGAAATTATATCGTTCGATCAGTGCCTTGGCATCCGCCAGCGTCTGGTCGGCGCGCAGCGTGATGGGGTTGTAGACCACCCCGCTTTCGAACCGCTTGACCCGGCGCACCTCTTTTTGCTGCTCGTCCACCGTCAGATTGCGGTGGATCACCCCCATGCCGCCGGCCTGGGCCATGGCAATCGCCATCCGGCCCTCGGTGACCGTGTCCATGGCCGAGCTGAGCAGAGGGATGTTCAGCCGGATCGATTTGGTCACGAAGGTAGACGTATCGGCCGTTGACGGCAGAACCGAACTGGCCGCAGGCACGAGCAAAACATCGTCGAAGGTGAGCGCCTCGCGAATCTCCATGGGGTACTCCTTGGGAGTTTTCGTTTGGCGCTTCCCTATTTCACGGCCCGCCCGGAAAGAAAAGCCCCAATGCGCCCTCAGGCCCGCGCCGCGTTGGTTTTCACCGCCAGCCCGCCCTTGGCCCAGGCCTGCATCACCTTGACCGCGATCGCCGGGATCATCAGCGTGCCGGCCACAAGCGTCACGCCGCCCGCGAACCGGAACGGCTCGCCCTCACCCGCCCCGGCCAGCGCCAGCATCAACGAGGCATAGGCCGCCAGCGGAAAGGTGAAGGCGCCCCACAGCGGGCTGAACCCCGCCGCCGCGATGTAGCGCGCGCGGATCAGCAGCGCCGCAAGGATCGCCGTGGCCAGCGCCGCGAAGATCAGGGCCGGCAGACGCTCGTTCAGCATCAGGGCGACCGCGCCCAGCAGGCTGAAGGGCGCCACGTGGATCGCCATCAGCGGGCGCAGGGGCGGCGGCGGGTCGCGGCGGATGATCTGCGCCACGCTGATTGCCAGAATCGCCAGCGCGAAGGCGCCCGCCCCATAGAAAATGAACCGCGACAGGCCGGTATAGCCAAGCGGGATCGCCACCAGCGGCACGAAGATCACGCCGACGAATTGCAGATGCCACACCGGCGTGACCTGGCGCTGCTCTTCCGGGCCGCGCAAAAGCGCGGCGATCACCAGCCAGACCAGCGCAGCGTGCCCCGCCAGACCGGCCAGCAGCACCGCCCCCGCCGCGCGCGGACTCATCGGCAAGAGCACAGCCGCCATCAGATAGACGCTCAGCACCATCGCCGCCAGACCGGCGCGGCCGGGCAGCACCCGCAGATCCTCGGCCACCACGGCCGGGCGGCGGATCACCTTCAGCCCATAGGCGCCAAGCGCGAACAGGAACAGCAGCGACACGGCCCCGAGAATCAGTTGCGATACCGCGGGTGGGGCCTGAAACACCGGCTCGGCCCGCCGCCAGGCCAGGCCAATTCCCAGCAGGCCGAAGATCGGCGGAAAGATCGCCGGCGGCGTCTGCTCGCCGAAGCGCGCCTTCTGCGGCAGTTTGAACATCGGGTGTCCTCACGTGTCAGGGCCTCGGGGCCACACTGCCTGTCGCGGCCCCGGTTTTCGACGTGCTTCATGGTCGCAGAGCGGGGCCTGTGGCCGGATTATCCGCCGCGCGCGGGTTTCAGCGGGTTGATCTTGCATGGAAACCGGTTTCTGTGCAGGACAGGGAGCATACCGGGCGGCGAAGAGGGAAAAGTCACGTGAGCAAGCTGATCTATATTCTGAACGGCCCGAATCTGAACCTGCTGGGCCAGCGCCAGCCCGAGATCTACGGGCGGGGCACCTTGGCCGATGTCGAAACCGATTGCACTACCCTGGGCAAGGACCTGGGGCTGGAGATCCGCCTGCTTCAGTCAAACCATGAAGGGCAGATCGTCGACTGGATCCACGAGGCCCGCGACGCCGCCGCCGGGATCATCATCAACCCCGCCGCGTTCACCCATACGTCCGTCGCGCTTCTGGACGCGCTCAACACCTTCGACGGGCCGGTGCTGGAGGTTCATATCTCCAACGTGCACAAGCGTGAAAGCTTTCGCCAGCACTCCTATGTCAGCCTGCGCGCCGACGGGGTGATCGCGGGGTGCGGCCTTCAGGGCTATGCGCTTGCCCTGCGGCGGATGGCGGTGCTGACGGAAGCGAAAGAAGCCTAGCCGCTTCCTGCCCCACCGGCGCCGGGCGCGCCCGACAGCACCCGGGCCCGCTTCGCGAGCCCGTCCACCAGCATCCTGCGCACCGCGGCGATGCGCGGCACATCGGCCAGATCCTCATGGCTGGCCACCCAGATCTCCACGCTCGGCTCCGGCACGATATCGCCCAGACGCACGAGGCGCGGATCGGGGTCGCCCAGGCAACAGGGCAGCACCGACCGCCCGAGGCCCTGCGCCGCCATCTCTCGCAGCACGATGAAACTGTCGGCGGCCCCCGCAACATCGCCCGCGTGCATCTTCTGCTTCACCCATTCCCCCGCGCGCGAACGCGTCAGCGCGCCGGCGACGCCAAGCCACCTGTCCGGCGCGCCCGGGGCAGCGTAGACGGCAACGCCGAGATGGGCGGCCACCTGCCCCACCAGCCCGTCGCGCAGCTCCGGCGACGGGCGCACGGCAATGTCGGCATGAAGCCGCGACAGATCCAGATGATCGTTCGAACACAGAAGCGTCAGCCGCAGCTCGGGCGCGCCGGCCTGAATCTCTGCCATGATCGACGGCAGGATGGCGTGACAGAAGGTATCGGTCGAGGTGATGCGCACATCGCCGCGCAGCGGCGCCTCGGCCCCGCGGATCAGCCGCCCGACCGCCAGAACCGCGTTTTCCACCTCACGCGCGGCATCGAGCATGCGCAGACGATCCGCCCGCAGCGTATAGCCCTGCCCGCTGCGCTGAAACACCGGCGCGCCGTGCCGCTCCTCGAACGCGGCGATGCGGCGCAGGACGGTGGCGTGGTTCACTCCCAGCTGCCGCGCGGCGGCGCTGACCGTTCCGGCTTCCGCCACCGCCAGCACATATCGCAGGTCGTCCCAGTTTTCCTTGTGCATTTATTAACCGGCCCGCTGCGTTTTTGACGAATGGTGTTAAATATTCTCACAGCTAAACTGTTCCCCACAGGAATTTTTTCAAGGAGATCCAGATGGGTACTTCAACAAAGATTTTCGGCGTCGCGCTTGGCCTTTCGCTGTTGGCAGGTGCCGCCCTCGGCGCCAGCGATGAAGACATGGCGGTGCAGGCGGCGATCAAGGCCCGCCAGGCGCACATGGACCTTTACGCATATAACCTTGGCATTCTCGGCGCCATGGCGAAGGGCGATGTGGAATATAACGCCGATATTGCCGGCGGGGCCGCATCGAATATCGTCACCCTGACCTCTCTGGATCAGTCGACCCTCTGGCCCGAAGGGTCTGACAGCATGGCGGCGGAAACCCGTGCCCTGCCCGCGATCTGGGACAACTTTCCCGACGTGATGGCCAAGAGCCAGGCGCTGGTCGAGGCTGCCGTCGCGATGGAAGCTGCCGCCGGCACCGGTATCGACGGGCTGCGCGCGGCGATCGGCCCGCTGGGCGGCGCCTGCGGCGCTTGCCACAAGGTTTACCGCGCGCCGGAATAAAACGCCCCGGGGCGGCGCGGCCACCGCGCGCCCCGACACTGCCCTGAAACGAGGCCCCGATGCGCCGCGCCCTTCCCGCTCTTGTCATTGTGTTTGCCGCCGGTCTGGCCCTGTTCTGGTGGATCACCGCGCCCGGCACCGTACCCCCGGACAAGTTCGCGGGGCTGACAGGCGATCGCACGCGCGGCGAACAGGTGTTCTGGGCCGCCGGATGCGCCTCTTGCCATGCGGCGGAAAACGCCAGTGGCGACGACAAGCTTAAACTTGGCGGCGGCCAGCGCTTTCCAAGCGATTTCGGAACCTTCCGCGCGCCCAACATCTCGCCCGACCCTCGGGTCGGCATCGGCGGGTGGAGCGTGATCGAGCTTGCCAATGCGATGATGCGCGGCGTCTCGCCCGAGGGCGCGCATTACTACCCCGCCTTCCCCTATACGTCTTACGCCAATGCCGCGCCGCAGGATGTGGTCGATCTGAAGACGTTTCTCGACACGCTGCCGCCCGTCGCCACCCCGAGCGAGGCGCATGAGCTGTCTTTCCCCTTCACCATCCGCCGGTTGCTGGGCGGGTGGAAATTCCTGTTCGCGAACAAGGGCTGGGTGATGGAAGGTGACCTGACACCTGAACTGATGCGCGGCCGCTATCTGGTCGAGGCGCTGGGCCATTGCGGCGAATGCCACACCCCGCGCAACGCGCTGGGCGGGGCAAGGCGCGATGCCTGGCTGGGCGGCGCGCCGAACCCCGGCGGGCAAGGCACCATTCCCAACATCACCCCGGCGCGGCTGACCTGGTCGGCGCAGGATATCGCCTATTACCTTGAAACCGGCTTCACCCCGGAATTCGATACCGCCGGCGGGCACATGGCCCCGGTCATTGAGAATTTGGCCAAACTTCCGGCCGAAGACCGGGCGGCGATCGCGGCCTATCTGAAAGCGGTTCCGCCGGTCGAGTGACGCGGGCTAGACGCGACCCAGCTTTTTCAGCCGTGCCGCGCGAAGCTGCGCGAAATCATCCCCCGCGTGATAGGACGACCGCGTCAGCGGCGTGGCCGAAACCATCAGGAAGCCCTTGCCATAGGCGGCCTTTTCATAGGCCTTGAATTCATCGGGCGTTACGAAACGGTCTACCACGTGATGCTTGGGCGTGGGCTGCAGATACTGGCCGATGGTCAGGAAATCCACATCCGCCGCGCGCATGTCATCCATCACCTGAAGCACCGACTGGCGATCCTCCCCGAGGCCGACCATGATGCCGGATTTGGTGAACATCGCCGGGTCGATCTCCTTGACCCGCTGCAACAGCCGGAGCGAGTGGAAATAGCGCGCGCCGGGGCGCACCTGCGGATAGAGCCCCGGCACGGTTTCAAGATTGTGGTTGAAGACGTCCGGCCTGGCCGCGACCACCACTTCCAGCGCTTGCGCGTCGCATTTCAGGAAATCGGGGGTCAGGATTTCGATCGTGGTGTCCGGCGCCTGGCGGCGTACGGCGCGAATGGTCTGGGCGAAATGCTCGGCCCCGCCATCATCCACGTCGTCGCGATCCACCGAGGTGATCACCACATGATTCAGCCCAAGCTTTTTCACCGCATCGGCCACCCGGCCCGGCTCGAACACATCCAGCGTGTCGGGCCGCCCGGTGGCGACGTTGCAGAAGGTGCAGCCGCGGGTGCAGATCTCGCCCATGATCATCATGGTGGCATGGCCCTGCGACCAGCATTCACCGACATTGGGGCAGCCGGCCTCTTCGCAGACAGTGACGAGCTTGTGCTCGCGCATGATCTTGTGGGTCTCGCGATAGCCCTGAGAGGTGGGGGCCTTGACCCTGATCCAATCAGGCTTTCGCGGCTGCTGGGTATCGGGCCGGTGCGCCTTTTCGGGATGACGCTGCCCCGGGATTTTCAGATCGCGCATGAAACACCTCTTTGCTGCTCTTTACTTAACCGTCCCTGCACAAAATGTAACGCCCGATTTCGCATAGCCGGGTTGAACCGCGAAAACCGGGGAACAGAGATTGAGACTTAGTTGGAATCGTTCTAATCAATGCCGCAGCGCCGCGTTGCACCCGCAGAACCGAGTCGCGCGGCAGGGAACAACTGAGAGAGGATCCGCCATGAACCCCGGCTACAAACTGCCCGAAGTGACCTTCCACACCCGCGTCCGCGACGACAGCATCGGCGGACCCAACCCGTTCAAGTGGGAAGACAAGACCACTTCCGACTATTTCGCGGGCAAGCGGGTTGTTCTGTTCTCGCTCCCCGGTGCGTTCACGCCCACCTGCTCCACCTATCAGCTTCCCGGCTACGAGAACGGCTTTGCTGATTTCGCCGAGCAGGGCATCGATGCGATCTACTGCATGTCGGTCAACGACAGCTTCGTCATGAACAAATGGGCCGAGGCCCAGGGTATCAACAACGTCAAGGTCATCCCCGACGGCTCGGGCGAGTTCACCCGCCGTGTCGGCATGCTGGTCAACAAGGACAACCTGGGCTTCGGCATGCGCTCGTGGCGCTATGCCGCCGTCATCAATGACGGCGTGGTCGAGGCATGGTTCGAAGAGCCCGGCCTGTGCGACAACCACGGCGAAGACCCCTATGGCGTGTCCTCGCCCGAGACCGTTCTGAACTGGCTGAAATCCGACGCCAGCGAAAAGGCCGCCTGAGCCTTCGCCATCACGCGCCGGGCGGAGAGGCCCGGCGCGCCTGATCCAGCAGGCTCTCGCCCGCTTCGCGCAGAATCTCTGCCAGATCCCGGAACCATCCGTCATCACGCGACAAACGCCGTCGGACAAGACCGATGGTGCGGCGCGGCTGCGGCTCTTCGAACCGGCGGATCGCCAGGTGCCCTGTCGAGGCGGTTTCGCTTTTCAGCCCGATCTCGGGCAGGAAGGTCAGCCCGAACCCCTCTGCCACCAGCCCGCACAGCGTGGCCAGCGACGACGCCCCCAGATCGACCCGCGTCTGCGACCGTTTGAGCGCGCACACCTCCAGCGCCTGATCGGCCAGGCAATGCCCCTCTTCCAGCAACAGCAGCCGGTCCGGGTTCAGCTCGGTGGGTTTCAGCCCCTCGGTCTGCCCGTCCAGCGCCGAAAGCTGCGCCTCTGATCCGGCCAGCAGGAACCGGTCTTCGAACAGCGCCTCCTCGACCAGATGATCCATATGGCTGGGAATGGCGATGACCGCCGCGTCCAGCAGCCCCTCGCCCAGATCATTCAGCAACCGTTCGGTGCGTGCCTCGCGCACGCCCAGTTCCAGCGACGTGTCGCGCGTGCGCAGCAGCGGCAGCGCCACCGGGATGAGATAGGGCGCCACCGTCGGGATCACGCCCAGCGTCAGCTTGCCCGCCAGCCCCTTTTGCCAGCGCGCCGAAAGTTGCAACGCGCGCATCTCCTCCATGATCCTGCGGGCATGGCGCAACAACTCGTGCCCGGCCGGGGTCAGCACGATCTTGCGCGGCTGCCGTTCGACCAGTTGCGCGCCAAGCTGCGCCTCGAGCTCCTTGATCTGAACCGAGAGTGCCGGCTGCGACACATGCATCTGCGCCGCCGCGCGGCCGAAGTTGCGCGCCTCGGCCAGGGCGATGAAATAGCTGAGCTGCCGGAAGGTGATATTCATAATGATATGTTATCAAAACGGTAATTAAATGCAATTTCTAATTATAGCTAAACTCTGGCACAAGTCTGGCATCGAATTTGTTCCGGGAGGCACCCATGTCCGACACCAAACGCTTGACGACCACAGCCGGCGCACCGATCGCCGACAACCAGAATTCCCTGACCGCGGGCGCCCATGGCCCGCTGCTGATGCAGGATTACCAGCTGCTCGAAAAACTGGCCCACCAGAACCGAGAGCGCATCCCCGAGCGGGTCGTTCACGCCAAGGGCTGGGGCGCCTTCGGCACGCTGCGCATCACCGGGGACATTTCGGCATATACCCGCGCCAAGGCGCTGCAGCCCGGCACGGAAACCCCCATGCTGGCACGGTTTTCCACCGTGGCCGGTGAAATGGGCGCCGCGGATCACGAGCGTGACGTGCGCGGCTTTGCCCTGAAGTTCTACACCGAGGAAGGCAACTGGGATCTGGTGGGCAACAACACGCCCGTGTTCTTCATCCGCGACCCCTATAAGTTCCCCGATTTCATCCACACCCAGAAACGCCATCCGCGCAGCAACCTGCGCTCGCCCACGGCGATGTGGGATTTCTGGTCGCTCAGCCCCGAATCGCTGCATCAGGTGAGCATCCTGATGTCCGACCGCGGCCTGCCCCGGACCCCGGTGAACATGAACGGCTACGGCAGCCACACCTATTCGCTTTGGAACGACGCGGGCGAACGGTTCTGGGTGAAGTTCCACTTCAAGACCCAGCAGGGCCACAGCCACTACACCAACCGCGAGGGAGAGGAGATCGTCGGGAAAACCCGCGAAGGCTATCAGGAGGCGCTGTTCGGCATGATCGAGGCGGGCGAGTTCCCGCGCTGGACGCTGCAGGTTCAGATCATGCCCGAGGCAGATGCCGAAAAAACCCCCTATAACCCGTTCGATCTGACCAAGGTCTGGCCCCATGCCGATTACCCGCCGATCGAGATCGGGGTGATGGAGCTGAACCGCAACCCCGACAATTACTTCGCCGAGATCGAGCAGGCCGCCTTCAGCCCGTCGAACATTGTGCCCGGCATCGGCCACAGCCCCGACAAGATGCTGCAGGCGCGGGTGTTTTCCTATGCCGACGCCCATCGCTATCGGCTGGGCACCCATTACGAGGCGCTCCCGGTCAACCAGCCGAAATGCCCGGTGCATCACTATCACAAGGACGGCAGCATGAACTTTTTCGGGCAGAAGACCGGGGCGGTGGATGCCTATTACGAACCCAACTCGATGGGCGGCGCGACAGAGGATCCGTCGGTCATGGAGCCGCCGCTGAAGATCTCGGGGGATGCGGCGCGCTATAACCACCGCGACGGCAACGATGACTACAGCCAGCCCCGGGCGCTGCACGATCTGATGACCGACGATCAGCGCGCGCGGCTTTACATGAACACCGCGGAATCGATGCAGGGCGTGCCGCAGCACATCATCGACAGGGCGCTGGCGAATTATGACAAGGTCAGCCCCGCCTACGGCGATGGCATCCGCGCGGCGCTGAGGGAACTGGCCGGCGCAAGGGCCGCCGCCGAATAGGCGCGTACGGAAGGCCGGCAAGGGCGCCCCGTCGCGGGGCGCCCTTCGCGTGCGTGACGAAGCCATCTTGCCGCGCCCCCGCCATCGGCTATCCTGAGCGCGCCCAACGGTGGAAGACAGCCATGCCAAGCCAGACCGATGCCGTGCCGCTGCGCCGGGTTCAGGAATACCTCAAACAGATCGTCTATGGCGGCAATGACGGGATCGTCACCACCTTTGCCATCGTCGCCGGTTTCGCCGGGGCCAGCGCCGAGGGCGTGGCGCAGATCGGCGGGCTGGCGGTGCTGATCTTCGGCCTGGCCAATCTCTTTGCCGATGCGGTGTCGATGGGGCTGGGCGAATTCCTGTCCGCACGCTCCCAGCGTGAGCTCTACCGTGGCCAGAGGGCGGATCTGCTGCACCGCATGTCCGACCACCCGGCGGCCGAGCGCGCCCATCTCGGCCGGCTGCTACACGCGCGCGGCATGAGCCAGAGCGATGCCGATGCCGCCAGCGCGCTGATTGCGCGCCAGCCCACGCTTATGGCCGAGCTGATCATGAAATACGACTCCGGCCTGAACGATCCCGACGGAGAGACCCCGGCCCTGAACGGGCTGGTCACCTTTCTGGCCTTCGTCGCCTTCGGCGTCATCCCGATCGTGCCCTATTTCCTGATGGAGGCCACGGATCACACCTTTCGCCTGTCGCTGCTGGCGACGCTGACCGCGCTGGCCGCCCTGGGCGCGCTGCGCGGCAACGCGACGGGCGAGCCACGGCTGCGCTCGATCGGCGAAACCGTGACCGTGGGCAGCGTCTGCGCCCTTGTCGCCTATCTGGTCGGGATGATCGTGGGGGGCTGAGCCTATCCGATCATGTTCGCCCGCCCGCCGCTCTGCTCGTCATAATGGCGGCGCAGACGTTGCAGCGCGATACGCAGCACGATCTTGCCCGACCGCGCCGACCAGCCCATGCGCTTTTCCGCGGCCTCCATCCCCTCCAGGAAACAGCAGCAGCGCAGCACCACATCGCCCAGGCCCGGCCCCAGATCGCGCAGCGCCGCGGCCACCCTGTCGCGCGCGGCGCGCGGCCCGTCCGCCGGGCCGCCCGCGCCGCCGAAACCGCCGCGATCACCGCCGCTCAGGAACCTGTCCCAGTTCTGGGTGACGCGCGGCCCCATCTGGGCCAGTTCGAAATCCTCACGCAGCCGTTCGCCGGCGCTGACCAGATCCGAGGTAAGGAACGGATTGCCGCCCTTGTCCTTGCGCCGCGCCAGCAGCGCGAGCGGCGATTCCGCCAGATTGTAGCGCAGCTGGCGCGGCTCCTCATCGCCCGCGCCCATCACCGGACGCTCGGCCCATTCGCGGTGCTGTGCGCCGAAGGGGGTCTGCGCCTCGGCAAAACCTGCCACCGCGCGCGGCTCTTCGGCCAGGATGCGCTTCAGCGCCGCCCGGCCGGCGCCGGTGATCTGATAGGTCGTCACCCGGCCGCGGGTATGGCACGAAATCCAGTCTTTCAGCGCGAACGCCTCGGCCACCCCGCGTGACACCACGGCGATGCGCGTCGTCTCTCCCTTCGCACCCTCCTTCAGCACCACCGCCTTTTCCAGATCCGGCGCGATCGCAAGAAACGCGCCCGTCTCGCACAGGCGGCGCAGGATCCGCTTGGCCTCTCGGGTCACGGTTGCTTCATCGGAAGGGCTTTTGGAAGGTCGCATCGGTGCTGTCATGGCAGAGACATCCTCACATTTGTCCACGGAAAGAAGGGATCGGCCGAGCCGGAGCAGCGCGGAATCGATCAAAGGGTCGTCGCGGCGCTGCTCGATACGACGCACGTGCCGCAAGATCGTCGACGGGTGGCGCCCGCTGTCGCGCGCAAGGGCACGGATCGGGCGCTGATCGACGGTATGCGCCAGGTACCACTGGGCGGAAACCGGCACCCAGGTCGGGCCGGGCATTGCCTGCGGTCTGTCATGCGTGATGTCCCCTATCACAGATTTCCCCCGGTTGTGATTGGCGGCAACGCCCGGCTTCAGATCAGCCAAATACACGCTAAGGTTGTCTTTCTTACCAGAACCTTAACAAATCGGCCGATCCCTATGATTGTATTTAATTGATAAAGGGCTCTGAAACCTCCGAACGGTGAAACGGCGCAAAATGCAACACGCGCCCAGGTTGTATCATTCTGCAGCGGTCAGAACTCAAAGAGGTATCGCATGTCCGACCCGCTCAGCATTCTCAAGACGCTCCGCCGCCCCCGCCTTCTGATCCGCGCCGCCCGGTTCGGGCTGACCGACTATCGCCGCGAGCGGGATCTTTCGCGCCTGATGAAATGCGTCCGCCTGCCCTCGCCGCTTCAATCGCTGGGCGCGCTGCTGGAGCAGGAAGAGCAGATGGAGGCGACACGCAAATCGGGCGACGCGACCTATTCGGTCGCGCGCCATATCGAAGTGCTGATCGCGTTGATGGCAGAGGCCCGGCTGTTGCCGCGCCCCGACGCGCGCCCCTAGGCGAAGGCGTCGGGCTGGGCGGCCTTGCGCTGTGCGACGAACCCGTCCAGCGCCTCGGCCACGGCCGGGTCCAGCGAAGGTTGCCGGTAATCCGCCAGCAGCTTCGTCACCCGCGCGGCGGCCAGCACCTGGGTATCGCGCGCGCCGTCTTCGTCCCAGGTTTCGAACGGTTTGTAATCCAGCAGATCGGTGCGCCAGAACGCATCCTTGAAATGCGCCTGGGTATGGGCGCAGCCCAGGAAATGCCCGCCCGGCCCGACCTCGCGGATCGCATCCATCGCCTGGGCCTGCACATCCACCGGCACACCGGCCGCCAGCTTGTGCAGCACGCCGAGCTGGTCGGCATCCATCACGAATTTCTCGAAACTGGCCACCAGCCCGCCTTCCAGCCAGCCGCAGGCGTGGAGCATGAAATTCACCCCGCCCAGAAGCGCCGCGTTCAGCGTGTTCGCCGTTTCATAGGCCGCCTGCGCGTCCGGCAGCTTGGAACCGCACAGCCCCCCGCCCGACCGGAACGGAAGCCCCAGCCGCCGCGCCAGCTGCCCCGCGCCGTAGAGGATCTGGCTGGCCTCGGGCGTGCCGAAGGTGGGCGCGCCGGAGTTCATGTCGATCGAGGCGACGAAGGCGCCGAAGATCACCGGCGCGCCGGGGCGCACGAGCTGGGAATAGGCGACCCCGGCCAGAACCTCTGCCAGCACCTGTGTCAGCGTGCCGGCCACCGAAACCGGCGCCATTGCCCCGCCGACGATGAAGGGCGACACGATGCAGGCCTGATTGGCCCGTGCATATACCTCCAGCGCGCCCATCATGGTGGCGTCGAAACTGAGCGGAGAGTTGATGTTGATCAGCGATGTCATCACCGTGTTCCTTGCCACGAAATCGCGGCCGAACAGCACTTCGCACATCGCGACGGAATCCTGCGCGCGCGACGGTTCGGTGACCGAGCCCATGAACGGCTTGTCCGACAGCGTCATATGGGCGTGCAGCATATCCAGATGGCGCTTGTTCACCGGCACATCCGTGGGTTCGCATAGGGTACCGCCGGAATGGTGCAGCCATTTCGACATATAGCCCAGCTTCACGAAGGTGCGGAAATCCTCGATCGTCGCGTAGCGCCGCCCGCCGGACATGTCGCGCACGAAAGGCGGGCCGTAGACCGGGGCCAGCACCAGCGAATTGCCACCGATCTCGACATTGCGCGCCGGGTTGCGGGCATGTTGGGTAAAGCGCGCAGGCGCCGTGGCGCACAGCCGCCGCGCCAGCCCGCGCGGGATATGCACGCGCTCGCCCCGCACATCGGCCCCCGCCGCGCGCCACAGCTTCAGCGCGCCGGGGTTTTCCGAGAAGCTCACGCCGATCTCTTCCAGTACGGTTTCGGCATTGGCCTCGATGATCTCGAGCGCCTCGGCATTGAGGATCTCGAAATTCGGGATATTGCGCTCGATGAACCGGGCGGTATCGGTTGTCACGGCGGTGCGCTCGGCCCGCCGTGCCGCCCCGCCGCCACCCCGGCCGCGCCTGCCCGTCCGTGCCACCTCGGTCTCAGCCATCTCTTTTTCAGCTCCCGCAGATCCGGCTGCGCAATCCCCGTGCCGCCCAGCCTGCACAGTGTCTATTTGGATTTCCCGACAGGCAAAGGAAATTTTGCGCCGCAATACCGGCCAACTGCGACATCGGCCAAGACGAATGACATAACACATTCGAATGTGTATCTTTGAAGGCAGGGAGAAGATCGCGGCCCCGGCGAAACCGGCAGTTGCGTTAGAAAGACCAAAAGAAGCGGGCACAAAAAACAGGCCCGCACTCAGGGAGGAGACCACGATGACAATCCGCAATACGCGGCGCGCAGATATTGCGCGCGCCGCAGGGCTTTGCTGCACCCTCGGGATACTGGCCGGCCCGGCCAGCGCCACCAACGGCTATATTGCCAACGGCTATGGCGGCGGCTCCAAGGGCATGGCCGGGGCCGGCGTCGCGGTGCCGACCGGGGTGCTTGGCCTGGCCCGGAACCCGGCGATGGGCCTGAAGGTGGGAAATCAGGCGGGCTTCTGCCTGACCACGTTCGCCCCCGACCGCGGGTTCGAGACTTCGGGGACCGGCCCGCTGGCCAATGGCAGCTATGACAGCCGGAACTCGGTGTTCGTGATCCCCTGCGGCGGAGCGAATTTCTAACTGAACGACCGCGGCTCGCTGGGCTTTTTCGTGTTCGGCAACGGCGGCATGAATTCGGAATATGAAAGCAATGTCTTTTCGGCCCTCGGCGGCACCTCCCCGCTGGGGGTGAGCCTCGAGCAGCTTTTTATTTCGATGAACTACAGCTACCGGGTGGACGAAACCCTGACCCTTGGCATCGCGCCGGTTTTCGCCCTGCAACGCTTCAGCGCCACCGGGCTGGAGGGGTTCGACAATGCCGGTTTCTCATCCGATCCGGGCAGCGTGACCAATAACGGCGATGACTGGTCCACCGGCGGCGGCCTGAACCTTGGCCTGCTGTGGGAGCCGGCGCCGGAATGGGATATCGGGCTGGGCTATCGGTCGCGCATGTATATGGAACCGTTCGAGAAATACTCCGGCCTGTTCGCCGAACAGGGCGATTTCGACATTCCCGCCGTGGCGACACTGGGGGTGGCCTATACACCGGCGCGCAATGACAAGCTGACCCTGACGGCCGAATATCAGCGGATCTTCTATGGCGACGTCGCCGCCATTTCCAACACCAACGCAACCGCCGCCGCGCTGGGCGCGCTGCTGGGCAGCGATGATGGCATGGGCTTCGGCTGGAAAGACATGGATGTGTTCAGGATCGGCGGCGTCTATCGCCCGAGCGACAAATGGACCTTGCGCGGCGGTGTCAGCTATGCCTCGCAATTCATTGATGGCGAAGAGGCGCTTTTGAACGTGCTGGCGCCGGCAACGCCGCAATGGCACGCCTCTGTCGGGGCAAGCTACAGGGTGGACGCGCATTGGGGCATCACCGGCTCGTACACCCATGCGTTCGATAACACGGTGTCGGGCGCCAACCCGGTGCTTTCGCCGGGCCAGCCGGTGGATCTGCATATGGCGCAAGACGAGGTCGCGCTTGGCGTAACCTACCGCTGGTAGGCGTTTTGCGTGCCGCGCCCCCTTTTCGGCGGCGCGGTGCCCCTTGCGCGAATCCGGCCCCGGACGTATCAGCCGGAGCATGACAAGCCCATCACATGACCGCCTTCTCATCATCGACTTCGGCAGCCAGGTTACGCAGCTCATCGCGCGCCGCCTGCGAGAGCTGAATGTCTATTGCGAAATCCACCCGTTTCAGAAGGTGACAGACGCCTTTCTGGCGGACTTCGCGCCCAAGGCCGTGATCTTTTCCGGCGGCCCGGCCAGCGTGATCGACGAAAATTCGCCGCGCCCGCCGCAAAGCGTGTTTGATCTGGGCGTGCCGATCCTTGGCATCTGCTACGGTCAGCAGGTGATGATGCAGATGCTGGGCGGCAAGGTGGAGCGCGGCCATGGCACCGCCGAATTCGGCCGCGCCTATGTCACGCCTATGGCCGCGCGGATCGATCTGCTGACCGGCTGGTTCCTGGAGGAAAAGGAACAGGTCTGGATGAGCCATGGCGATCATGTTTCGGAAATCGCGCCGGGATTCGAGGTTTACGGAACATCGCCCAACGCGCCCTTTGCGATCACCGCCGATCTGAGCCGCAATTTCTTTGCCGTGCAGTTTCACCCCGAGGTGCATCACACCCCCAACGGCAAGACCCTGTATGAGAATTTCGTGCGGCTGGCCGGCTTCACCGGCGACTGGACGATGGGCGCCTACAAGGACGAGGCGATCCGCCAGATCCGCGAACAGGTGGGCGATGCCAAGGTGATCTGCGGGCTGTCGGGCGGCGTCGATTCCTCTGTCGCCGCGGTGCTGATCCACGAAGCGATCGGCGATCAGCTCACCTGCGTTTTTGTCGATCACGGGCTGCTGCGTCAGAACGAGGCGCAAGAGGTCGTGACCATGTTCCGCGACCATTACAACATGCCGCTGATCCATGCCGACGAGCAGGAACTGTTTCTCGGCGCTCTGGATGGCGTGTCCGACCCCGAGGTCAAGCGCAAGACGATCGGCAAGCTGTTCATCGACGTGTTCCAGAAACACGCCGGCGAGGTGGGCGGTGCGAAGTTTCTGGCCCAGGGCACGCTCTATCCCGATGTGATTGAATCGGTGAGCTTTTCCGGCGGCCCCTCGGTGACGATCAAGAGCCATCACAACGTGGGCGGCCTGCCCGAGAAGATGGGGCTGAAGCTGGTCGAGCCGCTGCGCGAGCTGTTCAAGGACGAGGTGCGCGGCCTGGGCCATGAGCTTGGCCTGCCGGCCAGCTTCATCGGCCGCCACCCCTTCCCCGGCCCCGGCCTCGCGATCCGCTGCCCCGGAGAGATCACGCGCGAAAAGCTGGATATCCTTCGCCAGGCCGATGCGGTCTACATCGACCAGATCCGCAAGCACGGGCTTTATGACGAGATCTGGCAGGCGTTCGTGGCCATTCTGCCGGTGCGCACCGTGGGCGTGATGGGCGACGGGCGCACCTATGATTTCGCCTGCGCCCTGCGCGCGGTGACGTCTGTCGACGGGATGACGGCGGATTACTACCCCTTCAGCCATGCGTTTCTGGGCGAAACCGCCACGCGCATCATCAACGAGGTCAAGGGAATCAACCGCGTCACCTATGATGTCACCTCCAAGCCGCCCGGCACGATCGAATGGGAATGAGGCTAAGGGCCTCCGCAACTTAATGCGACAATTCACGCCCCGGCGCAGCCTGTTTGGGCAGAGGAGCTGATTCACCCGCCGCGCCGGTGCATGGTCTTTGCATGCGGGTCCGGCTTTCGGGTAAACTTGATGAGTGACAGAACGTGCCTGCGGGAGTGTGCCTTGACCACGCGTGTTTTCCGATGCCGGTATTGCGGCCATAAAATGCGGCTGTTGAGCGCCCATTGCGGAAAGTGCTACGCGAAAAAACTGCTGCACCAGCGCCCCGTCCTGTATGGCTCCTTTCTGCTTGGCGCTTTGATCGTCGTCTCCGCATCACTGCGATAGCGCGAGTCGTCGCGCGCCCCGTGGCGGCCCTTCTTGCCGCCGGGCATGGACCCATCCGCTCAAAATCCTGATTTTTGTACTCTTCGGCCTGTTCGTAGCGTCATGACAGCGGGGTGACGCTGCGTTACTGATTGACAAATCGAATCTCAGACAACGAACAAGTCCTTCTGCGAACAGGGAGAGAGAACTGAATGAACAAAACGATGGGAGGTGTGCTGTCCGCGTTTCTGGGCAGTGGAAGCGCATGGGCGGGCGGCGTGGAAAGATCGGTGCAATCCACCGCCATTCTGTTCGAACCGGGAACCTATGCCGAGGTTTCGATTGGCCATGTCTCGCCCGATGTCAGCGGCACGCAGGCCAGCGCGATCGGGCCCTTTCCCGCCGGCGCCTCGACCGGGGATGTGGCCCGCGGCTATGACACCGGCGCAGTGGGATTCAAGTCCGACCTGTCGCCCAACATCTCGGTCGCGCTTATCCTTGATCGGCCGATCGGCGCGAATATCGCCTATGAGGCGCCTGCCTATATCTACGGCTCCGGCAGCGGCTCCCATGCCGAAATCGAATCCGCCGCTCTCACCGGGCTGATACGCTATGTCCTGCCGTCGAACGTCAGCCTGATCGGCGGCATCCGGGGCCAGGAAGTGTCAGGCAAGGTGTCGCTGTTCAACGGCTATACCACCGACACCGACCGCGCCTTTGATTTCGGATATGTTCTCGGGGCGGCCTGGGAAAAGCCAGAGATCGCCATGCGCATCGCCCTGACGTACAATTCCGAGATCACCCACGGGCTGAACACGCGGGAAACCGATCCCGCGATGGGGGTGGCCACCGCCGATACCTCTTTCGACACCACGGTTCCGCAATCGGTCAATCTGGACGTCCAGACCGGGATCGCCAAAGACACACTGCTGTTCGGGCAGATCCGCTGGGTGGACTGGACCGCATTCGACATCACCCCCAACGTGTATGCCGCCAACTACGGCGAGGCGCTGGTTGCCTATGACAATGACACGGTCACCTACAACGTCGGCCTCGGCCGCCGGTTCAACGACACATGGTCCGGCGCCGTCACGCTGGGATACGAGGAAACCCAGGGCGGCTTTGCCGGCAACCTCGGCCCCACCGACGGGTTCACCAGCCTCGGGGTCGCGGCCACTTACAGCACCGGCAGCGTGAAGATCACCGGCGGCGCGCGTTACATCTGGATCGGCGAGGCGACGACGGAAAGCCCCGTCGTCAGCGGCGCGCCGCTTGGCGAATTCAGCGGCAACAGCGCCGTCGCGGTGGGGATGAAGATCGCCTATAACTTCTGAGCCGCCTTCGGGCCGCTCGGGGCGCGGGGGGGCGATATCATTTGACCGCCCCCGCCCCGCTGGCTACCACACCCGGACGGAAACGGGGGCGCGTGATGGTGTATCAAACGGCGAAAGACTGGCTGGCGGCGGAAAAGAAGCGCGTGCTTTTGTTCGGCATGTCGGGGCTGGGCAAGACCCATCTGTCGAACATGCTGCGCGAGGCCGGCGGCTGGTTTCACTATTCGGTCGATTACCGTATCGGCACCCGCTACATGGGCGAGCATATCGCCGACAATTTCAAGCGTGAGGCGATGCGCGTGCCGCTGCTGCGCGAATTGCTGATGACAGACAGCGTCTACATCCAGTCCAACATCACCTTCGAAAATCTGGCGCCGCTCTCCACCTATCTGGGCAAGCCCGGCAACCCGGACCTGGGCGGCCTGCCCTTTGCCGAATACATGAAACGCCAGGAACAGCACCGCGCGGCCGAGATCGCAGCCCTGCTGGACACGCCCCATTTCATCGAGAGGGCCAGGGATCTCTATGGCTATGACAATTTCGTCTGCGATTCCGGCGGCTCGATCTGCGAGATCGCAAACCCCGAAGATCCGGGCGACGCGGTGCTGAAAACACTGTCCGACACCCTGCTGATGGTCTGGATCGAAGGCAGCCCCGCCCATACCGAAGAACTGATCCGCCGGTTCGACAGGGCGCCAAAGCCGATGTATTACCAGCCCGATTTCCTCCACGCCGCCTGGCAGGAATACCTGAGTGAAAACAATATCTCGGAAGGTGACGTTGACCCGGACGCCTTTGTCCGCTGGACCTATGCGCGCGCGTTGGCCCACCGCCAGCCGCGCTATGCGGCGATGGCCGAACACTGGGGCGTGAAGGTCTGCGCGCATGATGTGGCCAATGTCCGCTCGCCCGCGGATTTCGAGGCGATGATCGCCCGCGCCCTTGAGGCGCGCTGAGATTCGGCCTATCTGACGATGTCCCCGCAACAGGAACCGGTTCCATGCCCATCAAGCTGCCCTCTGACCTGCCCGCCTTCGACGTGCTGACGCGCGAAGGGGTGATGGTGATGGAAGAGGGCCGCGCCGCGCTGCAGGACATCCGGCCGCTGCGCATCGGGCTGCTGAACCTGATGCCCAAGAAAATCCAGACCGAAACCCAGTTCGCGCGGCTGATCGGGGCAACCCCGCTGCAGATCGAACTCAGCCTGATCAGGATGAGCGATCACGAAACCCGCAACACCGCCGCCGAACACATGGAGGCGTTCTATCGCCCCTTCGCCGAGGTGCGCGCCAGCGGCGAGAAGTTCGACGGGCTGATCATCACCGGCGCCCCGATCGAACATTTGCCTTTCACAGAGGTGACTTACTGGGACGAGCTGACCCAGGTCTTCGATTGGACCCAAGGCCATGTGCATTCCACCTTCGGCGTGTGCTGGGGTGGCATGGCGATGATCAACCATTTCCACGGCGTGCGGAAACACATGCTGGACCACAAGGCCTTCGGCTGTTTCCGGCATCGCAACCTCGCGCCCACCTCGCCTTATCTGCGCGGGTTTTCCGATGATTGCGTGATCCCGGTCAGCCGCTGGACCGAAATCCGACAGGCGGAGATCGACGCCACGCCCGGCCTGACCACCCTGCTCGGCAGCGATGAGGTGGGGCCCTGCCTGGTCGAGGATCCGGCGCACCGGGCGCTTTATATCTTCAACCATCTGGAATATGACAGCGACACGCTGAAGCAGGAATATGACCGCGACGTCGCCGCCGGGACCGCGATCAACGTGCCCAACAATTATTACCCGGATGACGATCCCGCGCGCCCGCCGCAGAACCGGTGGCGCAGCCACGCGCATCTTCTGTACGGCAACTGGATCAACGAGATCTACCAGACCACGCCGTTCGATATCCGCCGGATCGCGGCCTGACGCATCGGCCGTGGCGATTGCGCCCCGCGCGCCAATCGCCATACTGGCCCGATGACGGCAAGGAGAAGACAATGACGCTGCCATTCGACGGGGCCATCAGCAGATATTTCAATGACGAGGCCCCCAAAAGCCTGCGCCGCGCCGTGCTGGACGGCGGCAAGAAAGACATCCTGTCCGACACCTACCCCTATGACGAACGCATGGACGGCGACGCCTATGGCGATGCGCTGAAGGCGCTGCAGATCGAACTGGTAAAGCTGCAATCCCATGTCAAGCAAAGCGGGGCGCGGGTGGCGGTTGTGTTCGAAGGTCGCGACGCATCCGGAAAAGGCGGCACGATCAAGCGGTTCCGCGAAAATCTTAATCCACGTGTCGCGCGGGTGGTGGCGCTTCCCAAACCGTCTGACCGAGAGGCGACGCAATGGTATTTCCAGCGCTATATCCAGCATCTGCCGGCCGGCGGCGAAATCGCGCTGTTCGACCGGTCTTGGTACAATCGCGGCGTCGTCGAACATGTGTTCGGCTTTTGCACCCCGCAGCAGCGCGCCCATTTCTTTGCCCAGCTCCCCGAGTTCGAGGCGATGCTTGTCGAAGAGGGTATCCATCTGGTCAAGCTGTGGCTGAACGTCGGGCGGGCCGAGCAGATGCGGCGGTTCCTTTCGCGTGAGAAAGACCCGCTAAAGCAATGGAAACTCAGCATGATCGACGTTGAAGGGCTGAAAAAATGGGATGCCTACACCAGCGCCATTCAGGAAACGCTCGCATTTTCGCACAGCCCCGTCGCCCCCTGGACCGTCATCCGCTCGGATGACAAGCGCCGGGCGCGGCTGGCCGCGATCCGCAAGGTTCTGACCTGCGTCGACTATGCCGGAAAGGACGCCGCCGTGGTGGGCGCGCCCGATCCGAAAATCTGTGGCGGGCCCGAGATCTGGGATGCCTAAGAAGCGCGGCTATCATCACGGCAACCTGAAACAGGCGCTGGTCGCGGCGGCACTGGAGCTGATCGAGCAAAAGGGTCCGCAGGGTTTCACCCTGTCCGAGGCGGCAAAGGCCGCCGGCGTCACCCCGGCCGCCGTCTATCGCCATTTCCACGGCCGCGAGGATCTGATCGCCGAAGCCGCGCGACAAGGCTACGAGATTTTCGCCGATCTGATGCAATTTGCCTATGACAAGGGCCAGCCCTCGGCGCTGGCCTCGTTCGAGGCGACGGGCCGCGCCTACCTGGCCTTCGCCCGCAAATACCCCGGCCATTACATGGCGATGTTCGAAAGCGGCGTTTCGGTCAACGCCAATGCCGAACTGGCGCGCGCCGCCGCCCGGGCCAACGGCATCCTCGAGAAGGCCGCCAGCGACCTGTCGGAACGCATCCCGCCGGAAAAGCGCCCGCCCGCCGCGATGTTCTCGGCCCATATCTGGGCGCTGAGCCACGGTGTGGTCGAGCTTTACGCCCGCGGCGCCCCCGGCGCGCGCGCGCCCTTCCCGCCCGAAGAGCTTCTGGAAAGCGGCATCGGCATCTATCTGCGTGGACTGGGGCTGATTCCGCCCGACAATTGAGCCCACCAGCGGCAGCAACAATCTGCGACAATCCGGCGCTTCGAGTCTGATCTTTCAACAATCCCCGCCCCGGCTCGGCCCGTTCCCCATACAACCGGCCATGCGACTTGCTCATTGCGCCTCGGCACGGCAGCTTCGCACAGAATTTTCTGTGCCCGGTGGTTTGGTTCAATGCACTACAGACCCGAAATCGACGGCCTGCGCGCTGTCGCGGTCCTTCCTGTCATTCTGTTTCATGCGGGCTTCAGCATCTTCAGCGGCGGTTTCGTCGGGGTCGACGTGTTCTTCGTGATCTCGGGCTATCTGATCACCACGATCCTGTTGAAAGAGCTGGCGGAAGGCGAGTTTTCGATTCTGCGATTCTACGAACGCCGCGCCCGGCGCATCCTGCCGGCGTTGTTCGTGGTCATGCTGGCCTGCGTCCCTTTTGCCTGGGCCTGGATGCTGCCCTGGCAGTTCGACGAATTCGCGCAAAGCCTGGTCGCGGTCACGCTGTTTGTGTCCAACGTGCTGTTCTGGTCGCAAACCGGGTATTTTCAGGCCGAGGCCGAGGAAAAGCCGCTGTTGCACACCTGGAGCCTGGCGGTGGAGGAGCAATATTACCTGCTGTTCCCGCCCGCGCTGTTCCTGCTTTGGCGGTTCGGCCGCAGGCCGGCCTTTTACGCGATCCTCGCCATGGCCCTTGTCAGCCTGCTGCTAAGCGAATGGGGTTCGCGCGGGAAATCGGTGGCCACCTTCTTTCTGGCCCCGACCCGCGCGTGGGAGATTCTGGCCGGGTCGATATGCGCCTTCGTGCAACTGGGCGCCGGGCAAAGGCGCAGCGGCACGCTCTCGCTCGCCGGGCTGGCGATGATCCTCTTCGCCATTTTCGCCTTCGACGAACACACGCGCTTTCCCTCCTTCTACGCGCTGGTGCCGGTTCTGGGCGCGGCGTTGATCATCCTGTTCGCCGCCCCCGGCACCTGGGCCGCGCGGCTGCTCTCCTGGGCGCCTTTCGCCGGTGTCGGGCTGATCAGCTACAGCGCCTATCTGTGGCACCAGCCGCTCTTCGCCTTTGCCCGCATCCGCAGCCTGCAGCCCCCGGAACAGGCGCTGATGACGGCGCTCGCGGCGCTCTCGCTCGGGCTCGGCTATCTCAGCTGGCGCTTTGTCGAACGGCCGTTTCGCAACAAATCCGCCGCGCCGCTGGTGACGCGCCGGGCCGTGTTCACCGCGTCAGGCGTGATCGGCGCGGCCTTCATCGCCTTTGGCGCCGCCGGCCATCTGGGGCACGGGCTGAGCTTTCGCCTGCCCGGAGACATGGCCACCCGCCTGACAGAGATCGAGACGCTGCATATCGAGCGCGATATCGAGATCCGCGTCGGCACCTGCCATTTCGGCGGGCGCGGGCAATACAGCCGCATCGACGGGTTCCTGGAGAACTGGGATTGCGGCACCAGCCCCGCGCCGGACGGGGGCACGCCGCGCATCGCCGTCTATGGCGACAGCCACGCGGCCGACAAGGCCAACGCGCTGCGCGCCGCCGGGGCCCGCGTCGCGCAGATGAGCGCCAATGGCTGCCCGCTCATCCCCGAAAAGGTCGCCTTTGCCTATTGCGCCCCGATGCTCCGACAATTTCACGCGGCCATGCGCGAGAGAGGCATCCGGACGGTCTTTCTGGCCAACCGGCTGGACCCGCATGAGCTTGAGGGCCCATACCTTCAGGCCGTGTTCAGCTATTGGGCCGAACGCTACGATCAGGTCATCCTGTTTTCGCCCATGCCCGAATTTCCCAAATTCGAAACGGCCTATGCCCGGCACGGCGCGGATACCGGAGCGCACGTATCAAGCGACAACACCGCCGACGCGGCGTTCTTTTCCGCCCTCGCCGGGATCACGCTGCCTGAAAACCTGACGGTACTGAACACGCGCCAGCTGTTTTGCGCAGGCCGGGTTGGCTGCGACCCGATCCAGAACGGGGCCACGCTTCTTGTCGATTATGGCCACCTTTCCCCGGTCGGGGCGCGGCATCTCGGCGATCGGCTTGTCCCCGCCCTTGGCGCCGCCCTGGGCCACGGGCCGACCGTGCTGGCCACGCAATAGCGCGCTTGGCCCGTGCCTGCCTAGATCACGCGCCGGAACGCCTGATCCTGAAGCAGCGCGGCTTTTTCTTCGTGCTTACCCTCGGCCCGTGCGATCGCCACCCGGAAGATGCGTGCGGACCGTTTGGCCGAGCTGATATGCGGCTTCAGCGGTTCGCCGGCCGAGACGGTGATCGGCGCCGCCACGGCCCCGTGCAGATCGGGGGCGCGCTGTTCGATGGCGTCCTGCACATCACGCTCGAGCGCATCGCGCGATTCGGTCTGCTCGCTTTGAAAAATACACACGAAAACACCGCTGCCGGTGTAGGACATCAGGAAAAACCCCCTGCGCCCGAGCGCATCGCCGATCGCGCCGCCAACGGCTTTCAGCACCTCGTAATATTCGGAATGCCCTGTCTGGGCGTGAATGACCTCTGCCTGGTCGATCTTGATGGCGAAGATGTTGGAATTATAGAGCCGCGCCTTTGAAAGCTGGCCCAGATAGTTCGCCAGCGCCTCGGATTCGACGGTGCCCTCAACCTCTTCCAGGCGCTGCGCCGCATCGAAGCCGGGCTTGCCCCCCATGCCGGCTTCCACCGGTTCGGCCGGCTCTTCCGCCGGGGTCTCGAGCGCCGCGGTATGGGCCGCATGCAGCTTTTCGGCGACGCGCACCCTCGCGCCCAACTCGGTGACATCAAACGGCTTGGTCACATAGTCGGTTGCCCCGGCCGCGAAGGCCCAGTCGATATGTGCCTTGTCGGTCATCGACGTCAGCATGACGATGGGGGTGGTCTTGTATCCCGGCATGGCCCGCACCCTTCGGCACAGCTCTATCCCGTCCATGCCCGACATGTGGATGTCCAGGAACAGGCAATCGAAACCGCGATCGTCGCTCTCGATCATGGAAAGCGCTTGCTGGGCCGAGGTCGTTACGGCGACATCGTCATATCCGAAATCCGACAAAACCACCGGCAGCAGTTCGAGTATGAAAACATCATCATCAACTGCAAGTATTCGCATCCGGCTTCCTCTAGTTGTCCGTTCGGTATTATGACACACCCTGCGCGATAGCCGTCGAAAATTTTTGGAAAAATTGTGACTATATTGTGGCTTGTCACGGCACGGGCGCATTTCAGGCCTGACCAAACGCAAAAGGGCCCGCATGATGCGGGCCCTTTGTAAATGTGCACTCCGTACGGAGGCGATCAGCGCTTGGAGAACTGGAAGCTCCGGCGGGCCTTGCGGCGGCCGAATTTCTTGCGTTCCACCACGCGGCTGTCGCGGGTCAGGAAGCCTGCGGCCTTCAGCGAGGCGCGCAGCGCAGGATCGTAAAGCTGAAGCGCTTTCGAGATGCCGTGCTTGACCGCACCTGCCTGGCCCGAAAGACCGCCGCCCTTGACCGTGGCGGTCACGTCGAACTGATCTTCGGTGCCCGAAACGGTGAACGGCTGGCGCAGGATCATCTGCAGCACCGGACGCGCGAAATAGGCGTTGATCGCCTTGCCGTTGACGATGACCTTGCCGGAACCCGGCTTGATCCAGACACGGGCAACCGCGTCCTTCCGCTTGCCGGTGGCATAGGAGCGGCCCAGTTCGTCACGCACGGGTTCGCGCGGCGCCTCGATGTCCATCAGGACAGCGGCGTTGGTGCCAGAGACAACCTCGTTCAGGTCGTCGAGGGATTTGATTTCGTCGGCCATCATGCGCTCCGGGTGTTCTTCGGGTTCATGGACTTCACGTCCAGCACTTCGGGGGCTTGCGCCTCATGCGGATGCTCGGCGCCCGCATAGACACGCAGGTTGGTCATCTGCTGGCGCGACAGGCGATTGCCCGGCAGCATGCGCTGAACAGCCTTGGTCACGACACGCTCGGGGTGCGCGCCTTCCAGGATCTGGCCGGCGGTGCGGTGCTTGATGCCGCCCGGATGCCCGGTGTGCCAGTAGTATTTCTTGTCTTCGCGCTTCTTGCCGGTCATCTGTACCTTGTCGGCGTTGATGACGATGACATTGTCGCCCATGTCCATGTTGGGCGTGAACGACGGCTTGTGCTTGCCGCGCAGGCGCATGGCGACGATCGACGCAAGACGGCCCAGAACGACGCCTTCCGCGTCGATCAGGATCCACTTCTTGTCGATGTCTGCCGGTGTTGCAGAGAAGGTTTTCATGTGTCGTGCCCTATTGGCTAAGGTCTGAAGGCGCCGAAACGGCCCCCGGTATCAAGGATGGACGTGTTCTAAGGATTTCGCGCGCGCAGTCAAGCGCCTTTGCGCCGGATTAATCATTGAAAAACAGATGCTTGCAATTACGGTATTATTTTACCCCATGAAATTGGTGAGGATTCGCCGCTTTTGCACCCCCGCGCCCTAGAGATCGACGTTGGGCGGCGGGTTGGCCAGCATCGCGGCGATCTCCTTCAGCCCCGCCTCGAACTGCGGCTGGGGCACGATCGCGTTCAGCGCCAGCCGCACCGCATGGGGCGCGGCGCCGTCGGGCAGCGCGAATTCATCGGCCGGCTTGATGCGGATGCCGCGCGCCTCGCAGGCGGTGGCGAAGGTGGAGCCGCGCCAGCCCTGCGGCAGGCGCAGCCAGATGAACGGCACATCGGAACGCCAGCGTATATCCCATTGCCCCAGAATGTTCACCGCCTGATGCACCCGCTGCAGGTTGATCTTTTCCACCCCCTGCCGGATCCGCTCCGCCTCGCCAGAGCGCAGCAACTCGGCACACAGGTCCAGAATCGGCTGCGGCATGCCATAGAAGGACGATTGCGCCACCTGCCGCGCCGCCCGCGCCATGGCCGAAGGACAGGCCGCAAAGCCAAAGCGCAACGTCGCCGACACCGATTTGGTCAGCGACGACACATACCATCCGCGCTCCGGGCACAGGGCGCGATAGCCCGGAATGTCGCTGTTGGCCACGCGGTGGCAATCGTCCTCGATGATCTGAAGCTGGAATTTGCGCGCCAGATCAGCGATTTCCTGGCGCCGCGCGTGGCTGGTGCGTGTCGTGGTCGGGCTGTGCACCTCGGCCGCAGTCAGAAGCACCTGGCCGCCATGGGTGCGATAGGCCTCGGCCAATCGGTCGGGCCGGATACCCTCCTGGTCCATCGCCACCCCGACGAGCTTTGCCCGCAACAGCCGCGCCGCGTGGCGTACCCCCGGATAGGCCAGCTCTTCGGTCAGGATCACCGGCGTCGGGCCGCTCAGGCAGGCCTGCAGCACCATCATCACCGCGTTCTGCGCACCAAATCCCAGCACGATATCGTCTGCCGCCAGCCGCCCGGCGCGGTCCTGCCCGATCCAGTCCACCACCGCCTTGCGCGCGGCCAGATCGGTATCGCTCGTCGGATAATCGGTATAGCGGCTGCCGGTGCCCTGCGCCATCCGCATCAGGATATCGCGGATCACCCGCCCCTGCCCCAGATCGGCCACCCGGCAGGCGCGGAAATCAAGCGTATCGGCCTGAATTGTGTTGATCAACGGCTCGTCCACGACCGGCGCCCGGTCGGCATCGCCCGCCACAAAGGTGCCACGCCCCACGGCCGTATCCAGCAAGCCTTCGTCATTGGCCAGCTTGTACGCCCGCGCAACGGTGCCGGGCGTTATCCCGAGTTGCCAGGCCAGTTCCCGCACCGGCGGCAGGCGGTGCTGCGCCGGCAAGGTGCCAGACCGGATCGCCGCGCGCAGGGATTGTAACAACACAATGTATTTCGAACCGGAGGCCGAAGACAGATCGGGCGGCCAGTTTGTATCCATTACAATGTTTTCCTAGCGTCATTCAGTACAATTTGATACGCGATACTTGCACAGTAAAGGTTTTGTATCAATACAATAAAGGAGATACGCCAATGTCACACTATCTCGCTTCGACCTGGATCCTGCTGGAGCGGCTCGCGGCCCGCACCACTCTTCCGGTAACCTCGAAAGCGGCGGTGCGCGTGGCCTATCTCTTTATGCAGTGGGATGAGCGCAGCCGCGCGCGCAAGCGCCTGGGTCATATCCCCGATGCCATTCTGCGCGACATCGGCCTGACACGCGATCAGGTCTCGCGCGAAGCGGAAAAACCGTTCTGGAGGCCGTGATCCCCGTCACGTAACCTCTTCCTGGCCGGAGCCTCGTCTCCGGCCTTTTTTGATCCGCCCAAACGAAAATAGCGGCCCGAAGGCCGCTATCCGTGTCTTTTCATGTCAGATCAGGCGGCCTTGCGCCGCCGCGCCAGCCCCAGAAGCACCAGCGCGCCGCTGATCATCGGCAGGCTCGCCGGCAGCGGAACCGCCGCGACCGGAACCACGCCGCTGAAGGGCTGCAAATGCCCTTCACTGTTCATGAGCACGCGATCGGCGTAAAGGCTGCCCTCATAAGGCGTCCCGACGGTGACCGCCGCGAACGGCGCCAGGATCGAGCCGACAACGGTGCGGTCCAGCGTGATCGAGGTCGCCTCGAAGAAGTTCCAGATCACCTGACGCCCCAGCGATTTGGTTTCATTGTTGTTCGGAAAGGCGCCCGTCGTGCCCGACACGTTGATCACGATCGTGTCCGACGCAGCGAGATCATAGTCGATGCTGCTCACCCCGGCCGTCAGCGCGCTGAAGGGCATGTCGAACACCGTGAAATCGCTCAGCGGGTCGGCCTGAAACGTCAGGGTCTGCCCGTAGAGCGCGGGGCTGCCGCCCTCCAGATCGGCCAGCGAGATCGAAAACGCATCCAGCGTCTCGGCAAACCGTTCCGGCACGTTGATCGCGCCGGTGGTCAGGGTGCCGCCACTGCTGACATCGACAATGCCCGACAGGGTGCCAATGCTCACATCGCCGCCGTTCAGCCCCTTGGCGATCCCGGTCTGCTCGCCGACCACAACAAGCGCGTCGAACTCCGAGACCGGCAGATCCGCCGCCCGCGTGTTCAGCCCGGTCTCGAACGTACCCGACAGATCACCGCCGATCAGCGCGCGCCCCTCGACATGCGAGGTAGAGGCGACATCGCCGCGGGTGATCAGGTTGAACTGGTTCAGCAATTCCGCCGCCGAGAGCGTGGTGGCATGGGACGGCGCGGCAAGCACCACGGCGCCAAGGGCGGCACCAAGCATGGCAATCTTCATATCGGTTCCTTCAAGGCAGGAGTATCGGCCCACCGACCGCTTCGGACGGTGCGCGTATTTGCGAAGGCCGATATAGCCGGGACTGGTCCGGGGGATGAAGCCATGCCGCTACGTAACCCTATCTTTTGAAAAGGTTTATTGCCCAAAAGGACAGGTCGCTCGGGTGACACTCCGAAACAATACGACCGAACCCCCGGTATTGTCCAAAAAGTTTCACTTGCGCGCGCCGCCGCATCCCCCTACATCCGCTCTCCATATGAGGGACCGATCCCAACCCCGCGCTGCGGGGGGGCGCTAAGGAACCTCTGGATTCAATCTGCTGGTAAGAAGGGGATGCGCCATGGAACGCGCCAACCTCTTCCAACTGGGGATCGGTCTGGAGACAGGCGCCCACGCGGAAGACACCTGCGGCCTTTCGGCTGCAAACGACACACCTGACATTTTCGACGAAACGCGCGATGATCACTTCATCCGCCGCGATGGCCGGGTCTTTGCCGGAACGCACCTGATCATCGAGGTGGTGAACGGCCACGGTCTGGATGAGGAAGCCGGCATTCAAAAGGCCTTCCGCGATTGCGTGACGGCCTGTGGCGCAACGCTGCTGCACATCCATACGCACAAGTTCAGCCCCCAGGGCGTCTCCGGCGTGGCGGTGCTGGCCGAAAGCCATATCTCCGTCCACACCTGGCCCGAAATCGGCTATGGCGCGTTCGATGTGTTCATGTGCGGCGACGCTGACCCCTGGAAGGCGGTCGACGTGCTGAAACGCGCCTTCGCAACCGATGACGTGCGCGTCAAGGAACTGCTGCGCGGCGACGGGCTGGTGACCGGGGCCGCAGCGGCATGAGCGACTGGCTGCGCGAAACCCTGCATCCCGACTACGCCCAGGCGCTGCGCGTGGACGAAATGCTCTACGACAGCAAGACAGAGCATCAGCGGCTCAAGGTGTTTCAGAACGGCACCTTCGGCCGTGTCCTGACACTCGACGACGTGGTGCAGACCACCGAGGGCGACAATTTCATCTACCATGAAATGCTGACCCATGTGCCGATCCTCGCCCATGGCGCCGCCAGGCGCGTGCTGATCATCGGCGGCGGCGACGGCGGCATGGCACGCGAGGTGCTGCGCCACACATCACTCGACCATGTCACCATGGTCGAGATCGACGCGGGCGTGGTGGAATTTTCGAAAGAGTACCTGCCGATGCTTTCGGCGGGCGCGTTCGAAGACCCGCGCCTGACCCTCGTCATCGACGACGGCGCCGCTTTCATGCGCGAAACAACGGAAAAATTCGACGTGATCATCGTCGATTCCACCGATCCGATCGGCCCGGGCGAGGTGCTGTTCACCGATACCTTCTACGGCCACGCCAGGCGCGCCCTGACCGCGGACGGCATTCTTGTCACCCAGAACGGCGTGCCCTTCCTTCAGGGCGCAGAGCTGTCCAACTCCATGCGCGCCTTCAAGGCGCTGTTCGCCGATTGGGGCTGCTACACCGCCACGATCCCCACCTATGCCGGCGGGCCGATGGCCTTTGGCTGGGGCACCGACGGCCCCGCCGGCAGGGTGCCGCTGGACGTGCTGCAGAGCCGGTTCGACACGGCGAAGATAGAGACGGGTTACTATACCCCCGAGGTCCACAAGGCCGCCTTTGCCCTGCCCGGCTACATCAAGCGTCTGCTTCCCTGAAAGGGCCTTCATCTTTCCAAGAAATATCCCCGCCGGAGGCATCGAACTCTACCGGCGCGACATCAACTTTCTTGCCTCCGGCGGGGATATTTCGGGAAAGATGAAAAGGCTAGCGTTTCGGCGGGATAGAATAGGTCAGCCCGCCCCGGGCCACCGGCGCCGCCAGTCCTTGTGAGAAAACCAGCGCGTCACCGACGGCGAGCACGCGGCCGAGTTTCAGAAGCTTGGCCTCGCAGATCAGGTCTTTGCCCGCTTCTGGCTTGCGCATGAAATCAATCGCGCAATTGGTGGTCACAGCCAGCGCCTGTGGCCCGATCATTGCCAGAATCGCCAGGTAGACCGACACATCCGCCAGCGCGAAGATCGAAGGACCCGAAACGGTACCGCCCGGGCGCAGGTGCTGTTCGCCCACATTCAGGCGCAGGCGCGCAGTCATCGGGCCGATGTCCTCGATCGTGAAGTCGTCGCTGACTTGCGGAAAAGTCATTGCGAGGAACCCTTCGAGTTCCGTGATCCCCATAACCGGCTGCACGCGCTTCCCCCCGTTCGCTTTGGCGCATAGACTTTTCCAAAAGGGAGGGAATGACAAGATGGGCGAAGAAATCCTTTTGCGCGCGGACCGGGATGGCGTGGCCGAGTTGACGCTGAACCTGCCGGACCGGCTGAACGCGCTGTCCGACGCCATGCTGGCAGCTTTGCAGGCGCAGATCGACGCCCTGTCGGATGACAGCGCCACGCGGGCTGTGATTCTGCGCGGGGCGGGCAAGATGTTTTGCGCTGGCCATGATCTGAAGGAGATGACAGCCGGGCGGCAGGCCGAGGATGGCGGCAAGGCCTATTTCGCCGATCTGTTCGCCCGCTGCGCACGCGTCATGATCGGGCTGCAACGCCTGCCCCAGCCGGTCGTCGCAGAGGTGCACGGAATTGCCACCGCCGCGGGCTGCCAGCTTGTCGCCTCCTGCGACATGGCGATCGCGGCCGAGGGCACGCGGTTCGGGGTGAACGGGGTGAACATCGGGCTGTTCTGTTCCACCCCGATGGTGGCGCTTTCTCGGAATATTCCGCGCAAACAGGCCTTCGAAATGCTGACGACGGGCCAGTTCATCGGCACCGAACGGGCCGAGGCGCTGGGATTGATCAACCGCGCCGTGCCACCGAGCGAGCTTGCCGAGGCGACGCGGGCGCTGGCCGGGATGGTGGCGCAAAAGCTGAGCGCTGCGGTGAAGATCGGCAAGGCGGCCTTTTACGAACAGATGCAGATGCCCGTTGATCAGGCATATGCCTATGCCGGGGACGTGATGGTGCAGAACATGCTGTTCCGTGACACCGAGGAAGGCATTGCCGCCTTTCTGGAAAAGCGCCCGCCGGACTGGCCGCATTAGCCCCGGCTCAGGCCCTCCGGCGAAACGCCAGTTCGAGCTTGTTCAGCGCGCGGGTGTACCAGCGGCGGTTCACGCCCTTGTGCACGAAGGGCCGGCGCACGCCGGGATTGACCGGGCGCAGCACGTCCTCGGCCAGGGTGATCGTGTTGAGCGGGCGGGTCTTCAGCGCCGCGATCTCGGCGCCTGTCATCGGGGCGAAGGATTTGACGTCCTCGCCCGACAGGTATTCCGCCAGCCGCGCGCCCAGGGTCCGGCGGCCGAAGCGCAGGGTGGCAACCTCGGGCAACTGACAGATGAACGGGTCCGCGAAATGCAGCATCGGCGCGAACAACCCGGCGGCACGTTTCGAGTTCTCACGCTCGGTCGGGCCGAAGGCCCAGCCCGCGGCGCGCAGGCGCGGCGCGTGGCACAGCGTCACGTCATAGACCCAGCGGCGCGATCTTTCGCTTTGATCCGCCGCGCCATTGTCATTGCAATAGCCCCGGAACGGCGGCCAGGGCTTGTATTCATGGCGGCTGCGCGGCTTGCGCGGCCCCATGGGGAAACAGGGATGGACGAAGGCATGCCCGGGGTCGGCGTCGAAAAACGCCTGCAGCGCCTGCCAGTCGTCCGCCGCCAGGTCGCGCACCATCTGCACGTCGTCCTGCATGAACAGCGCCAGGGTGCTGTCGCAGGTTTCCAGCGCCCATTGCATATTCGCGTAGAGCCCGCCGTGCCGGCCGACCCGTTCGGCCCGGGGGGTGACGACCGTTACCGGAAGCGCGGCAAGCACCTGCACCGTTTCGGGATCTGTGCTGCCGTCGTCCACCACGGTGACCGTCAGGCCCGGCGCGTGGCGCAGGATCGAGTCGATACAGTTCTTCAGATAGGGGCCGCGGTTGAACGAAAAGACGAAGACACGGCAATCCGGTACCATGGCTGGCCCCTGTTCCTGTTTCATGCGCACCGGGTCACAGGTGATAGAGCGCGTTGAATTTCGCGTCGAGGTAATCCAGAAGGGGCACCTCGTTGGGCTCAAAGCCGCAGGCCTGTTCGATCACCGCCTTCGGCTCATGGAACCCGCCATGCCGCTGCACGTGTTCGCGAAGCCAACCGGTGGCGGCCCCGGTATCGCCTTTGGCGAGTGCCGCGTCCAGATCGGGCAGCGCGCTGTGCAGCGCCAGGTTCAGGCAACCCGCATAGACATTGCCCAGCGTGTAGGTCGGGAAATAACCGAACAGCCCCACCGACCAGTGCACATCCTGCAGCACCCCGTTCGAGGGCCTGTCGACCGCGACACCGAAGTCATGCTCGAAACGCGTGTTCCAGGCCTCTTCCAGATCGGCGGCGCCAAGCGTGCCGGCGATCAACTGCCGCTCCAGATCGAAGCGCATCATGATATGCAGGTTGTAATGCACCTCGTCCGCCTCGGTGCGGATGTAGCCCGAATGCACGCGGTTGACGGCGGCGTAGAAGGCCTCGGCATCGGCGGCCCCGGCATCGCCGAAAATCGACTGCATCCGCCCGAACAGCCAGCCGGTGAAGGGGCGGCTGCGGCCGAGCTGATTCTCGTAGATCCGGCTCTGGCTTTCATGCACGCCCATCGACACGCCCGCCCCCAGCGGGGTCAGCAGATAGGCCGGGTCGATCCCCTGTTCGTAGCAGCCGTGGCCGACCTCGTGGATCGTGGAATACAGGCAGTTGAACGGGTCGCGCTCATCCACCCGCGTGGTGATGCGCACATCGGTGCCCGAGCCCGAGCTGAACGGATGCACCGCCTTGTCGAGCCGCCCGTGCCGCCAGTCATAGCCGAAACGGGTCGCGGCCTCATGCGCGAGGCGCAGCTGCCCCTCTTCGGGGAACTGGCCGCTCAGCCGCGCCGGATCGCGCCCCGCGCCCATGATCCTTTCGCGCAGCATCACCAGCCGCGTGCGCATCCGGTCGAACATCGCGCCGATCTCGGCCGCCGTGGCGCCGGGCTCGTAATCATCCAGCAGCGCGTCGTAAAGATCGCCGCCATCGGCCAGCGCCGCAGCCTCTTCGCGCTTCAGGCGCAGCACCTCTTCCAGCACCGGCAGGAAATGCCCGACATCATCGGCGGCGCGCGCCTCGGCCCAGATGCCCTGCGCGCGGCTGGTCACGCGGGCCAGCGCCGCCGACAGCGTTTCGGGCAGCTTCACCGCCCGCGCATAGGACCTGCGGATATGGCGCATCTTGGCCGCCCCGACCGGATCAAGCGCGGCGTCGTCGATCGCCGACAGCCAGTCGCCCACACGCGGATCGGTGCGGCGGGCGTGAAGCACCGCTTCCAGCGCGCCGATCTCCTCGGCCCGCTGGGCGGCGGCGCCGCGCGGCATCACCGTTTCCTGATCCCAGCCAAGGCGGCCGGCGACCTGCGCCAGCGCCTCTGTCTCATGCTGAAAAGCCATCAGGCTGTCAAAAGCGGTCATGCGGTCCCCCGGATGGATTGGGCAATGGGATATTGCGAAAGAAAGCGCGCACGCAGGATCAGCACCCACAGGACGATCGCGCCAAGCTGATGGAATATGGCGATCTGCAGCGGCGAGGAATTCATCACCGTCACGATCCCCAGCGCGACCTGCCCCAGCAGCATCAGCGCCATCGCGTCAAAGGCACGGCGGGTCTTGATATTGCCGCTCTTGCGGGCGCGGTTCCACACCACCAGCCCGAAGATGAACAGCAGATAGCCCGCCATCCGGTGCATGAACTGCACCAGCCCCGCATCCTCAAAGAAATTCCGCCACCACGGGCTCAACGAAAACAGATCGGGCGGCAGAAACCCGCCGGCCATCAACGGCCAGTCGGTAAAGTTGCGCCCTGCGTCGATGCCGGCGACCAGAGCGCCCAGCAGGATCTGCAGAAAGGCGAAATGCATCACCCCGGTCGACATGGAAAACAGCTTGCCCTCGCGCCCGCGCCGCGCCTGCATCAGGTCTTTCTCGGCCCGGCCCAGCGTCAGCACATACCAGGTGATGAAGCCCAGGATCACGAAGGCCAGCCCCAGATGCGTCGCCAGCCGGTAGGAGGCCACATCCAGCCGCCCGCCCGTCAGCCCCGACGACACCATCCACCAGCCGATCGCGCCCTGCAGCCCGCCAAGCACACCGATGCCCAGCAACCGCCCGGTCCAGCCGGTGGGGATGCGTTTGCTCAGCAGAAAGAAGAAAAACCCGATCGCCCAGACAAGCCCGATCGCCCGGCCAAGCTGCCGGTGGCCCCATTCCCACCAGTAGATGAACTGGAACTCCGACAGGGACATGCCCCGATTCTGCATCTGATATTCGGGAATCGCCTGGTATTTCTCAAAGGCATCGGCCCAGTCCGCCGCATTCATCGGCGGCAGCGCCCCGGTCACCGGCTTCCACTCGGTGATCGACAAACCGCTGTCGGTCAGCCGGGTCAGCCCGCCCACCAGGATCATCGCCGCCACCATCACGAACAGCACGATCAGCCAGATCCGAACCGCGCCGCGCGCGCCCCGGCGGGCCTTGTCGATCAGGCCCGGCTGCGGCACCGGCCGGGCCGGGGCCTTGTCACCGCCGACCTCTTCGAAAATGCTGCGCTTGCCGCTCATGCCGCCCCCCGTCGTTTCACGACCGGACAGTAGGCCCGCGCCCCCTGCCCTTCAAGTCATTCACCATGCTCTTTCCAGCGCACCATTTGCCGCAGCGCCCCGTGAAAGATCTGCACATCCGCCCGGGTCAGCGGCATCCGCGACCACAGGTTGCGCAGGTTCTGCTTCATCCCCTCGGCCTTCTGCGCGGGGAAAAAGAACCCGGCCTCCTCCAGCCGTTCCTCATAATGATCGCCCAGCTTTTCGATCTCGATATGCGAGGCGAACTCGGTCTTCGCCATCTCCATCACTTCCGGTGGCACGTCCACACTCTGCCGCTGCCACTCATAGCCGACCAGCAACACGCATTGCGCAAGGTTGAGCGAGGCAAACGCCGGGTTCACCGGCACCGAGATGATCGCATTGGCCCGCGCCACATCGTCATTCTCCAGCCCGGCCCGCTCCGGCCCGAACAAAACGCCCACCTTCCGCCCCCCGGCGATCAGCGCGCGCGCATGTTCCATCGCGCGTTCCGGCGTCATCACCGGCTTGGTCAGGCCCCGGCCCCGCGCCGTGGTGGCAAACACGAAATCGCAATCCGCCACCGCCGCGCCGGTTCCGTCAAACAGCCCCGCCTCGTCCAGCAATCGCCCGGCGCCGCTTGCCATCGCCACCGCCCTGGGGTTCGGCCAGCCATCGCGCGGCGCCACGATGCGCATCCGGTCCAGCCCGAAATTCCACATCGCCCGCGCCGCGCCGCCGATGTTTTCCCCCATCTGCGGGCGGACAAGGATAAAGGCGGGCTGCGGGGTCGGGCTGGTCATGAACTCTCTTCGCGGTCAGGTCGCGCGGGTGATACGCCGCCCACCCGCCCAAGGCAAGCCGCCGCCACGAACGGAAGATGGCCAAGCCCGCAAATCCCGGCTATAGGGGCGCAACCAAGCCAAGGAGCCCGCCAATGGCCGACGTCGAGCGCCCGCAGATCTATCTCATCACCCCGCCTGATTTCGAACTGTCGGGCTTCCCCGACCGACTGGCCCGGGTGCTCGATGCCCATCCCGTGGCCTGCGTCCGCCTCGCCCTTGCCAGCAAGGACGAAGACCGCGTCGCCCGCGCCGCCGATGCGCTGCGCGAGATCACCCACGCCCGCGACATCGCCCTGACGATCGAGACGCATGTCCAGCTCGTCGAACGGCTCGGCCTCGACGGGGTGCATCTCACCGATGGCGCACGCTCGGTGCGCAAAACCCGCAAGGAACTCGGCGCCGACGCCATCGTCGGCGCCTTCTGCGGCACCTCCCGCCACGACGGCATGACCGCGGGCGAAGCCGGGGCCGATTACATCAGCTTCGGTCCGGTCGGCGACAGCGCGCTCGGCGACGGCACCCGCGCCGAAACCGAGCTGTTCACCTGGTGGTCGGAAATGATCGAAGTGCCGGTCGTCGCCGAAGGCGCGATCACCGCCGAGACAATGGCCCGGCTCGCCCCCGTCACCGATTTCTTCGGCATCGGCGAAGAGATCTGGCGCAGCGATGATCCCGCCGCTGCCCTGGCGGCCCTGATCGCCGCAATGGGCTGACGGCCCCCTTCATCTTTCCAGAAATATCCCCGCCGGAGGCAATCCGCGCCCGTGAGGGCGCGCAGCAAGAGCCGCCACTTACCTCATCGGCAAGCCGCCGCGCACCGCCTCCTCGCAGCCGCGCGCGAGCGCCTTGCGGCTCTCGAAATCCGCAACGCGCAGCGGCGGATGATACACCACCTCCGCGCTGCCCTGCCGGCGGGCCGCCAGCACCTTCAGCAGATGCGGCCCGAACTCCATATCGCCCCACCATCCGTAAAACCGCGGATCCTGCCCCGCGGGGGCGCGGTAGATCACGGTGACAGGCTGAACATGCAGAAATCCCCGCAGCGCATCGCTGAAAAACGCCGCGAACAGAGTCGATTTGAACGGCAGCACCTGCATCCCGTCGGTCGATGTGCCCTCGGGGAAGAACAGCAGCTTGTGCCCCGCCTTCAGCCGCGCCTCGAAAACCTCTTTCTGATGCCGCGCCTCTCGGGTGTCGCGGTTGATGAAAACCGTGCCGGTCGCCCGTGCCAGCCAGCCGATCACGGGCCAGCCCGCCACTTCGGATTTCGACACGAAATAGATGCGCTTGCGGGCGTTCAGCGTGAAAATATCCAGCCATGACGAATGGTTGGCGACCACCGCGCCGCGCTCGGCCATCGGCGTGCCGCGCACCTGATAGCGCATCCCCAGAATGACAAAGGCGGTGCGGCAGACGAACTGGGTGATGAAGGGGGTCACCGGGCGGTGCAGCCCGAACAACGGCCGCTCGATCAGGCGCAGCAACAGCAACACCGCAAGCCCGGCGAATGTGACGCCTGCCAGCGCCGCGCCGCGCCAGAGCACGCGCAGCCAACCCAAGGGGCCGAAGGGCGGGTCTTCGGGCGGTGCGCCCCCCGTCCAGCTCGCGTTCACGCCCGGATGTCCTTTTCGAACTTGGCCCGGCGCTTGTCTGTCATCCGCGCCGTATCCATGATCAGACAGACATCGGTCGTGTTGAACTCATGATCCACATAGGCGCCCTCGCCCACGAAGCCGCCAAGCCGCAGATAGGCCTTGATCAGTGCCGGCGTCAGCAGCATCGCCTGCTTGCGGTCGATCCGGGCGGCCTCCATCAGGTCCATCCGCTGAAAATGCTCGGGCTGGGCGCGCACCCGCAGCGCCTCGGGCGCCAGGTGGAAATGGTGCAGATAGGCAAGCGGCAGTTTCAGCGCCTCGATATCGGTGCCGTGAAAGCTGGCCACGCCGAACAGCACCTCGATCCGATGTTCGAACACATAGGCGGCCAGACCGTTCCACAGATGATAGAGCGCCATGCCGCCGCGATAATCGCGGTGAACACAGGATCGCCCAAGCTCCAGCAACTTGCGGCCGCTTTGCTTGAGCACCGTCAGATCATATTCGGACTCGGTATAGTAGCGGCCGATCCGCCCGGCCTGATCATCGCGCAACAGCCGGTAAACGCCCACCACATGCTCCAGCGCCGCCGCGTCGCGCCGCTTGTCGATCAGCAGCAGGTGGTCGTAATAGGGATCGAACGCATCCCGCTCCAGCCGCGCGTCGTGATCGACCAGCGGGCCGTCGCCGCCAAGCTCGGCCACGAACACCTCGTAGCGCAGCCGTTGCGCAGCCTTCAGATCGGCGGGGTCCTTGGCGAGCTTCAGCTCGAAATGGTCGTCGATAGAGCGCATGTGAGGCTGAAGAATTCCATTCGGGCCAGCGGCTGGGCCGGTTCTAGTCAGCGCCGCCGCGATTTGCAACACCGCCGCGGAAAGCCGGGCGTTAACTTTCCGTTAAGATTCGCATGCACAAGCTCGGGCAAGGCCCCCGTTTCCGTCAGGAGTCATAGACCGGCATGAGCTCGACCCGCGACCCGTCGATCACGACCTTTCCCTCGTGCTCGAAATTCACCGTGATCTTTCCCCCGATGTTGGACTGGACCTGCCCCAGCCCCCAATCGGGCCGCAACGGGTGGCGGACAAGCTGGCCGGGTTCCAGCAATGCGTTCATGTCGCCCATCGGTGATCCTTCCTCGCGGCGGGCGCGGCCGTGACAGACAGCCTGCCGCCCGATCTGACCGCGCTGCTGGGTTCGCGCATCTGCCATGACCTTATCAGCCCTCTGGGCGCGATCGGCAATGGGCTGGAGCTGTTGCAGATGGCCGGCGTCGCCGAGGGGCCGGAACTGTCTCTGGTCTCCGCCGCCGCCCGCAGTGCCAACGCCCGCATCCGGTTTTTCCGCATCGCCTTTGGCACCGCGCCGCCGGATCAGACGATCGGGCGTGGGGAAATGGCCTCGGTGCTGGATGATACCTATGGGCAGGGGCGCATCGCGCTGGCCCATGATCTGCCGGCTGACATGGCCCGCGCCGATGCCCGGCTCGCGCTGCTGCTGATCCTGTGCCTCGAAACCGCGCTGCCCACGGGTGGAGACATCGCGGTGCGCGCCGACGCCGGCGCCTGGCACCTGTCGGCGGCAGGGCCCCGGCTTTCGCTCGATGACAGGCTGTGGAAGGCGATGGCGGATCCGCACGCCCCCGGCAGCTTCACCGCGGCTGAGGTTCAGTTCGCGCTGCTGCGCGACGCCTGCGCCCGCGACGGCAAGCCGCTGAACATGGATCTCGGGCCCGACGCGATCACCGTCCGGTTCTGATCAGCCGCGCACGGCCCCGTCCCCCAGCACGATGTACTTGAAGCTGGTCAGCTGCTCGGCCCCGACAGGCCCGCGCGCGTGCATCTTGCCAGTGGCAATACCGATCTCGGCGCCCATGCCGAACTCGCCGCCATCGGCGAACTGGGTCGAGGCGTTGCGCATCAGGATCGCGCTGTCGAGCCGGGTAAAGAATCGCTCGGCGGCCGCGTCATCCTCGGTGAGGATCGCGTCGGTGTGATTCGAGCCGTAGCGGCGGATATGCGCAATCGCGCCATCCACGTCATCGACCAGCTTCGCGGCGATATCCATGTCCAGATATTCGCGCCCCCAGTCGTCATCCGTGGCCGGCACTGTTCCGGGAAGCCGGGCCAGCGCCGCATCCGCGTGCACGGTCACACCCGCCGCGACCAGCGCGGCGATCAGATCGGCGCCCAGCCCCGCGGCCAGATCGCGATGGATCAGCAGGCATTCGGCGGCGCCGCAGATGCCGGTGCGTCGGGTCTTGGCATTCAGTACCACCTTCATCGCCTTTTCAGGGTCGGCGGCCTTGTCGACATAGATATGCACGATGCCTTCCAGATGGGCGAACACCGGCACCCGTGCCTCTCGCTGCACAAGGCCCACCAGGCCCTTGCCGCCGCGCGGCACGATCACGTCGATGAAATCGGTCATGCGCAGCATCTCGGCCACGGCCTCGCGGTCACGCGTGGGCACCCGCTGGATCGCGTCTTCGGGCAGGCCGGCGGCGCGCAACCCCGCCTGCAGGCATTCATGGATCAGGCCCGAGGAATGAAAACTTTCCGACCCGCCGCGCAGGATCACCGCATTGCCGGCCTTCAGGCACAGCGCGCCCGCATCCGCCGTCACGTTCGGGCGGCTTTCATAGATTACGCCGATCACGCCCAGCGGTGTGCGCACGCGCTTGATGTGTAACCCGCTGTCCATGTCCCATTCGGTGATCACCTCGCCCACGGGATCGTTCTGGGCGGCCACGGCGCGCAGGCCGGCGACGATGCCCTGAATGCGGGTTTCGTCGAGCATCAGCCGGTCGAGCATGGCGGGCGACAGACCCTTGTCACGGCCGAACGCCATGTCGCGGGCATTCGCCGCGATGATCTCTTCCCGCCGGGCCCAGACCGCATCGGCGGCGGCATTCAGCGCGCGGGTCTTGGCATCCGACGGGGCAAAGGCAAGCTCCGTCGCGGCGGCGCGTGCGCGCGCGCCGATCTCGGCCATCATCGCGGGGATGTTTTCCATATCCTTCATAGCACCATATCGTCCCTGTGGATCAGCGCGGCCCGCCCCGGATAGCCCAGAATGGCCGCAATGTCACGCGACTGACAGCCCCTGATCGCCTGCGCCTCTAGCGCGGTATAGCGGGTCAGCCCCTTGCCCAGCGTCGCCCCCGAGGGCGCCACGATCGCCACCGGATCGCCGCGGCCGAACGCGCCCGATACCCGGACAACCCCGGCCGGCAACAGCGAGTTTCCCTGCGCCAGCGCCCGCGCCGCCCCGGCATCCACGTGGATCTCGCCCTTGGGCTTCATCGCCGCGATCCAGCGTTTGCGCGCGGTCTGCGGATCTTCCTTGGGCAGGAACCACGTGGCATTCGCCCCCGCCGCCAGCGCCCGCAGCGGCCGCATCACCGACCCTTCGGTGATCGCCATCGCACAGCCCGCGCCGGTGGCCGTCTTGGCCGCCAGAAGCTTGGTCTTCATCCCGCCCTTCGACAGGCCCGAGGCCGCATCGCCCGCCATCGCCTCGATCTCCGGGGTGATCTCTTCGATCACGTCGAACCGCCTGGCGCCCGGATCGGTCGCGGGGCTGGCGGTATAGAACCCGTCGACATCCGAGAGCAGCACCAGTTGATCGGCGCCCACCGTCACCGCCACCTGCGCGGCAAGCCTGTCATTGTCGCCGAACCGGATTTCATCCGTGGCAATCGTGTCGTTTTCATTGACGATCGGCACCACACCGAGGCCGACAAGCTGTTCCAGCGTATTGCGCGAGTTCAGATAGCGGCGGCGGTTGGCGCTGTCTTCCAGCGTCACCAGCACCTGCGCCGTGATGATGCCATGGGGCGCCAGCGCCTCTTCATAGGCGCGGGCCAGCCGGATCTGCCCGACGGCGGCGGCGGCCTGCGATTGTTCCAGCGCCAGCGGGCCGGCCGGCAGGCCAAGCGCACCGCGCCCCAGCGCGATCGAGCCGGAGGAAACCAGGATCACGTCCACCCCCCGGCTCTTGATCTCGGCCACATCCTCGGCCAGCGCCTGCAGCCATTCGGCGCGCAACCGGCCGCTGGCGCGATCCACCAGCAGCGCCGAGCCGATCTTGACGACCAGCCGCCGGGCGTCGTTCAGGGTTGCCACGCGTCCGGCTCCTCGCTTGCGGATTTCAGGCGCAGCTTGTCCTCCCGGATCTCGGCGCGCACCGCGCGCAGCACCTCTGTCAGCCCCTCGCCCGACACGCCCGACATCATCAGCACCGGCCCGCCCACGGCAGCCTCCAGCTCGGCCTTCCGCTCGGCCCGCTGCGCCTCGTCCAGCGCGTCGATCTTGTTCAGCGCGGTCACGCGCGGCTTGTCGGCCAGATGGCCGCCATAGGCCTCCAGCTCATGAATGATGGTGCGGTAATCGCCCACCACATCCTCGGACGTGCCGTCGACCAGATGCAGCAGGACGGAACACCGCTCGACATGGCCGAGAAACTGGTCGCCCAGCCCGCGCCCTTCGTGCGCGCCCTCGATCAGCCCCGGAATATCGGCGATCACGAATTCGGCATTGTCCACCCCGACGACGCCCAGATTGGGGTGCAGCGTGGTGAACGGGTAGTCGGCGATCTTGGGCCGCGCGTTCGAGGTGGCGGCCAGGAAGGTGGATTTTCCCGCATTGGGCATCCCCAGAAGCCCGGCGTCGGCAATCAGCTTCAGCCGCAGCCAGATGGTGCGCTCGACGCCCTCCTGCCCCGGATTGGCCCGGCGCGGCGCCTGATTGGTGGCGGTCTTGAAATGCAGGTTGCCGAAACCGCCGTTGCCGCCACGGGCCAGCAGAACCCGCTGGCCGATCTCCGTCATGTCGGCCAGAACGGTTTCTTCATCCTCGTCGAGAATTTCGGTGCCCACCGGCACACGCAGCACGATGTCGTCGCCATCCTTGCCGGTGCGCTGCTTGCCCATGCCGGGCTGGCCCGATTTGGCGAAGAAATGCTGCTGATAGCGGAAATCGATCAGCGTATTCAGCCCGTCCACCGCCTCGGCCCAGACATTGCCGCCATCACCGCCGTCGCCGCCGTCGGGACCGCCGTATTCGATATATTTCTCGCGCCGGAAGCTGACGCAACCGGCCCCGCCGCCACCCGAGCGGATATAGACTTTCGCGAGGTCGAGAAATTTCATCGGTCACAGGCCCTTGTAGCTTCCCGGCAGGCGATAGCGGGAAAGCGGCGGGCTCTCAAGCCCCGCCGCCGGTCAGTTGAGTTTCTTCAGATAGGTCCAGGTCGCAACCTTGCCGCCGCGCGCCACCGAATAGGCCTCGGCGTCGCCGATATAGTTGAAGCCGGCGTTGGTCAGCACACGGGCAGAGCCGGGGTTGTCCTGAAACACCTCGGCGAAAACCGTCTGGCTTTTCTGCGGATCGGCCGCCAGAAGCGCATTGACCGCTTCCGAGGCGATGCCGGTGTTCCAGAACGCCGGCGCCACCCAGTAGCCGATCTGCGATTGCGCACGCTCCATCCGTTCCAGCGACACCACGCCGAGCACTTCGGACAGGCTCTGGTCCGACCCGTCCATCACCCAGACATCTTCGGTGCGGGTTTCAGATTGCGCGCGGGCGATATAGGCCTCGATCGCGCCGGGCGGCAGCGGGTGCGGAATCGAACGGGTGAACCGCGCCACGCGCAGGTCACCCGCGTACATCTGCAACAGGCCCGCGTCGGATTTGCGCACCGGCCGCAGCTGGAAGCGTTCGGTTTCGATCACAGGTTGGGACACGATGGAATCCATTTTCATGCCTTCGCTCCTCCGAAAAGCACATTCCGGCCCCCGGCGGCAGGCAGCCCCGCCAGCGGCCGTTTCAATACTCCCCGCCCGCCACGCCACAACGCCGCGCGAACAAGGACCCTCTCTCCCGTACGTCGGCCCGGTCGCGATGCGGCCCGGCCCGACGATGAATAAATGGCGATCGCCGCCAGCCCCGACAAGGCGATCACGGCGAAGGTGAACGCCGCCGGCCCCAAGGGCAGGATCGGAATACGGTTCTGTTCTGCCGTCGCGCCCATTCCGGCCGCCTTTCGGAAAATGAAATAAAATGGGGGACCGGCGCCCTGCCGATCCCCCACGAAATTGTCAGTGCCTGAGGTTTCGGCTTACTCTGCGGCCTCCGCCACCGGGAGAACCGAAATAAAGGTGCGACCCTTGAGCCCCTTGCGGAAGGTCACGGCGCCTTCGGTCGTGGCGAAGATCGTGTGATCCTTGCCCATGCCGACGTTATCGCCCGGCCACCACTTGGTGCCGCGCTGACGCACGATGATGTTGCCCGGGATCACGGCTTCGCCACCATATTTCTTGACGCCCAGACGGCGTCCGGCGGAGTCGCGCCCGTTACGGGATGAACCGCCTGCTTTTTTATGTGCCATATCGCTGTTCTCCTATACCTTAGCCGTTGGCCAGTTCTTTGGCCTGGGCGATCCAGCCTTCACGCTCGATACGGCCTTTGAACGACAGTTTCTCGTCCATCGCGGCAACATCTTCGTCGCTCCAGGCTGCGATCTGGGCAAACGTGGTCACGCCGGCCTCGTGCAGTTTCTTTTCAAGCGCCGGGCCAACGCCCGAGAGCTTTTTCAGATCATCCGCACCGGTCGCGGCGGCGGTCTTCGGCGCGGCGGCTTTCGGCGCAGCCGTCTTGGCCGGCGCCGGTGCCGCGGCCGCGACGGACCCTGCCCCGACGGCTGCCTTGACGCCCGACGCATCGGCGCCGGTTTCCAGGATGTCGGTCACGCGCAGCAGCGTCAGCTGCTGGCGGTGGCCCTTGGTGCGCTGCGAGCTGTGCTTGCGGCGGCGCTTGACGAAGTTGATCGTCTTGGGGCCCTTGATCTGTTCGATCACCTCGGCCTGCACGGCGGCACCATCGACGGTGGGCGTGCCAACCTGGGCGCCGACCATCAGAATTTCGTTGAACTGAATCTTTTCGCCAGCATCAGCGGCCAGTTTCTCGACGCGCAGAACGTCGCCAGACTGAACCTTGTACTGCTTGCCGCCGGTCTTGAGGACCGCAAACATGTGCTCTTCCTTTTTCTACCGCGTCCTTTGGCCCCGCTTTCGCGGCGTTCACGCGCATGCGCCTTCGGACAGCGCGCCCTGTTCGGGCGATATTTCACGAATCCGCAAGAGCCAACCCCTTGCAGAGATGCGGCTTATCGGGGAAGAGCCGCCACAAGTCAAGCCGGAATGCCGGTTTTCGGGGGTGCCAGGCCGGCTCAGATATCCTGCCCGGCCATGAACTGGGCCGCGCCCAGCCCCAATTCGCGCGAAATCGCCCGGAACACCACGTCATAGCCCGCAAAGAGCGCCCGGTTCAGCGCCTGCCCCGCCGGGGTTTCCGACAGGGTGATATAGGCGGACAGATCGGCATCCTCCAGCGGTTCATAGGCCAGCGACAGATAGGAATACATCCATTCCTCCGTCTCCTGGCGCACGTCGTCTTCCTGCGACCAGACATCGGCCAGCATCTCTTCTTCGCTCAGCTCGAACGGAAACGCGCCGCCATCGCTCAGCCCCCTGTAGAAGGCGTAATTGGCATTCAGCCCGCCGACCACATTGAACTCGATCAGTTCATTGGCCGTCACGAATTGTTCGAGCAGCTCCAGGCGCGGGTCGTCATCGGCGCGCATCTCTTCCACCTTCAGCCGGGTCTCGGCATCGACGTCATCGTCCAGCAGGGCGCGCCGGGCCGCGATCTCCAGATCGACGATGCGCGCGCCGAGTTCCGACGCGAAGAAGGTGGTCAGCGCGGCGACGTCCTGCCCGGCCAGTTCCTGTTCCAGCGCCTCGCGCATGATCTCTTCCATGCGCGATACGTCATAGATGCGCGCCACCATCGCCTGCCAGCGCGCGCCGCCATGGCCGGCAAACATCTCGGCCTCCAGCTCGCCACCATATTCTATGCCCTCCTGGGCCATGATCTCGAGCGTCTCTGGCAGCCGCAGCGCGGCCAGCAGATCATCCACCCGCGCGGCGGGATCGGCCCGCAGCGGCAGGGCAAGAGTTACGAAGGCGATGAACGGCAGAATACGCTGGAACATGGGGCACCCGGGCCTTTGCGTCGGTTTGCACAAAGGTAAGGGTCTGGGCGGGGTTTTCCAAGGCGCAATCACGGACCCGAACACGGACCCGAAAATAACGGCTTGCACCGCCCCGCGCTTGGCACTAAATCCCCCCCTCACAAGCCACTGGCCTGCGGAGAGGTGCCGGAGTGGTCGAACGGGGCGGTCTCGAAAACCGTTGTGGGTGCAAGCCCACCCAGGGTTCGAATCCCTGTCTCTCCGCCATTTTGAGCTGCGCTTGCCGCATCCAATAGCCTATGTGCCGTCGATCACCGCCCGCCCAAGAGTTTGAGTTTATCTTGGATTTCCGAGGTGAATTTGATGAATCAGTTCTTCTTGAGAGACCCCGCCATGTCGCGGGCAGGCACCGGTGTTGAGCGCCGCCGCACTGCTCTTTCTGCCTATTGCAGCGAAACGCCGTCCAAGTGCTGCAACTTGTCCGGGTTTCGGGTGATATAGATGGCGACCACCTTTTCTTGGTCGATCTGCAAGGCTGTAGTCTGAACAATCCCGTCTTTCTCGACCGTGATGAAACCGGGAAGCCCGTCGATCAAGGCAAAACGGACCAGTAGCGATGGCGCTGCGCCGAACTCCTGTGCGAGCTGTTCGTGACGTGCCATCACCTCGTCTATGCCGATCAACGGGCGTGACGAAGCGGGCACTTTGCCTCCGCCATCGGTGCTGGCGATTACATCCTGCGCGAGAAGTGAGTGCAGTGTTTTCATATCCCCACTGCGTGATGCGGTGTAGAAGGCGGTCGCGATTTCCAGCCCATGCTCTTTCGTCACGGGGAAGCGGGGGCGCGCGGCCTCGATATGGTTGCGAGCCCGGCTTGCCAGCTTGCGGCAGGCAGCCGTTTCGCGGTCTATGACGTTTGCAATGTCGTCGAACCCCATGCCAAAGACATCGTGAAGCAGGAATGCCGCGCGTTCCAACGGAGAAAGGCGCTCCAAGGCGATCATCAGCGGGAGCGTGATATCATCAATGGAATCCGGTTCCTCGGTATTGATGATGGGTTCGGGCAGCGATGGGCCGACATAAGTCTCACGTCTCCGGCGCGCGGATTTCAGCTCGTTCAGGCAAAGCCGGGTGACAATGGTGTGCAGGAACGCCACTGGCTGGCGCACGACATTTTGGTCAGTGGCCAGCCAACGCAGGTAGGCATCCTGGACGATATCTTCCGCATCCGCCACCGAGCCAAGCATCCGGTAAGCCAAACGAACAAGCCGAGGCCGGATTTCGGAAAATGTTGGATCGGACTGAATATCATTCATCGTGCCAATACCCTGTCGGGGTTTCCTATGCTGCGTGTACAGTATCGACCTTGTAGAGACTTGGTGCGACCGATTTTGCGAGGCCTGCGAATTGCTTGAGCTGCGCCTGCGTCTCTGGCTTTTTCATGAAGCCCTCGAAATCTTCCTTGGTCGCCCATTGCGCATAGTTCACAACCTTCATGCCATCCAGGCTGTTGTGAATGCAGACCGAGATGAAGCCAGGCTGATGTCGGATGGTGCTTTCCGTCGAGGCCGCGAGGGCTTCAGCCAATTCGGCCTGCTTCTCGGGATCGACCTCATAGACATTAATCAGGGTCAGGCACTTCGCCTTTGGATCGATTATTGTGGTATTTTCGTTGGCCATCTTTGTCTCCTTTGAAATGTGGCTACTAAAAGGATGACAAGGCAGGCTCTCCAGATGTGACATCGCTGCGCGAAAAATCTTACTGAGGAGAGGCGCTAACTCCGCGCATGGAACAAAATCAGTCATTTTGGAGGGCTATAGCGTAGACGTAGTTCTCGGTTTCGTCGGCTTCGGCCCGCCATGTTACTTTTCCATTCAATGCGTTACGAGATCTCGCAACAATGGCGCATACATGGATGCGGATTTCCGCATGTGGGCGCACAAGGGATATGCGCCCACAATTCAGCTTAGAACGGGATGTAATCGGTAGGACCCGGATCATGGTCATCTGATGGATCGTGAGCATCGTCGACGGTGCGCGTTACATGAGAAGCATTGGTATCGCTGATCAAAACTGCCGCTTTTGTAACCTCATCAAACGGCGTGTTGCTCGTCACACACATCACTCCGAACTCATCATAGCCCGGCAATTGCTGATCGCTCGCGTAAGTCGCCAAGAATACAGACGCACCAAAACCCTGCAAATCAGGAAGAGCCTCACCAGGGGCAAGCTCGCTCCGCCCGCAGGAACAATCGTTTTCTGGGAAGGTTCCCCCGCGCACCGCAGGGCACGCCCGCGCGAAAACGGCACAGCCCCGCCGTTTCGGGCGGGGCTGAGATTCATGTTGCGCTGCGTAAAAGGCCGCCACTCCCCTCGGCGCGGCTGAAGGCTGTGGCGGCTGCGGATCAGCGGCTTTGGAATGCGTTGAGGGGCAGCTTCAGGTAGGATCGGCCGTTGTCCTCGGGTTCGGGAAGGCGGCCGCCGCGGATATTTACCTGCAAGGCGGCCAGCATCAGCTTGGGCAGCGGCAGGGTCGCATCGCGGGCATCGCGCACGGCGCGGTACTCGGCCTCGGACGGAGCGCCCTTCCAGTGGATGTTCTCCGCGCGGTGTTCGGCCACCGTGGCCTCGCATTGCGCCTCACGGTTCGGGGCGTAGTCGTGGCCCACGAAGATCCGCGTCTCTTCTGGCAGGGCGAGGATGGCACAGATGCTGTCATAAAGCGCGCTGGAACTGCCGCCCGGGAAATCGGCGCGCGAGCTGCCACTGTCCGGCATCATCAGCGTGTCATGCACGAAGGCCGCATCGCCCGCGACATAGGTGATGGATGCCAGCGTATGCCCCGGCGAAAACATCACCGTCACCGGCACGTTGCCCACCATGAAGCTGTCGCCATCCGCGAACAGATGGTCCCATTGGCGGCCGTCGGTCGGGAAATCCTCGGGCAGGTTGTAGATGCCTTGCCACAGCTTTTGAACCTCGATCACCTTTTCCCCGATGGCGGTGGGCGCGCCCGTCTGCGACTTGAGCCACTGCGCCGCCGAAAAGTGATCGGCGTGCGGATGGGTATCGAGGATCCAGTCAAGCTCGATCCCCGTTTCGCGCACGTATTCCAGAAGACGCTCGGCATTCGCGGTAGAGGTCGCGCCGGCCAGCGGATCGAAATCGAGGACCGGGTCGACAATGGCGCCTTTCATCGTGTCGGGATCATGAAAGACGTATTGCCAGCTTCCGGTCGGTTTGTCCCAGAACGCTTTGACGATGGGATTGGTCATGTCTCTGCTCCTTGTCGTTCTTTCGTGCGCTGGCCAGGCCTGTGCTCCCGGCCAGCATGGCCTAGCGGGCGCTGGCCTTCATCATCCAGAGTTCCTTTTCGTGCCACTCCAGCCGATCGGTCAGGAGCCCGGCGGACACCTCGTCGCCTGCGTCACCGGCGGTGCCGATGGCGTCGCGCAGGGTGGCGGCGAGCGCTTCGTGTCCAGCGATGAGTTTCTCGACCATCTCCTCTGCGGATTGCGCGGGCGCGTCTTCGGCGCCCGCATTGGTCATGAGATCCGCTACGGTGCCGGGGGCGTAGGCACCCTGAATGCGGATACGCTCGGCGATGTCATCCAGCGCGCCCCAGAGGTTCTGGTACTGCGCTTCGAACACGGCGTGCAATTGGCGAAAATCCGGGCCTTCGACATTCCAGTGATAGCCGTGGGTTTGCACATAGAGGCGGAAGGTCTGGCTGAGTACGGCGTTGAGGGCGTCGATGTTCGCTTGGGTCGCGGTGGTCATGGGTCTGCCTCCTGAAATGAATTGAAAGGGGGGCGGGCCCCAGCGGGCCCGCCCGACAGCGTCACAGCGTCCGCGTCGAGAAATACCAGTCGACGGTATCAAAGCCTTCGCCTGCACGCGCCACTGCGGCTTCGGGTGTCGCGGGTGTCGGCACGATGACAGGCTCGCCGGGTTTCCAGTTCTCGGGCATCGCACATTTGTGCTCGTCAGCGGTCTGCATCGCGACCAGCAGGCGGTAGATCTCGTCGACAGAGCGGCCCGCATTCATCGGATAGTAGACCATGGCGCGCAGCACCCCCTCGGGGTCGATCAGGAAGGTCGCGCGCACCGCCGCTGTATCAGAGGCCCCCGGCTGGATCATGCCATACGCCTGGGCCACCGCCATGTTCAGGTCTGCGATGATCGGAAAGCGCACATCCACGCCGAACTTCTCCTTGATGTTCAGCACCCAGGCGATGTGGCTGTAGTGGCTGTCGATGGACAGGCCCAAAAGCTCTGTGCTGCGCGCGGCGAAATCATCATGTTTTCTGGCGAAAGCGATGAATTCCGTGGTGCAAACGGGCGTGAAATCGGCAGGGTGCGAGAACAGGACAAGCCACTTGCCGCGATAATCCTCAAGCGTTTTACGGCCATGGGTTGTGGGGGCATCAAAGGCGGGGGCGGCTTCATTCAGACGCGCGCCGGTGTGTTGGGTTTGATCGGTCATTTTTTGCTGTCCTTCTTATCAGCGTCTCGATGAAACAAAGATAGCCGCTGGACACTTATAGATGAAATTGAATATAACTCTAGGAGTTATAGGTTAGATCTATCAATGCTGACCCTTCGCCAATTGCGTTTTCTGACCGCCGTCGCCGAGACGTTGAATTTCTCGCGCGCGGCTGAAATCTGCTTTGTCACCCAACCAACTCTCAGTGCCGGGATCAAGGAGCTGGAAGAGCGTTTGGGCGTGCAGTTGATCGAAAGGACCCGGCGCAGCGTCATGCTGACCCCCTTGGGCGAAGAGATCGCCGCCCGTGCCCGGCGTCTGTTGCTGGACGCCGCCGAGATCGAGACCCTCGCCCAGGCCCATCAAAACCCGTTCGAAGGCGATCTCAAGCTCGGCTCGATCCCGACGATCGGGCCCTACCTGCTGCCCCGTGCCCTGCCCGCGATCCGGAGCGCCTTTCCGAAGCTGCGCGTTTACCTGCGGGAAGAGATGACCGAGAGTCTGATCGAGGGTCTCGCCGCGGGGCGTCTCGACCTGGTGTTGATCGCCCTGCCTTTCGAGACCGGCGCACTGGATATCCTGCCGCTGTTCGAAGACGGCTATCAACTGGCCTCTCCGTCCGGCTGGCCCACGCCGCAAGGTGCCGAAGCACTGACGCAAAGCGGGCAGCTGATGCTCCTCGAGAAGGGTCATTGCCTCCAGCGTCATGCGCTGGAAGCCTATCCGGGGCGCATATCTGCCGCTGAAGACAGCTTTGCCGCGACCAGCCTGACCACCTTGATCGCCATGGTTTCCGAAGGCTTGGGGATCACCCTCTTGCCAAACCTCGCGGTGGAGGCTGGCGTGGTCGGAACCGAACAGGTGCAGCTGACGCCCCTCCCCGACGCCTGCCCCCGTCATGTGGTTCTTGCCTGGCGCCCTGGGTCCGCGCGGTCAGAGCTCTTCAGCAAGCTCGGCGCCCTGTTGCGGCGCAAACGTCAAGAACTGTCAGATGTCACCACCCGGGCCAGCGTCGAAACCTCGGAACAAACGTAAAGGCTTCCGCCCCATTCGCACATCCGCCTTCGCTGACGAAGTTAAGAGACAGCATCGGAAACAGGTTCAATTTGGAATTCCCATCGACCAGCCCATGGTCAGCCTTTCGGATACGGGCGTCGGTTCCTACGAAACTGTTATGGCACATCCGATGCCGTCTGGGGGCATCCGCCGCATCAGTTCAGCTGTCTCTCCACCACCTGTCAATTTGGGAATACCGCAGCCGCATGTTTCAAAGCCAAGCCGCATCGCGGGGAGCGAGGGACCTGGCTCTTGGAGTGCCCAATTCTGGCACAGGCCCCTGAGCTATCATATCGACGCCTGCAAAAGCTGTTGCGAATAGGGGTGGGTCGCCCGCATTTGGCGCAGCGCTGCGACATCCATGACCTCGACGATTTCTCCGTCTTTCATCACTGCCAGGCGGTCGCACACATGGCTCACCACCGACAGGTCATGCGAGACCATGAGATAGGTCAATCCATGATCCGCCCGCAAATCCGCCAACAGGTTGAGGACTTCGGCCTGAACAGACACATCCAGGGCCGAGGTCGGTTCATCGAGCAGCAACAGTTTTGGCTCAGGCGCCAGTGCGCGGGCGATGGCCACGCGTTGCCGTTGCCCCCCTGACAGCTGATGCGGGTAACGGAAGCGGAACTTTTGTCCCAACCCCACGTCATCCAACAGCCGAACAACCCGCGCGTCGATGTCGCGAAAGCCATGCAAATACAGGGTTTCCCCCAAAACCTGATCAACGGAATGACGGGGGTGAAGTGATGCATAGGGATCCTGGAAGACCATTTGCACGGTTTTGTAGAACGCGTTCGGGCGTCTTCTTCCAAGGCTCATACCGTTGACGTTGATCCCGCCGGACCACTGTGGCGCAAGCCCGCTGATCGCGCGCAGAATGGTCGATTTTCCGGACCCGCTTTCGCCCACGAGACCAAAGCTCTCGCCCTCTTCAACCGTAAAATTCGCGCCCTTCACGGCATCCACCCGATCCCGGCCCGCTCCGAACCACACGTTGAGCGCCTTGACTTCCAGCATCTTCATATCCGTCCGCTCACACTTGGGGCCTCGGCCCATGCCGGATCACGTTCAAGCACCTCGAGTCGGTCGCGCGGCGCGTCCAGACGTGGCAAGGAGTTCAGCAGGCCGCGAGTGTAGGGGTGCTTTGCCTCGTGCAACCTGTCCGCCTCGCAAACTTCGACGATACGCCCGGCATACATGATCAGAACCCGGTCACAGAAGTCGGCGACAAGATTCAGATCATGGCTGATGAAAATCAGCCCCATGCCCCGCTCTTTGACGAGCTTGTCCATGATATCAAGAACTTGCCTCTGGACAGACACATCCAGGGCCGATGTCGGCTCATCGGCGATGAGAATTTCGGGATTGGGGATCAGCATCATCGCGATCATGATCCGCTGCCCCATACCGCCCGACATTTCATGCGGATAGGCCCGCATCACACGGAATGGATCGCGGATCGACACCGCCTCCAACATCTCGATGGATTTCGCGAAAGCTTCCCTTTTCGAGGCTCTGCTATGCAGCCGATACGCCTCCATGATCTGATCACCGATCGTCATCACCGGGTTGAGCGAGAATTTCGGATCCTGCATCACCATGCTGATGCGTTGCCCGCGCACGGCCCGCATCTCTTTCTCAGACATCTTGAGCAGATCGACGCCCTCGAGAGAGATGTGATCTGCCTCGACAATTCCGGGCGCGCGGATCAGGCGCAAGATGGCGCGCCCGGTCATGGATTTGCCGGATCCGCTTTCGCCCACGATACCAAGCCGTTCCCGGCCCAGCGTGAAGGACACGCCGCGCACGGCATCGAAGACGCCCTGCCGGCTGGGGAATTTCACCCACAGGTTTTCGACATCAAGAAGGGTGGACATCAGTCACCTGCCTTTGGATCAAGCACATCCCGCAGCCCGTCGCCCAAAAGGTTGAAGGCCAGAGACACGGTGAAAATCGCAAGACCGGGCATGGTGGCGACCCACCAGTGGTCGAGAATGAAGCGCCGACCTTCGGAAATCATCGCCCCCCACTCCGGGCTGGGGGGCTGTGCCCCGAGGCCAAGAAAACCAAGCCCCGCCGCCGCCAGAATGATCCCCGCCATGTCGAGCGTGACGCGCACGATGAGCGAGGAGATGCACAGCGGCCAGATATGTTTGGTGATGATCCTGAGCGGCCCTGCGCCCTGAAGCTTGATCGCGCTGATGTAATCCGAGGAACGGATGGTAAGCGTTTCGGCCCGCGCGATGCGGGCATAGGGCGGCCATGCGGTGAGAGAGATGGCGATCACCGCGTTTTCGATCCCCGCGCCAAGCGCCGCGACGAAGGCCAGAGCCAGAACCAGTCTCGGGAAGGCAAGGAAGATGTCGGTGACGCGCATCAGGACCGTGTCGATCCATCCGCCGACATAGCCCGAGACCGTTCCGACCAGAAGCCCGACGATCGGGGCGATCAGGGCGACGAGCGCCACGATGTACAGGGTGATGCGTGCGCCATAGATCAGCCGGGACAGAATGTCCCGGCCAAGACTGTCCGTGCCGAACAGATGATTTTCGGCCCCGAGCGGCAAAAGCCGCTGGCTGAGGTTTTGCTCGAACGGATCGAGTGGCGCGAGCAGCGGAGCGAACAGCGCAGTCAGCACCAGAGCCACAAGAATGGCCAGCCCGAGCATCGCCATCGAGTTCGACCGAAACGTCAGCCAGCCATGATAGAGCGCCGAAAGTTTTGCATGCCGGCGCGACGTAGGCGTCTCTGTCAGAAGCCAATCTCTGAGGGTTTGCCTGTCAGACACTATTTCGCTCTCGGATCGAATATTTTGTAGAGCAGGTCAGAGAAGATGTTGAGCAGGATGAAGATCAACCCGACCACGACCGTGCCGCCGAGTACGGCGTTCATATCCGCACTCAGAAGCGCGGTGGTGATATAGCTGCCGATGCCGGGCCAGCTAAAGATGATTTCGGTCAGCACCGATCCCTCCAGAAGCCCCGCGTAACTCAGCGCGATCACGGTGATCAGCTGCACGCGGATGTTCCGGAAGGCGTGTTTCCAAACCACATCCCATTCCGACAGGCCCTTTACCCGCGCCGTCGTGATATACTCGGCATTCATCTGTTCCAGCATGAAGGAGCGTGTCATCCGGCTGATATAGGCAAGCGAGTAATACCCGAGCAGGGACGCAGGCAGGATGATATGGCTGAAAGCATCCTTGAATATCTCGATGTTTCCGTCGAGCAGACTGTCCACGAGGATCAAGCCGGTGACGGTCGGAACCACATCAACGTAGAAGATGCCGACGCGTCCGGGCCCTCCGACCCATCCCAGAATGCCGTAAAAGATCAAAAGCCCCATCAGCCCCAGCCAGAAAATCGGCATGGAGTAGCCAACCAGGGCGACGACACGCGCGATCTGGTCGATCCACGAATCTTTGCGCACGGCCGCCAGAACGCCCAGAGGCACCCCGATGACGACGCCCAGCAGTATGCCGACCGTGGCCAGTTCGAGCGTGGCCGGAAAAACGCGAACGATGTCCTCGGACACGGGGCGCGCATTCAAAAGCGAAATGCCGAAATCCAGATGCAGCACATCCCAGAGGTAGTACAGAAACTGAACCAGCAGCGGTTTGTCGAGGCCCAACTCGTAAAATACGGCGTCATAGGTTGATTGCGACGCCCGTTCGCCAACGATGGACAAAACCGGATCAATCGGCATGACGCGGCCAATGACAAAGGTGACAAGCAAGAGCCCCAAAAGCGTCACCGCGACGGAGCCTATGGTGCTCAGGACGGTCTTGATCACCGACCACGAAGCTCTGGAAAGAGGCGCCCGGTTCGGGCGCCTCGTATCTGCATTGTCGGCAAGGGCCATTTACTTGGTAACCTGCCAATACGCGGCAGAGGTCACGGCCTGCCCCGTCGAAAAGTTCATCACGTTTTCACGCAGGGCGGATTGCTCAATCTGCTGGAACATGATGACGAAGGGCGAAACCTCGCGGAATTCGGCCTGCATGTCCTGATACATCTTGATCCGCGTATCGCGATCCGTTTCAGTCACCGCCGCGTCGACCTTTTCGGTCAAGTCACCCGGATTCCACGCCGTCCGCCACGCCAGCAGGCCGGTGGCATTGGCCTCGACGCTGTTGTCGGGATTGTAGGCGAACGTGCCCGCGTTGGTCTGGGGATCGGGGTAGTCCGGCCCCCAGGCACCAAGATAGACATCCAGATCGCGGGCGCGATAGCGCGCAAGGATCTGTTTGGCGGTACCAACGGTGATGTTCAGTTTGATCCCGACCTGCGCCAACGTATTTTGCACGGATTGCGCGATCTCGATCCGCTCCTGCGCTTCACGCACGCCCGCTTCGATCTCGAGCCCTTCGACACCGGCCTCGGCCAGAAGCTCCTTGGCCTTTTCAATGTTCAAGGAGAACGGGTTCTCGTCAGATGCGCCAAGATAGGTCGCCGGCAGGAAGTTTTGATGAATGGTGTACTGGCCCTTCAGAAAGCTGTCTTTCATGCCCTCGTAATCGACCAGATATTTGAATGCCTGCCGCACTTCCGGCTTGGACAACACCGGGTGGTTCTGGTTCAGCGCAAGATACATCAGACGGCCCTTCAGCTCGTCCTCGATCTTGATGCCTTCTTCAGCCGAGGCGCCCGCGATATCCTCGGGGTTCAGGTTACGCGCGATATCGATGTCGCCGCGTTCCAAAAGCAACCGCTGAGAGGCGCTTTCGATCACGTGGCGCACAATCACCCGCTTCATGCTTGGCTCACGGCCGTAGTAGTCGGGATATGACGACAGCGAAACGCTCTCGTTGGGCTTCCAGCCGTCAAGCTTGTAGGGGCCAGAGCCGGCCGAATTGGTTTTCAGCCAGGTGTTGCCCATATCGCCGTCAACCTCATTCGCCATGACCGTCTCTTTGTCGACGATCCCGCCAATGGTCGCCGTCAGACAGTTCAGCACAAAGGAGGTGGCGTATTTCTTGTCCGTGGTGAGGGTCAGCGTATTGCCGTCGGCCGTGATCATCTCGGTGACGTTTTCGGGGGTAAAGCCGAATTGCGTCAGAATGAACGCCGGGGTTTTGTTCAAGATCACCGCACGTTGCAGCGAAAACGCCGCGTCTTCTGCACGTACCGGATTGCCCGAATGGAAGGTCACGCCTTCGCGCATGGTGAAGGTGATGGTTTTGCCATCCTCGGAAACCTCCCAGCCGGTCGCCAGATCAGGTTTATAGCCCGCCGCCAGATCCATCGGATCAAGAGTGACCAGGCGGCCATAGACGTTGCGGCTGATATCGCCGCCCGCGAACTCAAAGCTCTCCGCCGGGTCGAGCGTGGTCACGTCGTCGATCCTGTGTGCGATGACCAGCATATTGGCGGGCGTTTCCGCCCAGGCACCCAGGGACGTCACGGTTACGGCAAGCCCAATTGCGGCGCCGCTGAGTAGTCTGTTCAAAGCATTCATGTTTTAACCCTCTCCGGTTGGTCGGTTGTAGTAAGCTCTGCGCAATTTTCGGGGGTTAGCCCCCCCATGTTTTTTCCAGCACGCGCAGCCAGTTTTCGTGGCACAGCTTGGTGATCAACGCCTCGCCATATCCATGCCCTGCCATTGCCTGTCTCAGTTTGGGCAGGCCGCCGCAGGTCGTCAGATCGGAAGGCACCACAGCGCCATCATAGTCCGATCCCAACCCCACCCGATCCTCGCCCAGATGATCGATCAAATGGTCGAGATGCCGCAACAGCTGCGTCAGCGGCACATCGGATATCATGCGCCCGTCGTCGCGCAGGAATGCCACCGCGAAATTCAGCCCCACCATACCATCGCTTTCGCGAATGGCGGCCAATTGTTTGTCGGTCAGGTTCCGGCTGTGCGGGCAAATCGCATGAGCATTGGAATGCGTGGCGACAAGCGGCGCGGAGGAAAGGCGCGCCACGTCCCAAAATCCGGCCTCATTGAGATGGGAGAGATCGATCATGATCCCCAGCTCATTGCAGCGCTTGACCAGATTGATCCCGTGCTCCGTCAGGCCGGGCCCGGTGTCCGCTGTGCTCGGGAACCGAAAGGGAACGCCATGGCCAAAAATCGTAGGACGGCTCCAGACGGGCCCAAGCGAACGCAATCCGGCCCGATAGAGCAGTTCGAGTGCATTGAGATCGGCATCAATACCCTCTGCCCCTTCGATATGAAAAATCGCCGCCATTCTCCCCTGCGCAAGGGCCGCGCGGATGTCTGCGACGCTCCGGCAGATGGTCAAGGCGCCGCGCTTTTCGAGATCGAACAGAATTGCCGCCTGCGCCATGACAACTGGAAAGGCGTCCTGCCAATCGATCGGATCGGGCAAAGGCAGGTCATAGGCCGCCTGCGTCATCTGATCGAATTTGAACTCGAGGTCCTGAGGCGACGGCACATAGACGGCGAAGAAACCGCCACCAAACCCACCAGCCTTGGCCGAGAGACAGTCGATCGCGCCATCGCGACCGCTCAGGAAACTCTCCGCGGCGCTAACGCCACCGGCTTGATAGAGTTTGAGCAAAACGTCGTTATGCCCGTCAAAGACGATAGGTATTTCTGTTGTGATCATTGTTCCGCCCGGTGACGCGCCACCCCAACATGAAAGGAAATTTCAGAGCCCGAAAAACAATGTGTTTTGAGAACTCGAAAGCTAAGTTTTTTCATCGAGACCCGTATGGCAACCGAAACTTGACCAGTTTGCCCGAATATCGGGCGCTTCGCGCATTGCTGCGACTGCGACATCACTGGGGAGAGTTCAATCCGCTTGTCGCTGCGTCGCTCTTCCACCGGCTTGTCGGTCTTCAGTCTGAAGCAGACTCCGAGGCACAACCGGGGTCTCGCATATCTCGTTGATCCCTCCTGAGAGGCCGGCCTGACCCGTGCGGCGGGACGTGTCGTGGTGGCACGAAATGTCGAACCGCGGCGCCCGGCGGGCCCGGCGGACCTGCGCACCCCAGTCAACCAGAATCTCGTCGACAAGCTTCAGCTTGCGGGCAGACGCTCAGAGCGTTCGGCGGGTCACATCGGGCACAGGGCCGCGAGACTTCTTATTCAAATTGAATAGCTTGCCTGTCTGATCCTTGCCTGCCGGGAGATCTCGGCCACCGGAGTACCTTCTTCACCCCGCGTCAAGTTGAACGCCCTGTGCGCCTCCGGGAACTTGGCGTTTTCATGCGATTCCGCTCCTCTCCCGGCCAGCGAAGCTTATCGGAAAACTCCGACTCCAAACCACGCGGTTCAGGGCGCTCAGAGCGAGCCGCAAGGCCACTTCAGAGCCTTGCGCCCCCCGTCAGCCAAATGTTTCCGTGATGGCCCGGGCCGTCACCGCCACGATCTGATCCGCTTCGTCCGCATCAAGGCAGAGCGGAGGCGCAAAGCCGATGATGTCGCCCTGAGGCATCGCCCGCGCGATCACGCCGTTCCTGTGCATCGCGGCGACCACCTTGCCCGACATCTGCCCCACCGGATCAAGGAAGCGCCGCGCGGCGCGGTCTTCCACAAGCTCCACCGCGCACAGCATGCCTTCGCCGCGCACCTCGCCCACATTGGGATGGTCGCCGATTGCCGCGCGCATCCGCTCTGTCAGCAAAGCGCCCACGTGGCCCGCGTTGTCTACAAGGCCGAGCGTGTCGATCAGGCGCAGGTTCGCCACGCCCGCCGCCGCGCCAATGGGATGCGCGGAATAGGTCCACCCATGGCCCATCACGCCGTTTTCGTCGGTGCCCTGTTCCAGCACCTGCCACACGCGGTCCGAAATGATCGATCCCGACAGCGGCGCATAAGCCGAGGTCAGCCCTTTGGCGATGGTGATGAAATCCGGGGTCATGCCATAGTGGTCGCTGCCGAACATCGTGCCAAGCCGGCCAAAGCCGGTCACGACCTCATCGGCGATCAGCAGGATGTCATGCTGTTTCAGCACGGCCTGAATCGCGGGCCAATAGCCTTCGGGCGGCGGGACCAGACCGCCGGTGCCCAGAACGGGCTCACCGATGAAGGCGGCAATCGTGTCGGCGCCTTCGCGGGCGATCAGCGCCTCAAGCTCGGCGACGCAATGGGCGGTAAAGGCGGCCTCGGACATGGCCGGGTCGGGGCGGCGGAAATAATACGGCGCCTCGGTGTGGATCACCTGTGACAGCGGCAGGTCGAACTTCTTGTGAAACAGCTCAAGCCCTGTCAGCGACCCGGTCATCAGCCCCGACCCGTGATAGCCGCGCCAGCGCGAGATGATCTTTTTCTTCGCGGGCCGCCCCAGGATGTTGTTGTAATACCAGATCAGCTTGATGTTGGTCTCGTTCGCATCCGACCCCGACAGGCCGAAATAGACCTTGGACATGTGATCTGGCGCGCGGTCCAGCACCATCTTGGCCAGCGTGATCGACGCCTCGGAGCCATGCCCGGCATAGGCGTGGTAATAGGCCAGTTCGCGGGCCTGCTCGGCAATCGCGTCGCTGATCTCGGTGCGGCCATAGCCCACGTTCACGCAGTAAAGCCCGGCGAAGGCATCCAGAAACCGGTTGCCGTCGCGATCCTCTATAAAAACCCCCTTGCCGCCGGTGATGATCCGCTGCGGGGCCTCTCCGCGCGCGAATTGCCCCAGATGGGTCGAGGGGTGGCAGAAATTGTCGCGGTCCCAGGCGGCCAGTTGATCGTTCGTCAGCATTGTCGTTCCTTTCGTGTCACGCCCAGTTGCGGCAGACATATTTGATATCGGTAAAGGCCTCGAGCCCATGACGGGCGCCCTCGCGGGCGAGGCCGGATTGTTTCATGCCCCCAAAGGGAATGGGCGCGCCGGTGACCTTGGTGCGGTTCACCGCCACCATCCCGAACTGCAGCGCGCGCGAGGCGCGGTAGATCCGCGCGGGGTCGGTGCTGTGGACATAGGAGACCAGCCCGTATTCGGTGTCATTGGCGCGGGTGATCGCCTCTTCCTCGGTATCAAAGGGCGCGATGGCGGCGACGGGGCCAAAGGTTTCCTCGTGCATGATGCGTGCATCGGCGGGCACGTCGGCCAGCACCGTGGGCTGAAAGAACAGCGGCCCCTGCGGATCACGCGCACCGCCGGTCAGCAGCCGCGCGCCGCGGGCAAGCGCGTCGGCCACATGGGCCTGTTGTTTCGCCACGGCGGCTTCGTTCATCAGCGGGCCAAGATCGCGGTCCGTCATCCCCGGCCCCAGCGTCAGCGCAGCGGCCCGTGTGGCAAAGCCTTCGCAGAACCGCGCGTAGGCCGGACGTTCGACAAGAAACCTGTTGGCGCCCAGACAATCCTGCCCGGAGGTGGCGAATTTGGCCTTGATTGCCTCGTCCAGCGCCAGATCCATATCCGCATCGGCGAAAACCAGAAACGGTGCGTGCCCGCCAAGCTCAAGCACCAGACGTTTCACCGTCTCGGCGGACTGGCGATACAGCAGCTTGCCCACCTCGGTCGAGCCGGTGAAGGACAGCGCCCGCACGCGCGGATCGGCGGTCCAGGTGCCCACAATCTCGGCCGCATCGCCCGCGACAACATTCAGCACGCCCGAGGGTATCCCGGCCCGCGCCGCGAGGTCCGCCAGCGCCAGCGCCGAAAGCGGCGTCTGCGCCGAAGGGTGGATGACGACCGTGCACCCGGCGGCCAGCGCGGCGGCGGCCTTGCGGGTGATCATCGCGGACGGAAAATTCCAGGGCGTGATCAGCGCGGCCACGCCAACGGGTTCGCGCCACAGCTCCATCTCGGCATCGGGCAGATGCGAGGTGACGCTTTCGATATTGGGACGGCGGGTCTCTTCGGCGTAATATTCAAGGAACGCGGCGGCATAGTCGATCTCGCCCCGCGCTTCGGACAGGGGCTTGCCCTGCTCCATCGTCATGAGGATCGCAAGATCCTCGCGATGCGCGATCATCAGATCGAACCAGTTGCGCAGCAGGCGCGCGCGTTCCTGCGGCAAAGCCCGCGCCCATGGGCCAAACGCGGCCTGAGCCGCATCCACGGCGCACGCCGCCTGCGCGGCCCCCATCCGCGCGATGCAGGCCACCGCGCCGCCCGTTGCCGGATCATGCACCGCGATCCGGTCGGAGGCATCGGCCCAGTCCCCGTTGATATAAGAGGCCTCATGCAACAGGCCCGGATCGGTCAGCATGGATGACAGGCTGTTCACGCGCGGGTGCTCCAGGGTTTTGACTACGCACCATCATCCTCTGACACGGGAGGAGGATTCCGTTTTTCTTGGCCCGGAAAAAGAGGATTTCACCATTTCGGCGCCCGCCGACAGTCAACCCTTGCTGGGCGCGCCGTTCACGAGCAGGTCAAACGGTGGCGCACCGCCCGATTTCACCGCCTTTGTCACGATATATGAAAAATACCGCTTCAACCCGATCCGGGCGTCCAGCATCGCGTCGATCAGATCCTGATAGCGCCCGATGTCGCGCGTGGTGACCTGCAGCAGATAGTCAAACCCCCCGCCGATCGCCCAACAGGCGGTCACCTCTTCATAGCGCAGGATAGTGCGCTCGAAGGTCTGGAAATTCTCGGCGCGGTGGTTTTCCAGCTCGATCGTCACGAAGACAACCACATGAGGACCGAGCTTTGTCAGCGCGATATCCGCGTGATAGCCGGTGATCAATCCGGCGGCTTCCAGCTTTTTGAGCCGCTGCCAGCAGGGCGTTGCAGACAGGTTCACCCGCCGCGACAATTCGGTCTTCGAGATGCGACCCTCGCGCGCGAGGATCGAAAGGATCGCGATATCACGATCATCGAGCGCATGTTCTGACATTCGCGCACCCTTGCGAATTATGATCCGGCTTGTCAATTTCTTCTGTGCCCGCCAACTATTGTTGCATGACAATCTGGCCTCCCCGCCCTGGCACTCTGAAACGACCCGCCTACCGGTACCTTGCCCAGGCGATCGTTTCAGCCATTGAAACCGGCGCCCTGCGCCCGGGCGACAGGCTTCCGACCCACCGCGAACTGGCCTATCAGCTGGGCCTGTCGGTTCAGACGGTCAGCCGCGCCTATGAGGAACTGATCCGCATCCAGATGATTGTCGGCGAGGTCGGGCGCGGAACCTTCGTGTCCACTGCGGCGCGCGAGGCGGCGCCGCCTTATCAGCGTGTCACCCCGGAGCAGAAAGTCATCGACTGTTCCATGTTGACGCCGATCGTGACCGAGCTTCACACCCGGAAAATGAGCGAAACGCTTGGTGGCATGGCCAGCGCGCTGCCCGATGCCGTGCTGCAGTCCTTTCGCCCGCAGCCGGCGCATAGTTCGCATGTGCAGACCGCGTTGACCTGGCTGCAACGTTGCGGCGTTCGCACCGCATCGGACTGCGTCATCATGACCAACGGCAGCACCTCGGCCATGACGGTTGCCCTGACAAGCGTGACGACCGCAGGGGATCTGGTGGCAACCGAAGCGATGGGGCATCATACGCTGCCGACGCTGGCGCGCACGCTCGGGCTCCGGCTTGCCGCACTGCCAATGGATCACGAGGGCATCCTGCCCGAAGCGCTCGACAACCTGTGCAGCGCGACGCAGGTCAAGGCGCTCTATACCATGCCGGCCGGTCTGAATGCGCTGGCGTGCACCATGGGAAACGAGCGTCGCGACGCGATCTGTGCCGTCGCCAGACATCACGGGTTGATGATCGTCGAGAATGACGCCTGGGGCCCGCTTGAACCGCACCGCCCTGCCCCGCTGGCGATGCGCGCACCGGAAAGGACGCTTTACTTCACCGGGCTGAGCAAATGCCTGCTGCCCGGCCTGCGCGTGGGATATCTTGTCGTTCCCCCGCGGTTGGCAGAGGCCGCGAACAATCGCCATCTCGCGACGAGCTGGATGGCGACGGCCCTGATGGGCGAAATCGGCGCGCGCTGGATCGCCGAGGGCACAGCCGAAGAGCTTTTGCACTGGCAGCGTCGCGCGCTGGCGCGGCGCAACCAGTTCGCGGCGGATCGGCTGGGCCCGATAAGGCACCGCGCCGCACCGCGCGGCCTTCACATCTGGATCCCGCTGTCCGAGCCGGGGCATGAAGCTGCCGTCGTTGCCCGCCTGCGCGAACGCGGGCTGGCCGTTGCGCCCGGCAATCCGTTCGCACTCGACGACGCCAGCTATCATCCCGGCATCCGGTTTTGTGTCGGGAACCGTTCCGAAAAAGCCTTTGAAACCGGCATAGACATCGTTGCCACATTGCTGAGCGGCCCGGCGGAACAAGGGAAAGCCCCGGATCGAATTTATGAAACGGATTAATTTTTAAGCAAACCGCCACCCAACCGGGCTCCGAGAGAACGAACGCCCGGAAATGTCGATTATGAAACCCGGTCAAATTGTCATGATTTAATATATCGATTGATTTGATTGCCGCAGCTTACAAACCATTCTTCAATGGCCAGCCTCACCCAAGCTTGCAAGGCAACAGGCCTGAGAGGCGCGCTTTCAGCACCGTTTCCCACACTGCAGCGTGATCGAGATCGGCCAGATCCCGACGCCGTAAAGGAGAATAGAAATGACCATTCGCACGGCGATTGTCGCCGGAACCGTCGCAACCATGACCCTTGGCCTGTCCGCTGCACATGCCGACACCTGGCGCTATGCGTTTGAAGAGGCGCTGGAAGAGGTTCAGGGGAAATTCGCCCAGAAGTTCAAGGCCGAGGTCGAAGCCAATTCCGATCACACGATCCAGCTTTTCCCCTATGGCACATTGGGCGAATCCGCTGATATCATGGAGCAGGCCCAGGCCGGCATCCTGCAATTCGTCGATCAGTCTCCGGGCTTCACCGGATCGCTGATCCCCGAGGCGCAGGTCTTTTTCGTGCCCTATCTGCTGCCCGGCGACACCGAGCAGCTGAACAGCTTTTTCCGCAACTCCGTCGCGCTGAACGAGATGTTCCCCGAACTCTATGCCGCGCAGGGCCTGGAGCTTCTGACGATGTTCCCCGAGGGTGAAGTGGCGATGACCACGAAAAAGCCCGTGCACAGCCCCGAGGATCTTGACGAGGTGAAGTTCCGCGTCATGACCAACCCGCTGCTGGTGGAAAGCTACAAGGCGTTCGGCGCGACCCCCACGCCGCTGCCGTGGGGCGAGGTGTATGGCGCGCTGCAGACCAACATCATCCAGGGTCAGGAAAACCCCACCTCGTTCATCGAATCCACCAAGCTTTACGAAGTGACGGATGTGATCATCTATGCCGGGCACAACAACTTCACCACCGCCCTGATGGCCAACAAGGACTTCTACGACGCCCTGCCCGAAGCGGACCAGCAGGTGATCGAAAATGCCACGGACGCGGCCTTCGAATACATCCTGGCCTATCAGAAGGATCTCGAGTCGGTGGCGCTTGAGGCGATCAAGAAGGCCAAGCCCGAAATGGAGGTCATCGTGCTGACGGAAGAGGAACGCGCGCCCTTCAAGGCCGCTGCCGGAACCGTCGAGGAGACCTTCATCGAAATGACCGGGGACAGCGGCAAGAAGATCCTCGAGCAGATGAAAGCCGATCTCGCGGCGGCAGCCGAATAACCGCCCGACCGGGGCGGCCAACCGGCCGCCCCGCCCCTGCGGGCATGCCCCCAAGGAATGACGGAGAAGCTTTGATGAGCCCGGCAGATCCCGAAGACCAGCCCCGGCCCGCCGCCACGGATCCTGATGTGACGGGCGGCGAAGGCTCTGCGCTGCCCGGTGTTCTGGGTATGATCGACATTGCCATTGCCCGGACCGAGGCGGTGATGCTTGCCGCTGGCGTGTTGCTGATGGCGCTCAACACGATCTCGAACGTCATCGGGCGGTTCGTGTTTCAGTCGAGCCTCTTTTTCTCGGAAGAACTGAACCGCATCCTGATTGTCCTGATCACCTTTGCCGGCATCAGCTATGCCGCGCGGCACGGGCGCCACATCCGCATGTCGGCGATCTACGACGCGCTGCCCGCGCCTGCGCGCAAGATCCTGATGGTGGCGATCTCGATCATCACCGCGATCCTCATGTTCGCGCTTTGCTATTACTCGGTCAGCTACATCGTGACGCTGGCCTCGCGGGGGCGCGTGCTGCCATCGCTGCAGATCCCGGTTTGGGTCATCTACCTTTGGGTGCCTGTGGGGTTTTTCATGACCGGGGCGCAATATGCGCTGACGGCTGTGAAGAACCTGCTGGACAAGGATATCTATCTCTCGACCAGCGTGCTCGAAGGTTATGACGACACCGAAACCGAAATCTGAGGGTTAGCGCATGGCCATCACAATATTCGCGATCATGATCATCCTGCTGTTGCTAGGGTTTCCGATCATGATCCCGCTGATCATGGGCGCCTTCGTCGGCTTTTTCATGGTGTTCGGCGGCTTTGGCCAGATGGAAACCATGGTGCAGCAGATGATGGCCGGGATCCGGCCCGCGTCGCTGATCGCGGTGCCGATGTTCATCTTTGCCGCCGATATCATGACGCGCGGCCAATCCGCTGACCGGCTGATCGACATGGTGATGAAATTCGTCGGCCACGTGAAAGGCGGGCTTGCCGTTTCCACGGCGGCGGCCTGCACGATGTTCGGCGCGGTCTCGGGCTCGACCCAGGCGACGGTCGTCGCGATCGGGTCGCCTCTGCGTCCGCGTATGCTTCAGGCCGGATACAAGGACAGTTTCGTGCTGGCGCTGATCATCAACGCCTCGGACATCGCCTTTCTGATCCCGCCCTCGATCGGGATGATCATCTATGGCGTGGTCTCGAACACCTCGATCGCCGAGCTGTTCATCGCCGGTGTCGGGCCCGGCCTGCTGATCCTGCTGCTGTTCTCGATCTACAGCGTGATCTATGCGATCCGAAACAACGTGCCGACCGAGCCCAAGGCCACATGGGGCGAGCGGCTGCGCGCGGTGCAGCGCGCGCTGTGGCCGCTGGGCTTTCCGGCGATCATCGTGGGCGGGATCTATGGCGGCATCTTCAGCCCGACCGAGGCGGCGGCGGTCTGCGTGCTTTACGCGCTGATCCTCGAATTCGCGATCTTCCGCTCGCTTGATCTGAAAGGCGTCTATGATACGGCCAAATCCACCGGGCTGATCACCGCCGTCGTGTTCATTCTTGTCGCGGCGGGGGCGGCGTTTTCCTGGGTCATCTCTTTCGCCCAGATCCCGCAGCAGATGCTGACGGCCGTCGGCATCTCTGACATAGGGCCGATCGGTGTGCTGTTCGTCATCTCGATCGCCTTCTTCGTGGGCTGCATGTTCGTCGACCCGATCGTCGTCATCCTGATCCTCGTGCCGATCTTCACACCGGTGGTCGACAGCGTCGGGCTGGACCCGGTGCTGGTCGGCACGATCATCACGCTGCAGGTCGCCATCGGGTCGGCCACGCCACCCTTCGGCTGCGATATCTTTACCGCCATCGCGGTCTTCAAACGCCCCTATGCCGAGGTCATCAAGGGCACGCCGCCCTTCATCGTGATCCTGCTCGGCGTATCCATGATGTTGATTTTCTTTCCGCAGATCGCCCTGTTCCTGCGCGATCTCGCCTTTGCCGACTGACCGGAGGGCCGCACGGTGTTCAAACGCATACTTGTCGGTTTCGACGGATCCAAAGGGGCGGAGGCGGCGCTGATGAAAGCGATCGAGCTTGCCAAGATCTGGGGCGCGGAATTGAACCTCATGACAGTCTTCCGCCATCACAGCCTTCTTGAAGCGTCGTTCTCCATGGTCCGCCCCACCGAGCCCGAGAACATGGATGACGTGATGCGCGCACATGCGACAAGCGTGGCGGAACATGCAAAATCGGTCGCGCAGAACGCCGGGCTGAGCAATATCCGCGCCTTCGTCAAACCGGGGCATCCGTCACGTTCGCTCGTCGCCTTCGCGAAAGACCATCAGGTTGACCTCATCGTTCTTGGCCGGCGCGGGCTTGGGTCGGTCGAGGGGTATCTGCTGGGCAGCGTTTCGCACAAGGTGACCGGGCTTTCGGATTGCCCGGTTCTGGTCGTATGACGCGCCCCGCCCCGCAAGCGCCCCGGATCGTTTCGGAGTTCGCCGGCGATCTGGAGTTCGACGCCCCCGGTCGGCCCGTGCGGCTGGGTCTGATCGCGCTGGCGACGGATCTGACGATCGAGCGGGACGCGCGCAGGCTGTTGCCCCAAGACGACGTGGCCCTGCACGTCACGCGCGTGCCCTTCGCCAACCCCACGACGCCCGAGAACCTGCGCGCGATGGCGCCCAAGCTTGCGGATGCCGCCGCGCTTTTGTTGCCTGACATACCGCTTGCGGCGATCTGTTACGGCTGCACCTCGGCCTCGGTGGCGATCGGAGACGCCGAGGTCGCGCGACATATCGGGCAGGCCCGGCCCGGCGTTCCGGTGGTCACGCCGATCCTTGCCGCCGCACAGGCGTTTCGGGCGCTTGGCGCCTCTCGTATCTCGGTTCTCACGCCATACCTGCCGGAAACGACCGCGCCGATGCTGGACTATTTCGATGCGGCCGGGATCGCTGTCGCGCGCTGCACCTGTCTTGGCCTGCCCGATGACCGTGACATGGCGCGCCTGTCCGCCCGGACCATTCTGGCCGCGGCCCGCGACGCCGACACCCCCGAGGCCGAGGCGCTGTTTCTGTCCTGCACGGCCCTTCCCGCCGTGCCGCTGATCGCCGCGCTCGAGGCAGAGCTGGGCAAGCCGGTCATTACCTCGAACCAAGCCAGCTTCTGGGCCATGCTGTGCCTTGCGGGATTGCCCATCCCGGCGGGTTTCGGACGGATCCACGCCTTCGGGGAAAAGGTGCGCCACGCATGAACGCACCGGTCCTTGCCGATATCCTAAGCGCACACCAGCGCGTTGCGGGCATTGTCCGGGCCACCCCATGCGACCCTTCTCCATCGCTCAGCACCCATATGGGCCAGCCGGTCTGGCTCAAGCAGGAACACCACCAGCATACCGGCAGCTTCAAGCTGCGCGGCGCGGCGAACGCAGTGGCGCAACTGACGCCTGCGGAACGCGCGCGCGGTGTCGTGGCCGTGTCTACCGGCAACCACGGTCGCGCGCTGGCCTATGCGGCGCGCAAATCCGGGGTGCGCTGCGTGATCTGCATGTCTGCGCTGGTGCCCGACAACAAGCTGCAGGCGATTCGCGCCGAGGGTGCCGAGACGCGCATCATCGGCCGCTCGCAAGACGAGGCTCAGGCCGAGGTGGACCGTATGATCCAGGAAGACGGCATGGTGATGATCCCCCCGTTCGATGACCCGCGCGTCATCGCCGGGCAAGGTACGCTGGGTCTTGAGGTCCTTGAGGCCGTGCCGGATCTGGCGACGATGCTGGTGCAGCTTTCGGGCGGCGGGCTGATCGCGGGCGTGGCGCTGGCGCTCAAGGCGCAGCGCCCCGATATCCGGGTCATCGGCATCTCGATGAAGCGCGGCGCCGCGATGCAGGCCAGCCTTGCCGCGGGCCGTCCGGTTCAGGTGGATGAACTGCCGACGCTTGCGGATTCTCTGGGCGGCGGGATCGGCCTGGCGAACCAGTACAGCTTTGCCATGGCGCGCGATCTTGTGGACGATGTCGTCACGCTGAGCGAGCCTGAAATCGCCGCCGGCATACGCCACTGCTACTTTGCGGAACGCCAGATCGTCGAGGGCGCGGGCGCCGTCGGGGTCGCGGCGCTGTTGTCCGGACGGATCACGGCGCAAGGACCGGTCGGTGTGCTGCTGAGCGGTGGGAACATCGACATGGCGCTTCACCATCGGCTGATCTCGGGCGAAGACGTGGATCTGATGCAGGAGCAGCGCGCCTGATGGTCGAGATCACCCTGCTGTCCGAGGCCGATCTGCGCCGCTGCGTCGCGCTGGACGATCAGGCCGTCGAGTGTGTCGAGGACGGGTTTCGCGCGCTCGGCACCGGAACGGTGGTGATGCCGCCGATCCTGTCGATGGCGATCCGCGAGGCCAATGGCGAGGTCGACGTCAAGACCGCCTATGTGCCGGGGCTGCCCAGCTTTGCCATCAAGGTGTCGCCGGGGTTCTTCGACAATCCCGCGCTTGGCCTTGCGTCCACTTCGGGGCTTATGATGCTGTTTTGCGCCCGCACCGGACAGGTGCAGGCGCTGTTGCTGGACAATGGCTATCTGACCGATATCCGCACCGCCGCCGCCGGGGCCGTGGCCGCGCGCCACCTTGCGCGCGCGGATGCGTCCCATGCCTGTATCCTTGGGGCGGGCATGCAGGCCCGGATGCAGCTTCGCGCGCTGAGCCTCGTGCGTCCGATCCGCCGTGCCACCTTCTGGGCACGCGATCCGGCCAGGGCCGATGCCGCCGCCCGCGAAATGGGTGCAGAACTGGGGATCAAGGCGACCGCCTGCGCCGATCCCGCCACCTGCGTTGCACAGGCGGATGTGATCGTGACGACCACCCCGGCCACGCGACCCATCCTTTTGGCCGACTGGCTGCGCCCGGGCCAGCACGTCACCGCCATGGGGTCAGACCAGCACGGCAAGAACGAACTCGACCCGGCCAGCCTTGCCCGCGCCGATCTTTATGTGCCCGACCGCCTGTCGCAGACGCGGGCCCTGGGCGAATTGCGCAGCGCCGTGCAAAGCGGCGCCCTGCCCGCAGACGCCCGTTTCCCCGAACTGGGCGATATCGTCGCAGGCACCGCGCCGGGACGCGCCACCCCCGAACAGATCACCATCGCCGATCTGACCGGGACGGGCGTGCAGGATACCGTGATCGCCATCCATGCCCTGCGCCGTGCCCGCGCGCAGGGGCTTGGTACCCTTTTCAACACCTGACCGGAGGCCGTCATGCCCAACCTTTCTCCTCTGTTCACACCGGACGAATACGCGGCCCGCCTGGCGGCCACGCGCAGGGCGATGGAGGCGCGCGGGCTTGACGCCCTGATCGTGTCGGACCCGTCCAACATGGCCTGGCTGACCGGCTATGACGGCTGGTCCTTTTACGTGCATCAATGCGTCATCATCGGACCCACCGGCGCACCCGTCTGGTTCGGACGCGGGCAGGATGCGAACGGCGCGGTGCGGACCTGCTATATGGCCGACGGCGATATCATCGGCTATCCCGACCACTACGTGCAATCGACCGAGCGCCACCCGATGGATTACCTGGCCGCCAAGCTGACCGAACGGGGCTGGGACGCCGGGCGCATCGGGGTCGAGATGGACAACTACTGGTACAGCGCCGCCGCCCATGCCGCGCTGGACCGGCAGACACGGGGCGTTCTGGTAGATGCCACCGCCCTGGTCAACTGGCAGCGCGCGGTGAAATCCAAGGCCGAACTTGGCTATATGCGCTCTGCCGCGCGGATCGTCGAACGGATGCATGCGCGCATCTTCGATCTGGCCGAAGTGGGAATGCGCAAATGCGATCTGGTCGCGGAAATCTATGACGCCGGGCTGCGCTATGACCCGAAGCTGGGGTTTGGCGGAGATTATCCTGCCCTCGTGCCGCTTCTGGCCTCGGGGGCCGATGCCTCGGCGCCGCATCTGACGTGGGACGATCGCCCTCTCAAGGCCGGAGAAGCCACATTCTTTGAAATCGCGGGCGTGGTGCATCGCTATCACTGCCCGCTGTCGCGCACGCTGTTTCTGGGCAAGCCGACGCCCACCTTCGTCGAGGCCGAAAAGGCCACGCTCGAGGGTATGGAAGCGGGGCTTGAACTGGCCCGCGCCGGCAACCGCTGCGAGGATATCGCCAATGCGTTCTTCGGGGTTCTGGCCCGCTACGGGATCGAGAAAACCAATCGCACCGGCTATCCCATCGGCATGTCCTATCCGCCCGACTGGGGCGAACGGACGATGTCCTTGCGTGCGGGCGACACGACGGAATTGCAGCCCGGCATGTGCTTTCATTTCATGACCGGCCTGTGGATGGACGACTGGGGCCTTGAAATCACGGAAAGCATCGTGATCGGCGACGGCGCGCCCGAATGCCTTGCCGATGTGCCCCGCAAGCTGATGGTGAAAGACGGATGAACGCGAACCCCATTACCCCGACCGTTCCCCTTGAGAAGGACGGCAAACATCACGGTTTTCTGCGCCTGCCGCATTCGCGCAACGACAGCGCCTGGGGCGCGGTGATGATCCCGGTGACGGTGGTGCGCAACGGCGACGGGCCCACCGCCCTGCTGACCGGCGCCAATCACGGCGACGAATACGAGGGGCCGATCGCACTGCAACGGCTGGCGCATGAGCTGCAGCCCGAAGAAATCACCGGCCGGGTGATCATTGTGCCCTACATGAACTTTCCGGCCTTCCGGGCCGCCACACGGGTATCTCCCATCGACGGAATGAACCTGAACCGGATCTTCCCCGGACGTGCGGACGGGAGCGCGACAGAAAAGATCGCGGATTACTTTCACAATATTCTCGTACCCATGGCCGACATCGTTCTCGACTATCATTCCGGCGGCAAGACGCTGGATTTCCTGCCCTTTGCCTGCGCGCATTATCTGGACACGCAAACCCAGCAGGAAGCCTGCATCGCGGCGGTCGAGGCCTTCAACGCCCCCTATACGCTGATGCTGCGCGAGATCGACAATGTCGGCATGTATGACACCGCCGTCGAGATGCAGGGCAAGGTCTTCGTCACCACCGAGCTTGGCGGCGGCGGCACCGCGACGGCGCGGTCCGCGCGCATTGCCCGCAAGGGCGCGCGCAACGTGCTGATCCACGCGGGCATCCTGCGCGGCGAGATCGAGCGCGAGCCGTCCCTGATGCTCGATATGCCGGGGAATGATTGCTACCATTTCGCAACCTCCGAGGGGCTTGTCGAACCCCTTGTGGATCTGGGCGATCAGGTTTCGCAGGGGCAGCCGATCGCCAAGATCTGGCCCGTTGACAGAACCGGCGTCGTGCCTTTGGAATATTTTGCCCAGCGGGCCGGCATTCTTGCGGCGCGCCACTTTCCGGGGCTGATCCAGACCGGCGACTGTCTGGCCGTGATCGGCACGACAACCGCGAGCGCGGCATAGGCCGAGACGTTATCGATGCCACAATCGGCCCTGACACGGTTCCGCGCGGGTTCAGGTGCCTTTCCGCTCCCAGCCGGTGGGCGTGCATGCCCGGGACCCGCCGCCCCGGCAGCCGCGCCACGCGGCTATCGTTCGGCCGGTGGCTTCGCCAGTTGCCACTTTACCCGCGCGAAAGCCATCTGCACCGCCAGCCCCAGGAAAACATAGCCCATGTCGAACACCCAGGTACCGTCAATCAACGCCGCCTGGATCGACTGGCCAAGGATCGACAGCACCGTGCCGAGCGCGAAACAGGCCAGGCCGAACCGCCCCATCAACAGTACCGGCCAGACCCAGCGGCTGGCGGAGAGGTGCATCACCCACCTCTGGGTCGAAAGGAAATAGACCAGCGCCAGCAGATGCAGCAGGCGCGGAGCGGCAAGGAAGGTCTTGTCGAAGCTGACGATATAGAAGGGCCAGCCGTGGTCCTGCAAGAAACCGAGGGCGGCATTGCATGGGTCACGGATCACGCCGATCTTCACCCACGCCAGAACGAACACCAGCACCGCCAGCGACAGCCAGCGTGCCCACGTTACATTCGGGCACAGCCGCTCGCCCGTTTTCAGCCGCATCCCCGTGGCAAGGCCGATGACAAACAGAAACTGCCAGGCGAACGGGTTGAAAAACCATCCTCCCTCATTGGGGAAGGCCGGCATGTTCAGCCGCGCCTCGCCGGTGATGACCCACAGCAGGAACGATCCCCCGAGCATCACCCAGATATTGCGCTGGCCGATCAGGATCATCACGGGCGTCATCACCAGCAGCGCCGCGTACATCGGCAGGATGTTGATATAGCCGAACTGATGCCCCAACGTCGCGATGCCGATGGTCGCTTTCTCCGGCGCCCTGATCCACGGGGCGACGTTGTTGAGCGTCCGCATCTGATCCGCGCCGAACCAGTAGGCCGCGCCCAGCATGATCGCCAGCGAGATCACCGAGATCACCAGATGCACGGAATAAAGCGTCCATGCCCGGCCCCAGCATTTCGCGACGGCGCGCCACAGCGGCAGGCAGACAAAGGCCGCGGGATAGGCCAGCCCCGCCGCCATCCCCGACATGAACACAAAGCCCTCGGCCGCATCCGAAAAGCCGAAATTTCGGCTGGTCAGGGTTTCCAGCGGGTTGCCCGGCACGTGGTTGATAAAAATCATCACCAGCGCGAGACCACGGAAGAAGTCGAGCCGGGGGTCACGTGTCGACGCGGGCGCGCCCAGCGGAGCTTTGGTCGGGGGCATCTCAGGCAGTTACTTCAACGGCATCGGCGGCAGAAGCGGGCGCGGCAGGCGCGGAGCCGGTCCACAGGGTCACGATCCGGCGATGGTCGGCGATCACCTGCGGGATGCAGGTTTCTTCGGGCGTAAGGAACAGCGGCGGCGCGGACGGCTGCGAGCTGGCCCAGATGACCAGCGGTGCCAGCACCAGCGGCACCCCGATCGGCAGCACCCAGAGCATGAGATCGGGGGCGAGGCTCCGCGTGAGGAAAATGACGGCGCCGCCCCAGAGCTGGATCCACCAGCCCGCGGCAAAGGCATCGGGCAGCGTCAGCTGCCCGTCGCCGCGGGTCTGCGCCGGCCAGCCTCCGTCGCGCCCCATCAGCACCTGAAGCACCGCCCGCGTTTGCCACATCAGCATGATCGGCGCGTTGATCGAAGACATCAGCAATTCGCTCAACATGCCGCGCAGGGCCATGAACCGCCCGCCGAATCCCTCCACCCGCCCGCGAATGATCGCGTCCAGCAGGATCAGCACCTTGGGCAGCACCAGCAAACCGAACACACCCACCGCGACACCGACCGCTTTCGACGTCTGGTCCGAGGGAAAGACGGGAAAGAGCTGGAACGGTTCGGGAAAGAAATCCGGCTCGGGCGCGGTCGCCGTCGCGTAGAGGTTCGAGGCCAGGAACATCACCCAGAACAGCGGCGCGATATAGCTCAGGATGCCCTGGAAAAACACAAACCGCGACCACGCCCTGAGGCCGGGGGCCGACAGAAGACGCACATGCTGCAGGTTCCCCTGACACCACCGCCTGTCGCGCTTGGCGAAATCGATCATGTTCTGCGGCCCCTCTTCGAACGAGCCTGTCAGGTCGGGGTCCAGGCGCACCGACCATCCCGCACGCGCCAGCAGCGCCGCCTCTACATAATCGTGGCTGAGGATGTGCCCCCCGAAGGGCGGCGGGCCGCTGAGTTCGGGCAGGGCACAGCTTTCGGCAAATGCGCGCACGCGCACCAGCGCATTGTGCCCCCAGAACGGCCCCGTGACGCCCTGCATGGCGGCCTGCCCCTGCGCGAACACCGGCGAATAGAACCCGGCGGCGAACTGCATCGCCCGCCCAAAGCGCGAGCGCGCGCCGGTGATGCGCGGCAGCGTCTGCAGCAGGCCAAGTCGTGGCGCCGCCTGCATCCGTCGCACCATCTCCGCGATGGTTTCGCCCTCCATCAGGCTGTCGGCATCGAGGATCAGGGCAAAATCGTAATGCGCCCCCGAGGTTTCAAAGAAATCCTGAATATTGCCCGCCTTGCGGCCCGTGTTGCGGGGCCGCCTGCGATAGAAGAACCGGGCTTTCTTGCCCGCCTTCAGCCGCGCATCCTGTGCGCGGTCGTCCCACAGATGCACGAACCAGCGCTCTTCCTCGGCGCCCACACGTTCGTCCTGCGTATCCGACAGGATCGCGAAGTCGAAATGCGCCGCCAGCCCCAATCGGGTTAGCGCATCATCCATCGCCGCCACACGGGCGAAAACCACCGCCGGATCTTCGTTGTAGACAGGCATCAGGATGGCGGTGCGGGTGGTGATGGGCGTGACCAGCGGCGGGGGCGCCCTGCGCGCGGAAATCAGCCCCTCGACCGATTGCATCGCCCCCCAGGCCAGCCAGAAGGTCGTGATGAACACCAGCGCCGCGCGCACCCCGTCGACCACCTGATAACCGTCGGCGGCGCCGAATTGCAAAAACAGCGCCGCAGCGCCGGCCCCGAGGCCGACACTCACGAGCAACGCAAACGCACGCGCCGACAGCGCACCGCCGGAGGACGTTGTCCGGATCATCCGTTATCGGCCGCGCGCCGTTCGACCGAACCCGGCGGCGCACGCCATAAGCAGGCGATGCAGGGTCCTGCCACCGGCAAAGGGCGCCTCGATCACCTGCCTCGGCATCACCAGGGGCGCGTGGGGAAGCGCGGCTTCGCGCAGGATAGCCGCCTTGCGCGTGGCAAAGGCGAAGGTGTTTCCATCGGAAACGGAAGAACTGATCTGCGTCGTCATTCGCGTACCCATTGGTAAATCCATGTCTCGGTGAGCTTTCTCCCAAAACCCGCGACATGGGCAACAAGTTCCACCAGTCGCTCATTTCCACCATTTACATCGATGACAAGCCGCCACTTGTTGGTGTCTTCGATCTTTGAAAGAGCGATATGTTGAATTTTCCCGCGTGCAATGGTCACCACCGGTTCCAACACCGCATCTTCCGGCAGCCCCGCCATCAGCCCGCCCGCGAAATCGATCACGAACTTGCGCACCGATGCCTTGGTGTCGGACACGCCCGAGGTCCCGCCCCGCCCCACCAGCGTGTTGACGATCCACGCGCGGTCTCCCTCGCGGTCGGTGCCGAGCACGCCCCAGCGCAGGCGGTAGGCGTATTCGCGCGTCTCGCCCGCCTTCGGTTTGTCGGACGGCACCCAGAAGCTGACGATATTGTCATTGCCCTCCAGGTCGGAGGGGATCTCGACCAGACGGATCGCGCCCGGCCCCCAATCGCCTCGCGGTTCGATCAGCACCGACGGGCGATCCTGATAATGGGCGCCCGCGTCCTGATAATCGTCGAACGAACGGTCGCGCTGGATCAGGCCGAAGGATTTGAGGTTCGGCTCGGTGAGGTAGGAGCTGGCCAGCCGCGGCGGGTTGTTGAGCGGGCGCCAGAGCACATCGCCGTCCTGACGCACCACCATCAGCGCGTTGCTGTCATGAACCTGGGGGCGGTAGTCATCGAAGGCATCGCCATTCTTTTCGTCGAACAGGAACATCGAGGTCAGCGCCGCCACGCCCAGCTGTTCCACATCGCGGCGGAAATGCAGCCTGGCGGTCACATCAATCACGGTTTCCGCGCCCGGACGGATCACGAAACGGTAGGCGCCTGTGCACGACGGGCTGTCGAGCGCGGCGTAGAGCACGGCGGTTTCCTGCCCGTCGGCGGGACGCTCCAGCCAGAATTCGGAAAAGCGCGGGAACTCCTCCTCGCCGCCGAGCCCGGTGTTGATCGCGAGCCCGCGCGCGGACAGCCCGTAGCTGCTGCCTCGGGCCAGAGCGCGGAAATAAGACGCCCCCACGAAAGCGACCAGTTCGTCGAACTTGTCGGCGCGGTTGAGCGGCGTGTTCAGACGAAAGCCCGCCACGCCCGGTAAATCCTGACCTTTGGGCACACGGTCGGCGAGATCATCGTAGTAGAGGAAATCCTCGGTGGAAAAGCTCATCGGCGTCTGGGTGCCGTCGATCACTTCGTGGATTGCCACGGTCTGCTTGTACAGCCAGCCGGGATGGAAGGCATGCACGCGGAACAGCGCGCCGTCGTCGCGCCAGCGCGCGCGGTCCGGATTGAACTGGATCTTGCGATAATCGTCGTAGTCGAGATCCGCGATCACCTCTGCCGCATCGGCGGGCGCCCGGTAATCGGATCGGGCCGCCTCTGCCATGCGCGCATCCAGCCAGTCGAAGGAAAACGGCTGCGGCTCGGCCGGCGCGGGGGCGGGCTGGGCCACGGCTTCGGGCGCCCCCGGCTCTGGCGCGGCGGCCTCCTGCGTCAGAGCCGGGCGCGCGAAGGCGACAGCGGCCACAGATCCCGAAAGAGTGGAAAGAACTGTACGACGAGTGAGGCGGGACAGGCCCGCTTCAGAAGACTGCGACTTTACAGACATTGCACACACATTGAACCGAACTTGCTTTCGTACACACGTCATCCTGCGCATGCGACTCACTCACATGACAGTTCCGTGACCCTGACCAATTATGACCAGTTTCGCCGCACCGCCACATGAATCTGTTGAACCGGTTGAGAACTGGCGGTTTTTCGCAGGTCGCCGACCTGCCGGCAAGAGCGGCTCCGCCGCCAAACCGCTGCTGTTGTTGCGAAGAATAGCAGGAAATAAGCTGTTTCAGCGAAGAACGGATCATCGGGATCTTGAAAGAGCGCCAGGCGGCGGCCGGATCTGGCGGAGGCGCGGAAAGGTCTGTCCGGAATCAAGCGACGTGTTTCACGGGGAGTGGCGCCGGACGCCCGTGCCCGTTGGCCCAGGCCCTCGCCCCCGTGCCGGCGGGCAAGGCGGCGCCCGGCTTTCTGGCATCTTGCCGCCTCGACTAATTTTCCAGGTTCGGGTAGCGTGCCCGAAGCAGGTGCGCTCCATCCGGCAACCCGCTGTTTTCAAAGGCTGCCGTTCCCCCGTGATCGGCCTAGAAAGAGGCCTATGCGCAAGATGATGGCTGACCGAGCGTCCTACAGGCACCGCTGACAATGCTCGACATCCTTCAGACCCTGCTCGACATGGCAAGCTCGCGGCCGATCGAGGCGCTCATCCTCTTTCTGGCGCCCTTCGCACGTGAGGATGTCGCCATCGTCGTCGGCGGCCTTCTCATCGTCGAGCAGCGGCTGCCGTTCGGGCTGGCCCTGGCAAGCCTCTACGCCGGGATCGTGGCCAGTGATTTCCTGCTGTTCGGCCTTGGCAGGCTCGCCCGGCGGAACAACCGGCTTCGGCGGCTCCTGCTGCACCCGAGGGTCGAGCGGGCCAACGCGTGGCTGCTGGGCCATGTGCCGGCGGCGATGATCGTCGCGCGGATCGTCCCCGGTGTCATCTTCCCGGTCTATGTGGGCTGCGGCCTTCTGGGGGTGCGGACCGCCGTGTTCGCGCTGATCACGATGGCGACGGCCGCGGTCTATTTGCCCGCGCTGCTCTGGCTCGTGGTCCGCTTCGGCGATGACGTGCTCTCGGGGGCCGGCTATTGGGCGTGGGTTCTGACCCTCACCATTCTGGTGATCCTGATCACCAACCGGGCGCGGAACCCGCCGTGGGGCCTGATGCTGCGTGTCGGCCGCTTCGGGTTTGCGGGGGTGTTCCGGCAGGCCGGAAAAGCCATCAAAGGGGTCGGCAAAAGCCATGCCGGGATGCCGTCTCTCGGCGCCCTCTCCTCGCGCATCGGGCTGGCGGAGAGGATCCCGCCGAAACTCTTCTACGTTCCGATGGCGTTTCAGTGGCTCTGGCTCTCGGCCAGGTATCGCAGCCTGTCGCTTCCGACGCTGGTCAACCCGCTGATCGAGGTTGGCGGGCTCTGGGGCGAGTCGAAACAGGTGTATCTCGACATGGTGTCAGGCGAGGCCCGGCAATGGATCGCGCCCTATGTGATGATGGCGCGCGGATCGGCGGACGGCACCGCAGACGGGCGCCGGGCCGCCGCCCTCGCCCGGGAAAACGGCCTGACCTTCCCGCTTGTCGCCAAGCCCGACATCGGCTGGCAGGGCTACGGCGTGCGCTCCCTCGCCACCGAGGCCGAGTTGCTGGCCTATGTGGCGGCCTTCCCCGCGGGTGCCACGCTGATGCTGCAGCAGCTGGCCCCGTGGGAGGGCGAGGCAGGCGTTTTCTACGTGCGCCGGCCGGATCAGGAACGGGGCGAGGTCGTGGCGCTTACCCTGCGCTACTTCCCCCATGTGATCGGTGACGGGGTGCAGACGGTCCGTGACCTGATCCTCGCCGATCAGCGCGCATCGTGGAAGGCGGGGCTGCACTTCGGCCTGCAGAACAGGCACGGAGGCCTGACGCAACAGATGCTGAACCGGATTCCCGGCGCGGGAGAGATCGTGCGGCTTTCCTTCATCGGCTCGATCCGGGTCGGCGGCCTTTACCGCGACGCGGGCGCGCAGATCACGCCGGCGCTTTCGGAACGTTTCGATGCGATCTCGCGGTCGATGCCGGAGTTCCACTATGGCCGCTACGACATCCGCTTCGCCTCGATGGAGCGGCTGCAGGAGGGCGAGGATTTCCTCATCATAGAGATCAACGGCGCGGGCAGCGAATCGATCAGCGCGTGGGATCCCAAGACGCCGCTGCTTGAGGTTTACCGCCGGCTGCTCGCGCATCAGCGCATGCTTTTCGAGATCGGCGCGATGAACCGGCAGCGCGGCTGGAAGACACCGGGGCCGCTTGCGATCCTGCGCGCCGCCCGGCGACAGACCGGCCTGATCGGGCGCTATCCGCCTTCATCGTAAACCGGACGGCCTACTTGCATCCCTGCCCGGGCCTGCCCATCTGCAAGGCAACCGGGCGGATGCCCCGTGCCGAGGCTCCGGGTGCTTCGCCGGATCACGGGTACGGTTTCGCCAGCAACCCTATCGGCAGAAGGCGCAGGCAGATCCATGACAGATGTTCTCACGCACCCCGGCGCGGCGCCCGC